>NZ_CAUQDV010000003.1 GCF_963517015.1 uncultured Devosia sp.
CGCAAAGCGGCGACTGCGTCATCAAGGGCAATATCAACACGAGAGGCGAGAAGATTTATCACGTGCTCGGGCAGAAGTATTATAACGACACTCAGATTAGCGCATCCCATGGCGAACGCTGGTTCTGCTCTGAAGCTGAGGCTCGCGCAGCCGGCTGGCAGCGTTCGCGGGTCTGAGCGCCATATTGACTTCCCTGCCCCATGTCCTACCTTCCAGCCATGACTATTCTCTTGGCAGCACTGACGAGCACGCTGCGGTCGCGAACCGCCGCAAGAACACTGCCCTAGGTCCGCGAGCTTGGCGCCGCCCGATCTAGGGCAAACTGCTTTGTCAGTTCGGCGTCATCATCACACTCATAAACCGTCAGCCCCATCCGCATGGATGGGAAGGAACAGTCATGTCTAAAGTCCGATCGCTTGCCGATCATATTCTCTCGCCCAAAATCACCCTTTGCACCACCGATCACCAAACTTTGGTTCGGCTTGCTATGGCCGGAGTGGGCCATACCGCAGATGACGCCGATGAGCTTCTCTACGAGCTCGAAAGGGCGACCGTCGTTCCGGAGAGCAAGCTTCCGCTCGATGTCGTGCGAATGGGCTCGCTTGTGTCCTTCAGGGCCGGAGATGAGACTAAGACCGTCCAGCTCGTTTACCCAAAGGATGCCGACATTTCCCAAGGGAAGATATCGGTGCTGACCCCAGTGGGCGCCGCTTTGATTGGGCTCCGGGCCGGCCAGTCTATTACCTGGCGCACTCGAGGAGATCGACGTCAGGCGTTGACAGTGCTGCTGGTGTCGCAGAATGACTTCGAACGCCCGCAGCCTCCGTCGGCAGCTTGAGGCTAAGCGCACGGCCAGCGGGGTACGTCTAGGTCTGTAAGGTGCGACACCCTTGCAGACCCACAGCGATCACATCAATGCTACTTCATAGGGCTAATTGGAGAGCCAAATGACTGCCGCAGAATATCTTGAGTGCCACCGGACGTCTCGTGCTGAGTACATTCAAAGTCTTGGCGCCGGTGCTGTGGGTCATGGTCTGAAAGGCGCCAGCGTTGAAGACTGCGTGCTACGGCTCCAGGGGGTCGGCATTGAATTCAAAGGTATATTTCGTGTGTATGAAGACAGCGCCAATCCGACTGAATTACCTAACGACCTTGTCAACGAGCTGATTGCCTTACGACCGAGCTCGTGAACAAATTGGCTATCCAAGCGTCGATGGAGGTGTTGGTTGATCAACCGCTCGGTATGCCCAATTTGCCGCATTGGTAATGACTCGTTTCAAATATCGAACGAAGAAACGCGCTATGATTGCCCAATATGTGGGAGTTTCCGAGTAAGCGTGGAATCTGAGAGCATACTTGTCGGACTTGGTAAGGACCGCAGGCGAGCGACGCTGTCAGCCGCCAAACTCAGATCCAAGCCTGGATCAGTTCCGCTGATCATGAAACTTGCTCAAAACCGATAACGTCAGCCCGACCATCCAATAATGGTCGGGCGAGGTTGTTAGTCCCTGCAGTAGGGACGCATTACCCTGATCAATTCAGCCAACTCAGCCTTGAGAGCTGTAGTCTCCTCAATGGACTTAAGGGTTCGCTGGTCTGATTTGCGTGCAGCGAGGAGCGCGACCAGATCCGCGTCAATCAAGTCCAAACTGCATTCCATCTCGGCGAGCGTCAGTCCGTCGCCGACACCAGTTTCTCTAGCTTCCTGGACTTCCTGCCGGAACCGAGCGAGGTCCGGTTTCCAGGTGTCGGTCACATAGACCAGCGAGGGGGCGATGAGTTCCTGTTGTTCCATTTGCAATTTCCACCAAATCACAGCGCGCCATAGCGCAGGGGGTTCAGTGTCGATCACTTCGACAGGGAGGAGTTAAGAACGCCGTTGGAGCGTTCAAGCACCTTTCGATAATTTTGTTGTAGCGGCACAAGGGGTGCGTTTGGGCACTAAACCTCCCCCCGCCTCGTCCGATGGCGCGTCGGACGGTCCTGCCACGTTCTGTGGCGGGATCAGCAGCGCGAGGATGGCCAATGTGCTAGACACGCCGATCGCGGCCATGAGGTCGCGGACAGAACACTATGCAAGTAACGCTCTCAAGATGAATGTCCGCTTTTGCCAGATTTCCGCTAGTAGCGGACACTCCGTGGACTACCCCGATTCCGCCGGGCACATGGCGACCCCATTACGGCCATTTCAAGCACGGTTGAAATTTCTCAAAAGCGAACGTCCCAATGGCCTCGACCCGACTGTGCTATTGGGTAGGTGCTGGAGTACGGGAGGTGCTTGATGAAATCGTCAGACGAGAATGATGCGCGATCAAGGTTCGCACCATCGCTACCGAGGTCGGGCTCGGAATCAACGACAGCTCTGGTTCACTACAATCGGGCCGAAATGAGTAGGCTGAATGCGTGGCGATCACGCCTTGACTTGACTACGAACTGGGCCATCACGGTTGTTGCGGCGATGCTGTCCGTCACCTTATCGACACCGACGGCACATCATGGATTGGTGCTGTTCGCTATGGTCATCGTGTCCTTGCTTCTTGGCGTTGAGGCGAGGCGGTACAGGTTCTTCGATGTATATCGTATGCGCGTCCGTCAGTTTGAGCGTCATTATTTCGGTCAGTATTTCGGGCCCGACACCAATGCGGATCCAGGGCCATGGCTTGAAATGTTGGCCCAAGATCTTCGTCACCCCAAATTCCGCATCAACTTCTGGAGGTCGATGGGCCGGAGGCTGCGTAGAAATTACATCTGGATGTATCTGATCCTGCTTGTCGCTTGGGTGTTGAAAATCGCCTCACCTGATTTGCAGACCGGCGTACATTTGGATCCACAAAGACCATTCGCGGCACTTGTCGCCCAAGCCTCGACGGGCCCAATCCCCGGTTGGCTGGTGGTGTGTTTGGTGTCACTCTTCTTTCTTGGGCTTCTTTTCGCGACATACTCCACCCGTGAACGAGGTGGAGACGAAGTGAGGGTATGAACCGGCCAAATTGGTTCAAGGCTAAGTACGACCTGCGTTTGGTAGGCGATGACAAGATCGTCCGCGCCTAACGAGCCAAACCGCATCTGTAAGCCTGCTATGAAAGCCGCACTGTTCGAGCCCTCACGACTTTTCGTGGCGCCAGCGGCTTAACCCATGTTGGTGAGGATATCCCGTTGGCTGACTAGCTTGGCTTGAACGGAGTTTTTTGAGATGACCAACGAATATCGGGTCGTCGACTTGCGCGACGCCCAGAACACAACCGAGAAAAAGGTCACCGGCAAATCGCCAGAGAAGGCTGCCAAGGAGGTTCTCGGACTGGAACTGGTTCGTAGCGGCGCCCCCAAGGACCTGGCTGCCAAGGTGTATTGGCAGCGTGTTGCAGATGAGCCAATCAACGTGGTGCGGCTATACAAGAAGGTCGAGGAGACAAGGGATCGGAACCGCTAGTTCGCCTTAGCGATTTGCAGCGACCAATCGGGAATTGGCCGGGGGGTTATCCTGACCGGAACAGCGTTGCTTTTTATGTGGTGTGGTGCCGGTGCTCTAGTCGAGGTAGCTTGTTTCCAATATTTTGAACGGCGCGCATCCGTAGTCGCGCAACCTCCGAAGAATGGCGCCTGTAATGTCTCCGTTGCAGGCGCCGCTTCGCACTTTGCATGTCAGTAAGGCGGTAACGGAAATAGTGCCGGTCGAGATCCTGGTTGGATTGCGTATCGGCTTTCTTGGAGATTCCAGCTGAGCGACTTCTGATAGCCGCGTATCACGATTAGAATGAGACGAAGATCAATCAGTGCCCTCATCCAGATCATTGGTGGGTTTCTTAGCCATTGTTGAATTGTAGGATGTCGGCGACGGATCGATCTAGGCTCCAGTGACTAGCGGGCTTTCCGATAAAGTGGCTGCCAGCGGGCCTTTCAGCCTCACTCACATGCAGTCTCCCGGACAAAAGGATTATTCTAACCGGGGGCCATCGGTCTGCAACGGCAGCGGCCAGTCTGAGGCCGTCGATTGACCCCGGCATGTCGATATCCGTTATTAACAAATCGATTTTCTGACCGGACTCAAAGAGATAAATAGCCTCGTCCGCATTTGCACATTCAAGAACTTCATAACCGACGGATTCCAAATAGTCACACATGTCCATTCGGATAATAATTTCGTCTTCTACGACAAGTATTACATAGGGAGATCCTGAGGACATATCGTTACTAACCTCGCAGCGAGCGATAGGGCGGTGCTCTGAAAAGCTAAAAGAAGCTAACATAACATATGTTAGCGGATTTGGTTCAGACACATTGTTCACCTTCAGCTGGCGCTTAGCGACAGGCAGGCGTATCCCAGGCCTTCCAGCTAACGGGATTTACAACGTCCGTTCCTGGGAATGCGTCGACTGCCACCAAACAAAAAAACCCGCCGAGGCGGGTTAAGTTGGTCGAACTGAAAATGCGACTGATGTTCGTGTCGCAAACACATTAGGTTGTACACGCTGCAACATATCTGTTCCGCGGCGGAAGTTAAGGGCCTAATCGCCATGTTGATCAGTATGCTTAATGATGAAACTCTTGTGCCATCAACGGGTAGGAAGAGACTGCTGTGACTTCGACGTGCATACTGAGCTAGCGAACGGTGCCAGGTGTGGTGAAAGTCCCGATAGGTTCTCGAGTGCTGGCCTAAGCAGTCACATGCCAAAGGAGGTTTGCGAGACGGTGACGTGCCGGCAATTGATCTCCGCACCGCTCTGATCGCGGACACGTAGTCGGATGGTGAAGTCTTCGCTTTTAATGATTTCGGCTGCGGTAATTTCAGCCAAAGCAAGGTCCGCCTGGTGCTTGGCAGCTTCCGGAGAGCTCAAATCAACCCCGGTCGTATCGGTCGTAACGCTGCCGTCGACCTCGAGCACGTCGAAGAAAAATAGCGGCATTGACCTCTCCTTTAACCCACCACCAAGGATTGGGCGGTTCAATGGTTGCGTCATGCCTGTTCACTTCCATAAGAGGCGGTTTGGGCTCTAAGCTCATGGCTGGGATTGGGTTATCGAATAGGGCTTTGAAACACCGCCATGGCAACAGCGATTGAGAGACTGATGCGCCGCTTGGGTGCGATCGGACACTTGACCGATCAGCACAGGGAAGTGCTTAAACAACTCCCAATACGCATGGTCCAACTAACTAAAGGTCAGGAGATTGTGCCTGAGGGCAAACCAGCAGCCTCTTGTTGTCTTGTCGTTGACGGCCTGGTCCATCGAACAAAAGTGCTTTCGAGCGGACGCAGGCAGATATTCTCCTTGCATTTGCCCGGCGACATGCCGGACCTCCACAGTCTCCACTTGCCAAGCATGGATCATAGTCTGGTGGCTACAACCCGATGCGAGGTTGGGTTGATTCCGCATGATGCAATTCGAGAAATCTTGCGTGCCTCACCCTCTTTGACCGATCTTTTGTGGAGGGACACGCTGATCGATGCAGCCGCATTCCGCGCCTGGATGCTTATGATCGGACAGGCCGAGGTGCCGACCCGCATGGCGCACCTCTTTTGTGAGCTCTTCGTAAGATCTTTCATAGTGGGCTTGACCGAAGGGTGGAGCTTTCCGTTGCCTGTCAATCAGGTTGACTTAGCGGATATGCTAGGAACTTCAGCTGTCCATGCGAACCGAACGTTACAGGAACTGCGAGTTCGTAATCTGATCAAGTTCGAAAGCGGGTGGGTGACCATTCCCGAATGGCAGGCACTGGCAGAGTTTGGTCTCTTCGATTCAAGCTATTTGCATCCGATGACTGACCGTCTGGAACTAACGTTGCATTCGACGCTCTGAACAACGGAACTGATTTACGGATTCATGAGCGGCTTATGACTCAAAAAAAGCGGTCGTCCCTGCTCATTGGCGTGATGCAAATCCAGCGGGGGCATTTCGACCACATGGGCGTTTCCAGACAGGAGCAGACAGGCCAAGCGGGTGCAAAAACCCCTTTCCGAAGTACGGTGCTCATTCGGCGCGACATTTGCCCGCTTCAACCATTTGCGCGATCACAGACTCCGACTGGCGATCAATCCAAGCCGCAGCGGCTTCCTCGCCCAATTCTTCGACCTTCGCGGTTGCCTGCTCATGCAGCCGCCGCTGCTCGCTGCGTGGTAGCATGTCGTACCGACAAGGCTGCAATCCAGGGGGCTCAGCCGAGTTTCCTACCTGCGAGTGGTTGTAAGTGTTGACCCATCCGGGCACGTAATTGAAGTCTTGGGCGTCCGCTGGCGCCACGAATACGGACCCAAGCAAAAGCACTAGTGAAATCCTCATCTGCGTATCTCCTTTCCCGTGAGACGTCCGCTGACGGCATTGCCTTGGTCATCAGTAGAAAAACCAAGCCGAAAAGAGGGGGAGACCTTATCGATCGCAAGCCATGCTAATGCTCCATCTCCAGGACCGGCCTTGGATTAAACTCAATTGAGGTAGACTGTTTTGTAGCGTTTATTGCCTTCAGGTGGCTGAACTCATCCTGCCGGTACCACCGGTTGCTTGGCTTTTCCTGCGATTTGCAAACTTTTAGGCCTCCACAGCGTCCGGCTGGAAGGACAAGAGCTCGTTTGCGTTGCTTCGAGCGGATATCCAAAGGCGACATGATGAACACCGGCTATGTGAAGTTCTACAATTCCAACAAAGGCTTCGGCTTTATGTCACTGACCAAGCCGGCCGCGGCGCTTTCGTCCTCTTCACTGCTTTTTTTGGAGCGCGCCGGAATTGCCTCTCCCGATGATGGGCAGGAGGTTAGGCACGAGCTCGAAAACGGTCGAGACGGTCGAGATTCTGCGGCCAGTCTGCAGTTGGTCTAAATAACTGGAGAGCGCGATGAGCGCTCTTCCCGACAAGGAGTTAATCATGCTGCACCGTTTCACGGCCGGACAAATGCTGGACCTGCGCTCCGCGCCCCGTCTGAGCAATAGGCCCTCCGGGCCATGCGAAGTTATCTCATGTCTGCCACACGAAAAGGGGCCCATTCTCTATCGTGTGCGCTCCCAGAGGGAGGCCGTAGAGCGCGTCGTCGATGAGGCGGATCTGTCCCCCAGCGATTTTGTAAAGGTTGAGGTTTCCAACGTGGAGAACCTCTTCAAGATCGCTGTCGGCAGAAGGCGAGTTCAGTGAACCCTTCGGCTGGACAGTGAACTGAGGCTCTTCAAAGGATCCGAGCATATGCCGACCTTAAATTTGCTCCATCGCACGACTTATCGCTTTTCGGCCCCGGTCGAATTGTTGCCACACCGCTTGCAACTTAGACCGCGTGAGGGGCGCGAGCTTAGGCTTTTGACCCACGATATCGTCTGCACTCCCGCTGCCGAATTGACTTGGTCGAGAGATGTGTTCGGCAACGAGGTGGCCACAGCAAAGTTCAGCACAAGCTCCGACAGCCTTACGATTGAAAGTACCGCCGTGGTCGAGCTGAGTGCGCCAGCGTGGCCGGTGTTCAACATTGACATTTCTGCCATCGCCTATCCCTTTTCATATGCTCCAGAGGACTGGACCGACCTTGGGTCACTGGCAGTCCCGCAACAAACGGATGACTATCTGGGGCAATGGGCAAAAGGCTTTGTGGCGCCGACGCCCACTGACACCCTGTCCCTTCTGAAGGACCTCAACATCGGGGTGCATCGCCAGATCAGGTATCAGAGCCGGGAGGACGAGGGTACACAGTCGCCGACACATACGGTTTCACGTGGCTATGGATCATGCCGCGATCTGTCTGTGTTGCTGGTGGAAGCCGCGCGGGTTCTAGGGTTTGGCGCACGTTTGGTATCAGGATACCTACTGCCTCACGGTCTTCATACTGTTGGAGCTGGCGCGACCCACGCGTGGGCGGAAATCTTCGTTCCCGGGCCAGGGTGGATAGCGTTCGACCCAACCAATGGCACCATGGGGAGCGCTGGTCTGATCCCGACGACTGTCGCCAGGGTCATCTCCCAGGCGGTTCCCGCGGCTGGCGCCTTCGTCGGCCCGAGCAATGCCTTCGAGCGAATGGAAGTCGAAGTTATCGTGCATGACGACACGGTGCTGGAAAGCCACAAAGGGGAAATGCCCGCGGAAATCTATCGCAGCTCGAACGGAGATCGTTGGTTTCTTGTTCATGGCGTCGCGGGAGCTTCGATCCGGCATGAACCGAATGAGAGTTCAGGCGGGCAGGCGACTGAATCCGATGTTGAAACCTTTCTGCGCTGTATGGGTGGAACGCCCCAGGCAGAAGGCGTTCTTCGGGCGATGGCTCCGAAATAGTGGCACTGGCTTGCGAGATGGGGAGCACGCCGTCCGAGGGTTAGGTGCGCCGGTGCCTATTGGAAACGCCGTTCTTGCACAATGTCCGGTTGATGGAGCCAGCCGACCAAAAGCGGACAGTCCGCAACCCACCCCGAAGCCGCCGGTCTACCGTTGACCCCGTTGCTGCGGTGTGACGCCTCGCAGTCCACCTGAAAGCAGACGTTCGATCCCGCGGCATAGCCGGGCCATCTTCAGTGGTCACCCGCAAGATGGCGGCACGCTTAGGTCCCGGGGAACCGGAACGTCGTGAGGCGGCAAAGTACGCTTACCGCCTCTTGAACTTGATTAGCGTGCTATCGGCCAGTCACTGTCATCTCCGTATGCGGATGTTCGGCGTTGGGCAGATGGGTCAATCGCTCAGCTGCAGGTGGAACTACATCAGATGCATTACCGTAGAACACGCCATGCAGTCCCCAGTACGCTCCGCCGATCACGACCATCGCCACCAACAATCCGGCGGGCACCTTGATCACGGCCTGCCAGCCCCGATTGGTTGCGGGCGTCAGATGCGTCGGGTCAGCAACGATCAGTATCAACGTTCCCATGATCAGTGCGTGGCCGACGAGGTCGATGCGACCGAACGGGTAGACCGCAAGTGTGAAGATCACCAGCAGCGAGATCGCCGACAGCCTGCGGACGAGAGGCGTCCACAGCAGGCCGAAGCCCATGGTGAACTCGGCGACGCCGGCCATCGGGATGAAGGGGTCGCGGGGCATGCCTAGCGTCAGGAAGGGGCGTTCCTCGACCAAGGGATAGAACCATTCCGCATAGGCGAACTTCTCAAGGCTCGACCACATCAAGGCGATCGCTACACCCCAGCGCAGCACAAGGAAGCGCTTATCGTGGTATTTGCTGCCCGGGAAGGCGGCAAGTGCGAGGTATCCGGCGACGCCGACACCCAACGCCAGGTAGTCGAGCAGGTGGAAGAGATCGTAGTCGCGGAGCGCGATGACCCAGAGGCCGATGATGCCGGCGGCGGCCAACGGCATGGTCTTGCGCGAGAACACGAATGCCGCGACCAGCAGCTGGAGCCACGACACCCACTCGTTGGGCGTCTGCAGGTCAGGCGTCAGGTAGACGCCGCCGACCGCGAAGATGGCGACGAAGAAGGCGCCGATCACCACGCGCATGAAGTCGTCCGACCTGGCCCATAGCGGGGCGGTCCCCCTGTCGATCAAAGCGGCCGCCGTTTCACCCAGCGGGTAACGTTCGAACAGTACGGTCATTGCGAAAAACACCATGACCAAGGCGAGCCCGAGCCAGAACCAGCTATTGGTCAGCATGTCGGTAAGCGGAGCGGGGCTGGCGCCGACGACATAGGGCGCGAACCATTTCACGTGGGCGAAAGCGGGCACTGGGATCAAAACGGCCAAAACGGACGTTACTGCGATCATGAGCCGCGGATGGACCCATCGTCCCCTCCAGGCACGTTTACAAGCATTGGTCATCTCAGCCTCCATTCGCCTCGGCCAACTTCCGATGCCTGTGCGATAACATGCACGGCCGAGCTATTTTTGATCTGGGTCAAGACCGGTTGGTCCGAACCGGGATTGAGTGCCGCCGTAAACGTGGATCGATTTCGGAGAGCAAAATTGGACGTGATCAAGATCGGAGCCGCCGCCCTCCTCGGGTTGGCGTTTGCTGGCGCACTCATCGTGCGAAACGAGCCACCACGGAGCCAAGAGGCGGTGCTGGACATGGCCATCTGTGGCCAAGACCACGGCGCGCATGGTGGCGCGGAGATGACGACGCACATGGCCCATATGGCAAACGGGGCGGAGCTGGGTCATGCTGCGCTGATCGACACGATGGAGCCCATGCATACCGGCATGATGCGTGGCCTTGCCGCCGGGGACTTTGATGCTGCCTTTCTCTGTTCGATGATCCCGCATCACCAAGGGGCGGTGGACATGGCGCGAGTGGCTCTGAAATACGGCACGGACCCGTTTGTTACGATGCTGGCGCATCAGATCATCGCGGATCAGGAAAGGGAGATCAACGAAATGGGCCGCTGGCTGAGCCGGCGCGACGTGGTCGACACCGCATCAAGCTCCCGTCATGAGTAGATATGGCTCAGCGGCGGAAGAACCCGGTCACCTACTGGTCTGGAACAAGGTTCCGGCTACGATTGTGTGATGTTCCTGGCCGCTCCGGGATAAGCTTGAGCCTCGCGCACTGCCGTTGCCGCTTCAAAGGTATGCGATCACGTAGCACCAACGGTCCACACACCAGCAATTAACCAAAACACGGCAGGTTGCTCTCGATCAAACGAATTCCCGCTTTGTTGCAGTGCCCGGGCTGAGTGAAGGTCGCCGTACGTTATACCGCCTTCGCCCAAGCTAGGAACCAGGCTCCTCATCGGCCTGTCTTTACCTCGCATAGGCCAAGGCTTCATTCGACTTGGAGCCAATGTGACTAACTTTGTAACTGGCAGCATCGCCCGGCGCCTTTATGCCTTGATCGTCGTATTCGCCATCGGCTTCGCCAGTGTTCTTGCCTATCAACTCTATACGCTGCGCGAGAATTTGGACGCCTTCAAAAGAACCGAGCTCCAGAGCGTGGTGCAGGGAGCGACAAGCGTCGCTCAGAATTATTACGACCGGGCCCAGGCCGGCGAGTTTACGGAAGATCAGGCCAAGTCATTGACCTTGGAAACGCTCCGGGGCTTCCGATACCAAGGCAACGAATACGTGTTCGTCGATACCTTCGACATGGTGATGCTGATGCATCCGACGAAACCCGAAAAACAGGGCAGCGACCGCTCGATAGAGGAAGACGGTGCAGGGAAGCTCTACATAAAGGAAATGGTGACGAATGCCGTGGCTAACGGCTCCACCTTCGTCAACTATCTCTTCAAATCGCCCGACGGTGGGTTTTTCGACAAGGTCAGTTACGCGCAGGCGTTCCAGCCCTGGGGTTGGACCATCGCATCGGGCGTCCTGACCACGCAGGTCGACGCGATCTTCGGCGAAGCGGCCATGATCAGCGGTGCCATCGCGTTCGGCATCACATTATTGCTTTTGGTCATCGGTGTTCTTATCGCGCGCTCCATCAGCAAACCGATCGGCAAGCTGAATGCCGACATGGTCCGTCTCGCCGACAACGACTTCGACATTCACCTCGAGGGGATGACACGGCGCGACGAGATCGGCGATATGGCCCGCTCGGTCGAAGTGTTCCGCGAAAACGGTCTCAAGATCAGTCAGATGACGGAAGCGGAAGCGGCTCGAATCGTCGCCGATCAGCGCGACCGCCAGCGGATGATGAGCGAACTTCAATCCGCATTCGGCCTGGTGGTCGACGCCGCGATCGCGGGCGACTTCACCCGTCGGGTCGAGACCGAGTTTCCCGACCCGGAACTCAACGGGTTGGCCGGCAGCGTCAACGATTTGGTGGCGACCGTCGATCGCGGATTGGACGAGACCGGTCGAGTGCTGACCGCCCTCGCGAACACAGATCTCACGATGCGTATGGAGGGCGATTACCAAGGCGCCTTCGCCCGTCTGAAGACGGATACCAACGCCGTCGGTGATAAGCTGAGCGAAGTGGTCACCCAACTCCGCAAGACGTCGCGGTCTCTTCGGTTGGCCACCGGTGAAATCCTGGCAGGTGCCAATGATCTGTCCGAACGCACCACCAAGCAAGCGGCCACCATCGAAGAGACATCCGCTACGATGGAGCAACTTGCCTCTACAGTATTGCAGAACTCGCGGCGCGCCAAGGACGCCAGCGTCAATGCTGCGCAGGTGACCCAGACCGCGGAGCAGGGTGGCCAAGTGATGGAAAAGGCCAATGCCGCGATGACCGCAATCGAGATCAGCTCCGGAAAGATCTCCAATATCATCGGCCTGATTGACGACATCGCGTTCCAGACCAACTTGCTGGCCCTCAACGCTTCGGTGGAAGCGGCGCGTGCCGGCGATGCCGGCAAGGGGTTTGCAGTCGTGGCGGTCGAGGTTCGTCGCCTCGCGCAATCGGCCGCCTCTGCATCCGCCGATGTCAAAGTGCTGATCGAGCAATCGGCGACCGAAGTTGGACAGGGTTCCAAGCTCGTGTCGGAGGCGGCTGCACGTCTGTCTGCCATGTTGGAAGCAGCGCGGTCCAACAATGAACTGATGGACGGCATCGCGCGGGAAAGCCAAGAGCAGGCCTCCGCGATCGAGGAAGTCAACATCGCTGTCCGTCAGATGGACGAGATGACCCAGCACAATGCCGCTCTGGTGGAAGAGATGAACGCGTCGATCGAACAGACGGAAGCCCAAGCTGGCGCGCTGGACGATATCGTTACCGTCTTCAACACCGGTAACGGCGCAAGAGCCTCGTCCCAGGTACCCCGGCCGGTTCCGGCCATCAAGCCGGCAGGGATCAGGCGAGCTACCCAAACCTACCTTTCAAACGGCAACGCGGCGATTTCGAAAGATTGGAGCGAATTCTAAACCCTGTGGGGCGGCGGCCATAACGCCGCCCCACCAGTTGCTGCGACGGGTGCGAGCGACGATGACGCCATAGGAGTCTAGTTGTGTGTTCCGCAATACCCATCCTGGACCTCGATGATCGGGGCAGGCTCATCTGATGCTGAACGGGAAGTATTTGGCGTTGATCATGTCGTATTCGCCGTTGGTCATGATCGCGTCGAGTGCTTCGTTGAGCTGCGCCTCCAGAGCATCGTCCTGCTTTCGGATAGCTATCCCGGCGCCCTCGCCGAAGAACCGGGCATCCGTGATGTCTTCGCCGCTGAATTGGCAGCATAGACCAGCCCGCGTATTGCTCAACCAATCATAGGCGGCCAGCTTGTCTTCCAATACGATATCGACTTGCTCCTCGATCAATGCATCGTAGAGCGCCGGTGAAGACTCGAAGATAACGATCTCTGCATCTGGATAGTGTTGCCGAGCATAGGCCTCTTGGCTTGTCGAGGAAGCGACGCCCAAACGGACTCCGCGCAGGTCCGCCGGTTTGTCGATGCCCGCTCCTGAGTTTTTCGGCGCTATCATCGTGGAGGGGCTGTTGTAGTAGCGCTCGGTGAAATCGACTTGCTGGCGGCGAGTTTCGCTCATCGACATCGAGGATACGATAGCGTCGTACTCGCCGTCGAGGAGGCCCGGAATCATGTCGTTCCAGTCCTGCATGACGAAAGTGCATCGAGACTTCATGTTTCGGCATAGTGCGTCGGCGATCTCGACGTCGAACCCTTGGAGCATACCGTTGGCGTCGACATAGTTGAACGGCGGAAACTTTCCTTCTACCGCAACTTTGAGTTCCGGCTCCTGCGCGGCCACAGGTGTTTGATCCGCGGCTGCGCCTAAGAGCATCAAAGCCGGCAGTATTATTGCGAGTAATTTCAAGTCGGTTGTTCCTCCCGAGCCGATCGGTAGGTCGGCCTTAGCGGTAGGTGAACATGGAATAGCGAATATTCTCCTTAACCCAGAGCACGTTGCCGAGGTTTCGAAAAACCAAATCGTAATCGTTTGCGACGAACCTGTGAAACGCAGATGACACAGAAGTTCTCGACTACCCGCAGAAACAGTTTCTCGACGTCCTCGCGTGCGCTGCTGTCGCTCGTGGTGGTGGGCGGCATCGCGACGCTGGTCCTAGTGCTGATTTCGGCGGTTTGGGCTGGCCGCGAAAGCGATCGAGCGGCCTATGATCGCCAACGGCTACTGGTGGAAAGCAGCCTGACCAAGCAGTTGGAGAACGTGTCCAACGAGCTCGAGTTGATGGCGAACGGCTATGCGGCAACGATCGACCGCATCACGGGCAGTGGCGAGATCATCGCTTTCGACGGTGCCAACTTCAGGAGCATCATCACCGATACCTTCGGCTTCGAGGACGCTTTCGTGGTTTGGGACAACGGCGATCTGGCACTCGCGGCGGAGGACGGAGTGGCAGCGCGCCACAAGTGGATACGCCCCCTCATGCTGCCGCTGCTCGGCATCGCTGTCGACACTACCAAAATCAGCCTGCCGTCCAACGATGCGCGTCCCGGAGCAGTCGAGTTCATGAGGCTCCAGGGCAGACCGTCCATCGCGGGCGTCTTTCCTATCGGTGCAGGTGATGAACTCGGGGGCCGCAAACTCTTTCTGTTTGCCTATAAGTACGTGGACGGGATCGCGCTCGATGCCTTCCGCGAAGAACAAGGACTTACGGGTGTGCGTTTTTCGCGCATGTCCGACCCTGACGTCGAAGAGGTCGCTTACCAGGTAGATGCGACACGAACCGGTGAACCGATCGGCTTCATCATCTGGACGCCGGACCTCCCGGGCTCCCGGGTCATTTTGGGCATCCTGCCCGCCCTTGGCATAGCAGGACTGGTCATCGTCTGCATTATTCTGGTGCTGGTCTCAGTCCTGAGGAGAACTCTGACCGATCTTCGCAGCAGTGAGCAGATGTCTCGCCACCGTTCGCTGCACGACGTACTGACCGATTTGCCTAACAGGGCCCTCTTTGCTCGACGGTTGGAAGAAACCCTACAAGATATCGTTGCCGGAGAGGGGGCCGCAGTAGCGCTCATCGATCTGGACAGGTTCAAGAAGGTCAACGACAGCCTTGGTCATGGTGCGGGCGACGAACTCATTCAGGCGGTAGCACGCCGCATGCTCGATCACGTTGGTCCCGGCGATACCCTGGCACGACTTGGAGGCGATGAGTTCGCTCTGCTGCTGCCGAGCGGAGAGAGCAACGGCCGGGATCCGTTGGCCGTCTGTGAATCCATCGTAGCGCAACTCCGACGCCCCTTCCCTCTGTTGGGGGGCAAGGCTTTCGCCAACATCGGCTGCTCGATAGGCGTGGCGCGGGTAAGCAATTCGGATTCGACACCCACCCAAATCCTCCATGCAGCCGACGTTGCGCTGTACGAGGCAAAGTCGGCCGGCCGAGGACGTGCGGTCGAGTTCTCGGAGAGTATGGACATGGGCGCCCGTTCTCGGGAGCGGCTTAAAGTCGAACTCCGAGAAGTCGTCGACCGGCTGGAGTTGGATAGGGACGGGTTAGACGGCGGCGTCGGCCTGGAAGTGTTCTATCAAACTGTTCACTCCGCCAACGGCGAAAACCCTGTTTCGGGGGCGGAGGCTCTGGTTCGCTGGCGACACGCTGACCGCGGCCTGATCGGCCCGGATCGCTTCATTCAAATCGCAGAGGAAACGGGCCTCATCCACCGCTTAGGCACATATGTGCTTCGCACGGCATGTTCTGAGGCGATGCGATGGGACGATAGGCTCTTCGTTTCGGTAAACGTGTCGCCCATTCAACTTTCGCGGGCTGAATTCGCGGATGAAGTACTGTTCGTCCTCGAACAGACAGGCCTTGCTCCGGAAAGATTGGAGCTGGAGATTACGGAAAGCGCGCTGTTGGCCAACGACGAGATGGCGGAAGCGGCATTCACCCGTCTCCGTGAATACGGTGTGAAAATCGCCCTGGATGACTTCGGTACGGGATATTCGTCGCTCAGTCATTTGATCAGGTTCGGTATCGACCGAATAAAAATCGACAGATCCTTCGTGCGTCTGCTGGGATCAAGGTCGGACGGCACGGCCGTGGTCTCGGCAATGGTGGCGCTGGGCAATCGATTGGGTCTGAGTACTACCGCAGAGGGAGTGGAAACGGACGGGCAACGAGATTTCCTCGTGGCTGCCGGATGCACCGATCTTCAGGGTTATCTCTTTTCCCGTCCGGTGCCTGATCCCGACCTTTCGAGGGACGTCGGCTCAGTGGACTTCGGGCAGTCTTCCTATGCGTCAGCGAACGCGACTTCTTCGGCGGAGCCGCCGGTCCAAGCTGCGCCGTCCAATCGGTAGGCGGCTGGTTCAGCGTCAATTGCATTTAAGCTGCAGCCCCATGTGCATCCATTTGGAGCGCACGCCCTTATCGTGCTGAGGCATTTAGGGTGAAGGACTGCAGATGTTGGACGAAATCTGGACAACGGCTGTTAGCGAGTTCTCCGACGTTCCGGACGTGCCGACCCTAACCCGCATCACCATGCGGTTGGTTCTGGCAGCGGTGCTTGGAGGCATCCTCGGATACGAGCGTGAACGTAAAGGTCGCAGCGCCGGGGTTCGGACCCATATGCTCGTCGCCGTGGGAGCGGCCCTGTTCGTAATAGCGCCTTCGCAGATGGGTATGTCGATAGCGGATATGTCCCGTGTTTTGCAGGGCATCGTGCAGGGTATCGGGTTTCTGGGCGCGGGTGCGATCATCGTCCGTGCTGCGAAGAACCAGGTCGAGGGGTTGACGACGGCAGCCAACATCTGGGCGACGGCGGCAATTGGCGTGATCGCTGGCCTCGGTCTGGAAGCGACCGCTGTCCTGTCCGCGGTGATCATGCTCTTCATTCTTGCGGCAGTTTGGTCCTTGTTGCCTTCCAGGTCGGAGGCGGATGATCGCTAGGGACGCGCCGACCGGTTAAGGAAAGACTACTTCAAGTCCTTCGCACTGCGACCGCTGACATGCGGGCTTTGCTCTGTCAGACCAAAATGTCTCAATCGGGCACCCGCTCGAGCGTCCCGCAATCGGTGGCAGTCTTCTGAAAGATCTTGCAAAGTACGTAAAAAGACCAATATACGTAAAGTACGTAAATCAGTATTGGGGAAATCATTTTGAGAGAATTTTCGCTCTCGGCCCTTAACCGCCGCCCCGGTGAGATTGCCGATCAGGCGATGATTGAACCGGTTATGTTGAGGAAACACGGGCGTCCGCAGGTGGTCATGATGTCCGCGGAGTACTACGAGAAGCTGATGGGACAGCGGATTTCTACCGAAGCCAAATCACCGGCAGAGAAGGTCAGCGTATGGTCCGGCATGCGTTTTCGTGGCGGGGCGAGTGCAGATGAAGGCGACTATTGAGCGTTCTTGCCAGTTGCTACGGTTACCTGCTACAGGAATTGGGTGGCGAGGCTGCCAGAACCCCAGGTTTCCTGGGCTTTTTACGCCGAGAGTGGAGAGTCCCTTTCTCTCCGCCATTTTCCCAGTGCCTGGAGCTGCCAAACCACGTCCGTGCAACGGCAGCTAGGCTACGGCTCAGCCGATCGGTTCTGGCGCAACGACCTTCAGTTCTGCGGCTGATATCTTCAGCTCATCCATGATGCCGGCGTAGAGCACGACGCCTTCTTCCAGTGCCTTGCTGCGGCGGCGCAGGGCTGCGTCGCCGGGCAGGCGGACGGATTCGACACCGGGGCGGGGCGGATTGGAGCGGCACTGCTCGGCCAGCCAGTCGGTTTGGCGCAGGAAAGCGTCAATGCCGCCAAAGGCTTGCGGATCTCGGACATCGATGGTCACGGCGGCATTGGTGCCCTTGGGGGCGTCGGCGCGGCCATAACCGGCCAAGCCTTGCGTCAGGGCCTCGGCGTGGAGCGCCATGCCATAGCCCTTCTGGCCGTGGTCGATGCCGCCGGTGGGCAGCAGCGTGCCGCCATCCTTGAGCACGGCGGGGTCGGCGGAGGGACTGCCATGCTTGTCCATCAGCCACTCATGCTCGAAAACACGACCCTCGCGGGTGAGGCGCTGGCTCATGTTGACGGTGGTGATCGAGGCGGAAATATCGATCAGCATCGGGCCTTTGGAGGTCGGAATGCCATGGGCGACGGGGTCGGGCGTATAGAGGCCCTTGAGACCACCGAAAGGCGCGACCTGGGCACCGGAGGGGCTGGAACTGGCGATGCTGATCATCAGGCCCTGGCTGGTCGCATCCTGCAGATAGGCGGCGAGGGCGCCGATATGGTGGCTATTGCCGATGACGACCGTCGCCGTGCCGTGTTCCCTGGCGCGCTGGCAGGCCAATGCGACGCCTTGCGACGTGAGCCAGGCGCCGGGTAACCTGTTGCCGTTCCAGCAGATTGCGGCGCCGCGGTCGGTAATGACCTCCGGGCTACCCGATTTGGTCATGACGCCATCGGCAACGCTTTGAAGATACCAGGAGGCGAGGGCGAGGCCATGCGTGGTGTGGCCCATCAAATCGGCCTCCACCAGATACTTGGCGATAGCTGCGGACTTATCGGCCTCAACCCCTGCGGCTTCGAAGAGCTGGCGGGCGAAGCTTTGTAGCTGGGACGGTGAATAGCGTTCCTGAGCGGTCATTCTGCTTTCCCTTCAAGCACTTGCGGATTGAGGATGCGGGTTGGTTGGCCGCCGGCGAGGAATGTCGCCACGTCCTCGATATTCATCAGGCTGGTGCGTTCGACGGACTCGGTGGTGTCGGCACCCATGTGGGGCGTAAACACCGCTCGCTGCTGCGATAAAATCGGGTGCGCCCAGTCGGGCGGCTCGGTGACGAAGGCGTCCAGCGCAACGCCGCCGAGTTTGCCGGCATCGAGGGCGGCGTTGATGGCGTCCAGATCCACGACTTCGCCGCGCGCCAGATTCATGAGGCATGCCGTGGGTTTAACGAGTGCGAGCTTTCGGCAGTGATCAGCGGCTGCGTGCCGAAGACGTGGAGCGAGACATAGTCGGACTGCGCCAACAGGTCATCCAGTGCTAACAGACTGATAGCATTGACCGCGGCAAAGTGTGAATCGGGGTAGAGATCGGTGGCGACGACGCGCATGCCGAGACCGATAGCCTTTTGCGCCAGGAGTTTACCGATATTGCCGAGGCCAACTACGCCGAGAGTCTTGCCGGCGACTTCGCTGCCGACCATGCGGACCCATTTGCGGTCGAGCATGTTGATGTGACCGGCCGGAACGTTGCGGGCGAGAGAAAACATAGCGGCGACAGCAAGTTCGGCTACGGCGTTGGAGTTGGAAGCCGGGGTGTTGAGCACCGGGATGCCGCGGGCGGTGCAGGCGGGAATGTCGATATTGTCGGTGCCCACGCCGTGCTTGAGCACGGCGCGGAGCTTTGGCGCTTTGGCTAAAGTGCTGTCATCGACCGGAATCAGCCCGGTGATGAGGAAATCGGCCTGTGCCAGATCAAGACCACCATCGGGCAGGCTGGTGTCAGTGCCGCGGATGATCTCCCAGCCCAGCTCTGCAAGCCGGGCGGGAGCGGTGCCAAAACGGCCGAAGCCCGGCGAAGTGGTGGCGATGACCGTCATGGTGTGGTCCTGCTAAAGGGCGGATAGATCAGGAAAAAGTCGCAGAAACGCTGGAGAAGCCAGGCCCGTTGACCACCACTTCTTTGCCGTCCAGCGGCAGCGGGCCGAGGCGGGCGCCGGTGATGATGACGTCGCCGGCCTTGAGGGGCAGACCACGGGCTGCGGCGTGATTAGCAAGCCATGCCAAGGACTTGAGCGTGTTCTCGGTCGAGCCATTGCCTGACGTGCTGCCTACCTCCTCGCCATCGACAAGCATGCTTAAAGCTTGCTGCGACAATGCTGGCCATTTGCTTGTCACGAGGGCTGGTCCGACGATCACCGCACCACTGTTCTGCAGATCGGCAATGCCGACCAGCGATGGATTCGCCTTCCGATCGACGAAACGCGAGGCCACGACCTCGATGGCGAGGTGCAGAGACGCGACGGCGTCACGCAAGTCATCAGACGAATAATCCGACTTGTCAGACAAATCTCGACCGATGGTGACAGCGACTTCGGCCTCAATGGCGATGCCGGCATAGTCGGACAATTTCAATGCAGCGCCGGACGGGTAGACGTCCTTCTTGAGGATGGGCGAGGTGAAGGGTTCGCCGCTTTCGGGATAGGGCTGCACCTTCCAGGCGCCGGCGGGGCCGATGGCGGCGATGGTTTCGGTCTGCACCTGATAGGCCGTCGCCGCGTCGGCGGGCACCAAGTTGTCGGCGACGCCGTCGAGCAGGGTGCCGCTGGCGCGATGGGCCAGCAGCAGGTTGGTAAGGGGATGGGGCATGTCGGCTCCGTTTGCGGTCAGAGGGCGCTTTGGTAGATCGACAGGATGTCTTCGAGGCCAAGCGTGCGCGGATTGTTGTCGATCAAGCGCTTGATGGCAAAGGCTTCTTCGGCCCAGAGCGAAAGTTCGTCGGCTTTGGCGCCGTGGCTGGCAAGGCTCATGTCGACGCCCAGCGAGGCGCAATAATCCCTGGTGCTGGCCAGAACGATCCGTTCGTCGGAATGATTAGGCAGGCCCAGAGCTGCGAGGACAGCAGCGGTCTTCTCCGGACGTTCGGGCGCATTGAAGGCAAGGACATGCGGGAAGATGATCGCGTTGGCGAGGCCATGCGGCAGTTTCAGCCGCGTGCCCAGCGGATAGGCCAGGGCATGGCCGCCGGCGGTGTTGACCGGACCGAGACAGATGCCGCCGTAATAGGAGGCCAGCATCATGCCGGCACGAGCTTCGGTATCGGCGCCATCCTTGACGGCACGGGCCAGATATTTGCCGACCAGTTCGATACCAAGGCTGGCATAGCCGTCGATCAGCGGATGCGCCTTGATATTGGTGAAGCTCTCGACGCAATGGGCGAGGGCGTCCACGCCGGTGGCTGCCGTGACGGCGGAGGGCACGGAATAGGTCAGCTCAGGATCGAGCACGGCAATATCGGCCAGCATGTGCCGGCTTTCGACAGCGAGCTTGGCCAGGGTTTCGGGATTGGTCACCAGCGAGCGAATGCCGGCTTCCGAACCAGTGCCCGAGGTGGTGGGCACCTGGGCGAGGGCCGAGCGGCGGCCGGCGACCTTGTCGACGCCGACGACATCGAGGATCGACTGTTCGCTGTCCCAAAGCACGGCGACGAGCTTGGCGACATCCATCACCGAACCACCGCCGAGACCGATCACCAGATCCGGCTTGAAGGCGCGAGCGGCAGCCAGCACGGTTTCGAAGGCCGGCAGGTCGGGCTCGGGCGGAATGTCGGTGAAGGTTGTGACCTCGCCCTTGAGGCCGATGCGATCGACAAAGCCGACGGTTGGCGCCATGGCGACGACGAAGATGCGCTTGTAGGCAGCGGCCCAGTCGCCAAGCTTCTTGATAGCGCCAGCGCCGATCTCCAGCCGCGCGGGCTGCAGCAGGGTGATCGGGCGGGCCATGGAGAGGGTGTGATCAGACATGATCCTCCGCCTCCAGCTTGGCCATCTGGCCCCAGACCACGTCGCGTTCGGCATCGGTCAATTCCACCAGCGGCGGGCGGACGCGGGTCCAGCCGGCGTGGCTACGGCGCTTGGCCAGCATGGCCTTGATGGTAGGAAGCTGGACGTAAGCGTTCGAAAGATCGCGCCAGGCGTTGATGCGGGCCTGGGCGGCATCGACCTTGTCGTTCTGATTGGCGTCGAACCAGTTGTCGAAGACCACGCGCAAATGCTTGCCGATGAGATTGGAGCTCGAGGTGATGCAGCCCGCGCCACCGGCGCGCAGCAGCGGCAGCATGAACGGATCGGCACCGGCGAGAACGGAGAAATTGTCGAAGGCCTTGGCGAAGGCTTCCATGCTCTCGATCTTGCCCGAGGAGTCCTTCACGCCGACGATAACGCCGGGGAAGGCGTCGCGCAGGCGGGCAGTGAGTTCGAGCGAAATGCCGATCTGGGCGATGGGCGGGATGTGGTAGAGCACGACGCGCAGGTCGTTGCTGCCAACGCCCTCGATCAGCTCGGCATAGAAGCGGAACAGGCCCTCGTCGCTGACACCCTTGTAATAGAAGGGGGGCAAGACCACGCAGGCCTTCACGCCGGCTTCGACCGCATGCTTCACCAGCGTGATGCTGTCGGGAACATTGGTCTGCGAGGTGCCGGGCAGCAGGCGCTGCGGATCAAGGCCAAAAGCGATGACCTTTTCCAAGAGATCCTGACGCTGGCGCAGCGAAAAGGAATTGGCCTCGCCGGTTGTCCCGAGCAGGGCGACGCCATCGCAGCCCTCTTCGATCAGCGCCCGGCAATGAGCAGCGAAGGCGGCGTGGTCGGGCGAGCCGTCTTCGAGGACGGGGGTGGCGGAGGCGCAGAAGACGCCGGAGACGGGCAGTTGGCGAGCGGGATTCATGGCTATTTCCCCGAAACGAGCCGACGCGCATAGGCGATGGCAGAGTTCATGTTGGTGTGGTTGGCCTTGCCGGTGCCGGCAATGTCAAAGGCGGTGCCGTGGTCGACCGAGGTGCGGTCGATCGGCAGGCCGAGCGAGACGTTGACGGCGGTATCGAAGGCCACGAGCTTGATCGGGATATGGCCCTGATCGTGATATTGGGCGACGACGAGATCGAAGGCGCCGTTATAGGCGCGGTGATAGACCGTATCGGCCGAGATCGGGCCGGTAACATTGATGCCCTCGGCCTTGGCCATGGCAACGGCCGGAACGATCTGCTCGTCGTCTTCGGTGCCGAACAACCCGCTTTCGCCGCAGTGCGGGTTGATGCCGGCGACCGCAATGCGCGGGTTTTCGTAGCCGATGCGCTTCAGGTGCTCGTTGCCGGTGCGAATGGTGGCGAGGATACGCTCGGGCGTGGCGCGGTCGATGGCGGTCTTGAGCGACACATGGGTCGAGACGTGGATGACCTTGAGGCGATCGGAGGCGAGCAGCATCCAGGCCGTCTTCTGGCCGGTCAGATGCGCCAGCATGCCGGTGTGGCCATCATAGTGGTGGCCGGCAAGGTTGAGCGCTTCCTTGTTGATGGGCGCAGTGACGATGCAGCCGATCTCGCCGGCCTCGGAATCGCGCACGGCCTTTTCAATGAAGCGGAACGCGGCATCGCCGCCACGCGGATCGAGCTTGCCCCAGGGCAGGGGACCGCCCTCGATCGGCAGGTCGACGACGACACCGTCGAGGTCGATGTCGACGCCCAGCGCCGTGCGGGCCTTTTCCAGCGTTTCGCGATTGCCATAGATGCGGGTGCGGGCGCGGTCGTCAGCGCTCATTTCCGCCACGGCCTTGACCGAGATTTCGGGGCCGACGCCAGCCGGGTCGCCCATGGTAATGCCGATGATGTCGCTCACGAATGTTCTCCGTCGATCCATCCCGCGGGGAGACGGACATATTTGATGGCGCGCCGGAAATAGGTATAGGCGACATGCAGTTCGCCGCCCTGGCCTTCCAGCAGATAGGGGTAGGACAGTTCCTTGTTGCGCCCGTCTTCCGAATTGTTGGAAAGGCAGGTGCCGGTGCTGTTGTCGACGATCCGGCGCAGCGGCCAGGTCACGCCGCCGTCGGCTGAAATGCACAGCGTCAGCGGCGCGCGGGGCACGCCCCAGATCGGTGCGCAGCCGCCCGAAGCATCGGGTCGGTCGTCGCCCTCCTCGATTTCGTCATAAAGCGAGACGCGGCGATCATCCGAAGTTGCCGCCGATGTTGGGTTGCAGACCATGGCCAGGCGCCCGTCGGTGAGGCGGATCACGTTGATCGAGGAATTGTTGTTGGGCACGTCGGTCATGGTCGGGGCCGACCAGGTATGACCACCATCAAGGCTTTCCGATCGGCCGACGAAATCGGACTGGCGGCGGCGATAGAATGCAACCATGTGATCGCCGTCGAGCGGCACGATGGTCATATGCACCGAACCGATGGAGCCGGGCACTTCTCCAAGCGTCCAGGTCGCGCCCTCGTCATGGCTGACGGCCACGGCGGCGGTGTCATGGCTCCCGTTCCAGCGCTGGCCTGGGCGGGAGATGCAGCGGAACACCGGCATCATCCAGGCGCCGTCCTTGCGGCGCACGAAGCGGCCGCGAATGAAGCTGCCCAGCGGGAGCCCGATATCGCGCGGTTCTCCGCCCTTGAGCGCGCCATCTTCGACCGAGATCACGCGTGCCCGGACGAGGCATTCGTCCTGATTGCCGGAGGGCTGGGCGGTGTGGAATAGCTGGAACACGCCATTGCCATTGCGCCACAGCACCGGGTTCTGCTCGGAACGATCCGGGTCATGGCTGAGCCGGACATCCGCGCTCCAGCTTTGCGCGCCCGGCGCCAGCGTCGAGGCATAGATGGAAATGTCGGACTTGCCCTCGAGCGTGCCGCCAAACCACAGGCAGGCGATCGACCCATCGTCGAGATGCTCCAGAAAGGCGGCGTGATTCTGCACCATGGGCGAGGGCAGGAAGGCCTCGATCCGGCCGTCCGGTCCGGTTGCGAGCTGGCCATTCATGCGGGCCGCGATGTCCTCCGGCGTCATATCCTCTCCCTCCGTTGGCTGTCTCAAAATTCACATAGAACAACATGTTGTCAAGTTCATGTTAGCGGTGATTTGCGTCAGACGAAAGTGTGATATTAGAAAAGAACGAACAAAAACAAAGACGTAAGTTCGCAAACTTGGTCGGATAAAGCGTTTCCAGATTTTTAATTTGACAACTGTCGGGTGACTGCGGTTAGCTTGGCTCAGGAAGGGCAAGGTCCGTTCCGGAGGAAATTTGCGTGAGCGCCCCCGCAGCGCCGCTCATGGCATAGAGACGCTGCGATGGGAGGTTACATTGTTGCTCAAGCCGATTCTCGTCGGTGCCCTTCTGGCATCGACCACTATCGTTCCTGCCTTTGCGCAGGCGGCCGATACCGACATCACCGTGGTGCTGAGCGAAGAGCTCGACCTGGTCGAGCCCTGCATGGCCACGCGTTCCAACATCGGTCGCGTCATCCTGCAGAATATCAGCGAAACCCTGACCGAGCTCGACGTGCGCGGCGATGAGGGCCTCAAGCCCCGCCTGGCTGAATCATGGGAAGACAAGGGTGACGGCACCTGGCAGTTCAAGCTGCGCGATGGCGTCAAATTCTCCGACGGCAGCGATTTCGACGCCGAAGACGTCAAGCACTCCTTCGATCGCGTTTTCTCGGACCAGATCACCTGCGAAAGCAAGCGCTACTTCGCCGATACCAGCCTGACCTTCACCGTGGTCGATGACCTGACCGTCGACGTCAAGGCCGAGCCGGCCCAGCCTGTGCTGCCGCTGCTGATGAGCCTTGTGACCATCGTTCCCTCGGAAACGCCGATGGAATTCGTGCGTGATCCGATCGGTACTGGCCCCTATGTCATGTCCGAATGGACCGCCGGCCAGCAGATCGTGCTTGATCGCCGCGACGACTATTGGGGCGAACAGCCCGAAGTCACCAAGGCGACCTATGTGTTCCGCTCCGAGCCAGCCGTTCGTGCCGGCATGGTGGCAGCCGGCGAAGCCGATATCGCGCCGCAGATCACCGCCGAAGTGGCCGACAACAAGGCCACCGACTTCAGCTATCTCAATTCGGAAACCGTCTACCTGCGCGTCGACAGCCAGGATGAGCCGACCACCGACATCCGCGTTCGCCAGGCCATGAATGCCGCCATCGACCGCGAAGCCTTCATCGGTACCGTTCTGCCCGAAGGCACCGAGCTGGCCGTCGCCATGGTCCCGCCGACCACGCTGGGCTGGAACCCGGACCTGTCGCCGCCAGCCTATGATCCCGAACTGGCCAAGCAACTGCTCGAAGAGGCCAAGGCCGATGGCGTCGACACCAGCCTGCCGATCGAAATCATCGCCCGCACCGAAAACTTCCCCAACGTGACGGAAGTGGCCGAGGCGCTGACCCAGATGCTGGTCGATGTCGGCTTCAACGCCACGCTGCGCATGGTCGAGGTTGCCGAGCACGAGCAGTATTACTCCAAGCCGTTCCCGGAAAGCGAAGGTACGCGCCTGGTGCTGAGCCAGCACGACAACAGCCGCGGCGACCCGGTGTTCTCGATGTTCTTCAAGTACGACAGCAAGGGCACCCAGTCGGGCGTCAACGACCCCAAGGTCGACGACCTGATCGCCCGCGCCTCGGCTGCCACCGGCGACGAACGTGCCGCCCTCTGGTCCGAGCTCTTCGCCTACGTCCAGAAGGATATCGTCGCCGACGTCCTGCTGTTCCACATGGTTGGTCTCAGCCGTGTCAGCGAGCGCCTCGACTTCACGCCGACCATCGCGACCAATCAGCAGCTCCAGCTGAGCGAGATCGGCTTCAAGTAGGACCTGTCTCCCTCGGGTCAGATGCGAGGTGCCGGGGTATCTCCGGCACCTCCGCCAATTTCAAGCAGAACGGGTGACCGCCATGACCAAGATGATCGGACAGCGCGCCATCGCCAGCCTTCTCTCCCTGTTGGGACTGATGATCCTGGTGTTCTTCCTCTCGCGCCTGACGGGTGACCCGGCTGTTCTCTTCCTGCCGATCGATGCCACCGAGCAGATGAAGAGTGAATTCCGTGCGCTGCATGGCCTCGATCTGCCCCTGTTCGAGCAGTTCGGCCGCTATGTCTGGGATTTGCTCCATCTCGATTTCGGCGAGAGCCTGCGCAAGGCGCGGCCGGCCATCGACATTGTGCTCGAAGCCTATGCCTGGACCCTGCCGCTGGCACTGATCACCATGAGCCTCGTCGTCGTCTCGGCCATCGTGCTGGGTTCGCTGGCCGCTTTCAAGGTCGGCGGCTTCTTTGATCGCCTCGTGTCGATCGTTTCGCTGGTCGGGGCCTCGGCACCCGATTTCTGGATCGCCATTGTCGCCATCGTGGTCTTTGCGCTTGGCCTCGGCTGGGTGCCGACTTCCGGCGTGGGCACGCCGCTCCATTGGGTTCTGCCGATCGCCGTGCTGTTCATCCGCCCCTTCGGCCTCGTAGTGCAGGTGGTGCGTGGCTCCATGCTGACCGCGCTCGGCTCGCTCTATGTCAAGACCGCCCGCGCCAAGGGCGTCAAGAATACGCCGCTGATCTTCGTCCATACCCTGCGCAATGGTATGCTTCCGGTCATCACCGTGATCGGCGATCAGGCTGCCGCCATGCTCAATGGCGCCGTCATCGTCGAGACCATCTTCGGCTTCCCCGGCATCGGCAAGCTGATGATTGACTCCATCCTGCAGCGTGACTTCAACGTGGTGCTGGCCGCCATCATGGTCACAGCGCTCGCCATCTTCATCATGAATATCCTGATCGACATCGCCTATGGCCTGCTCGATCCCCGAATCCGAAATTAGGAGGCGCGAGATGGCTGATCTGTCGCTCGCCAAGCCGGCCAAAGAGGCCGATCCCCGCGGTCCTTCGATCCTCTCCATGCTCTGGCGGGACAAGCTGGCCTTCATCTCGGCCGTGGTGCTGGTGCTGATCGTGCTGTTCGCGATCTTTGGGCCGACCTTCCTCGGCGAACTGGCCAGCAAGCAGAACCTGCGCGGCCGCAACTTTGCGCCCTTCAGCTTCGATCGCGGCTGGGCGCTGTTCCTTGGCGGTGACTCGCTGGGCCGTCCGATCCTGGCCCGCCTCGTGGTTGCGGCCCATTCCACGATCATGATCGCGGCTGGAACGGTTCTGGCAGCGGCTGTCATCGGCGCCGTGCTGGGCCTGATCGCCGGCTATGCGGGCAAGACCACCTCGCAGGTGATCATGCGCCTCGCCGACGTTATCATGAGCTTCCCCTCGCTGCTGATTGCGGTGGTCGTGCTCTATGTATTGGGTGCGTCGATCCCCAACATGATCCTGGTGCTGGCCATCACCCGTATCCCGATCTACCTGCGCACCACGCGCGCCGAAGTGCTCGAAGTGCGCGAGCGCATGTTCGTGCAGGCGGCGGTGGTGATGGGTGCAAGCCATGCCCGCATCATCCTGCGCCATATCCTGCCCGTGGTGGCGCCGACGCTGGTGACCATCGCCACGCTCGACTTCGCCTTCGTCATGCTGGCGGAATCCTCGCTGAGCTTCCTCGGCATCGGCGTGCAGCCGCCCGATATCACCTGGGGCCTGATGGTCGCGCAGGGCCGTCCCTATCTCAACACCGCCTGGTGGCTGGCCTTCTGGCCGGGTCTGATGATCGTCATCACCGCGCTGTCGCTCAACCTGTTGTCGAACTGGCTGCGCATTGCGCTCGACCCCGCCCAGCGCTGGCGCCTCGAAGCAAGGAAGACCAAGCATGTCTGAAGCCCTGCTGACCGTCAAAAACCTCTCTGTCGACTTTCACACCGCCCGCGGCACGGTTCACGCCGTCAAGGATGTGAGCTGGTCGGTGGCCCGCGGCGAGACCCTGGCCATCCTGGGCGAGAGCGGCTCGGGCAAGTCGGTCTCCGCCAATGCGGTGATGAACCTGCTCGATACGCCGCCCGCCGAGATCGTCTCGGGCGAAATCCTCTATGACGGCAAGGACCTGCTCAAGGTCAGCTATGAGGATCACCGCGCGCTCAACGGCAAGAAGATCGCCATGATCTTCCAGGACCCGCTCGGGCATCTGAACCCGGTCTATACCGTGGGCTGGCAGATCGTCGAGATGATGACCGCCCATGGACGTCCTGCCGACGCTGCGCGCCAGCGGGCGCTCGAGTTGATCACCCGCGTCGGCATGCCCGACCCTGAAGCGGCCATGCGCAAATATCCGCATCAATTCTCCGGCGGCCAGCGCCAGCGCCTGATGATCGCCATGGCGCTGATGCTCAAGCCCGACATCCTGATCGCCGACGAGCCGACCACGGCGCTCGACGTGACCATCCAGGCTGAAGTGCTGGCCCTGCTCAAGGAATTGCAGGCGGAAACCGGCATGGGCCTCGTCCTCATCACCCATGATCTCGGCGTCGTTGCCGAAATCGCCGACCGCGTCGTGGTGATGAACAAGGGTGAGATCGTCGAGACCGGCACGGTGCGCGATGTCTATCACGCGCCCAAGCACCCCTATACCCGCAAGCTGATCGATGCCGCGCCCGGTAAGGGCGAGATCAAGCTGCTCGACGCCGCTGCGCCGCTGTTGCTGCATGCACAGCGACTCAACAAGACCTATGGCAGCTTTGCCGCGCTCAAGGACGTGTCGCTAACCCTGGCGCGCGGGCAGAGCCTCGCCGTAGTCGGCGAAAGCGGCTCGGGCAAGTCGACCTTGGCGCGAACGCTGCTGCGGCTCGAACAGGCCGATAGCGGCGAGGCGCTGTGGAAGGGGCGGGACCTGATCAGCATGGGCGCCAAGGAATTGCTCGGTGTCCGCCGCGAAATCCAGATGGTGTTCCAGGACCCGACCCAGTCGCTCAATCCGCGCATGTCGGTCTATTCACTGATCGCCGAAGGCTGGGACATCCACAAGCTCATGCCCGACAAGAGCAAGCGCCGCGCCCGGGTGATCGAACTGCTCGAACAGGTCGGCCTCTCCGCCGAACATGTCGATCGCTATCCGCACCAGTTTTCCGGTGGCCAGCGCCAGCGTATCGCCATTGCCCGCGCCCTGGCGCTCGAGCCGGAGCTGATCATCTGCGACGAGGCCGTCTCGGCGCTGGACGTGTCGATCCAGGCGCAGGTGATCGCGCTGCTCGATGACCTGCGCAAGCGCCTCAACATTTCCTTCCTGTTCATCGCCCATGACCTGGGCGTGGTGCGGGACTTTGCCGATACGGTCATCGTCATGAAGGCCGGCGAGATCGTCGAGCGTGGTCCGACGGCGCAGATCTTCGATGCGCCGCAGCACGCCTATACCCAGCGCCTGCTCGCGGCCAATCTCGATCCTGATCCGGATGTACAGGCCCAGCGGAGGAATGCTCCGCTCCATGCCTGAACGCGCGATCATCGCCGATGATCTGACCGGAGCGCTGGACGCAGCCGCGCCCTTCGCCATGCGCGGCATCACGACGGCGGTGGCGCTCGATGTGGATGCCCTGCCGGAAGCACTTGCTACGGGCGCTAGAATTGTCGGCGTCTCGACCGACAGCCGGGAGATTGCGGAAGACGCCGCGCGCAATGCGGTGACGAGGGCAATGGCCCTGCTGCCGGCCGGCACGGCACTGTTCAAGAAGGTGGACTCGCGTCTCAAGGGCAATATCGCAGCAGAGCTGGACGCCATGCCGCATCAGCGCAGTCTGGCTATTCCGGCGATTCCGGCCTTTGGCCGCTGGATGCGGGGTGGCAGGCTGGGGGGCTTCGGCGTTGCCGAGCCGATTGATATATCTTTGCGGCTTGGCCGGCACGGTGCCCGCGCCATCATCCCCGATGTCGAGACCCAGGCCGATATCGATCAGGCCCTCGCCACCGGCTTTGATCTGCCGATTGGTGCGCGCAGCCTCGCCGAAGCGATGGCTATGTCTATGGCGCCCCTGGCCGCAACGCCCAAGCTGTCGCTACCCGGCGGCCGGGCCTATTGCGTCATCGGTTCAACCGATCCGATTACCCTCGCGCAACTGCAGGCCCTGCGCGACAGCGATCCCCACCTTGCCTATATCGCGGCGCCCAATGGCGTGGCGCCCGACCGGCTGCCGCTTGCGGCGCACCTGACCGTCATTCACGCCGTGCCGGGTGATGGGCCAGCCGACGGTGCGGCAGTTGCCACGGCCCTTGGTCGCTCGCTGGCAAGACTTGCGCCGGAGCCCGGCTCCCTGTTGATCCTTTCGGGTGGAGCGACAGCGCAGGTCATTCTGGGCCAGTTGGGCATCCGCGTGCTCGAACTTGTGGGGGAAGCCGAACCGGGCCTGCCCCTGGCTCGCGCAGGTGGCTTGACTGTCATCACCAAATCGGGCGGTTTTGGCGACAAGGAAACCTTGGCCCGGGTGACCGCATCCTATCGCACCATCGGGAGCCCAGCGCAGCATCATGTCGGATAGTCTCACCGGGCGGCGCAGCCTTTCAGAAACCGTCTTCGAGCGCATTCAGCGCGCCATCAAGTCCGGTGCCTATGCCGTCGACGAGCGGCTGCCGACCGAACATGCGCTGGCTGCCGAATTCCAGGTGTCTCGCCCAATCATCCGCGATGCACTGCAACGCCTGCGCGATCAGGGCATGATCTATTCCCGACGCGGCGCCGGCAGTTTCGTGCGCGAACAGGGCATTCGCGAACCGCTCGGCTTCGGCCAGATGGAAAATCTCTCCGACCTGCAGCACTGCTACGATTTCCGCCTCACCATCGAGCCTGAGGCGGCCGCCATGGCGGCGCAGCGCCGCACGCCCGAAGCCCTCGACAAGATCAAGACGGCGCTGAACCTGCTGCGTGATGCCACTAACCGGCAGGCGCATCGCGCCGACGCCGATTTCATGTTTCACCTGTCGATCGCCCAAGCCTCGCTCAATCCCTATTTCACCACCGCCATGCAGGCGCTGGAGGAGCATATTGCGGTCGGCATGCGGCTCCATGGCCTCTCGCTCAAGAGCACGCAGGGTGGGCTCAAGCATGTCTTTGTCGAGCACACGGCCGTTTTCGAGGCCATCCGTGACGGAGAGGCCGAAACGGCCCGCACCCTGATGCGCGAACATCTGACAGGCTCGCGCAATCGCCTGTTCTCGACCGACGTCACGCCCTAGCCAATTGCGGCATCGTCAGGCAGGCAGCAGCAGGTCGAAAGCGACATCGCTGGCGCCGCGCACGCCGCACATCAGATAGTCATTGATGGCCTGGAGGCTGATCCGCGACGACAGGGCGGGCGGGGTTCGCTGGGCAATGCTTTCGCGAATGCCTGCAATCACATGATCGCCAACCTGGGCGATATTGCCGCCAACCGTGATCACATCCGGCGCCAAGGCGATGACGAGGCCGGTGATAGCCTCCCCGATATGGCGGCCGGCCTGGCGCAGCGCCATGATCGCCTCGGTATCGCCCGCCAGCACGAGCTTGCGCAGGTCCTCGACCGTTTCCACGGGACGCTTCGCCGTTGACAGCGTCCGCATCAGCGATGGATTGGAGGCGACCAGCGCCAGGCAGCCACGGTTGCCACACATGCAGGGCGTGTCGCCTGCTGCGGGAACCGGGATATGTCCCACCTCGCCAGCCCAGCCACCGAGCCCGCGATGCAGCGCACCCGAGACCACCATGCCGGCACCAATGCCAGTTTCGACAAGCAGGAACATCAGCGATTGCGCCTGGGGATGATCGCGCTGCGCACCCAGTGCCATCATGTTGGCGTCGTTCTCAACGGCAACTTTCATGGAAAAGTGATCGGCGAGGTCTGCGGGCAACACCCCGACACGCGACCAGGGCACGGTTTTCCCCAGGTCGGAAACCGGTCCGTTGACGCTCACCACCATGGCCTGGATGCGCTTGCGATCCACCTTGGCGGACGTCAGGAGGCGCGAGAGCATTTCGTCCAGTTCGGTGATCGCATCGACCTCGGCCTCGGTCGTATAGGGGCGCTGATGGTTCTCCCAGGCGAGCACAGTTCCGTCCAGCGTGCAGATCGCCGAACCCAGCCGCTCGCTGTCGAACCGCGCCACAAAGATCAATGAAGCCATTGGGTTGATCTGGTAGCGCACAAAGGGGCGACCGCGCTCCCCCTGGTCGCCATCGGCCTCCATCACCCATCCCAGATCGGTCAGTCGCTGCAGCCGGCTGACCACCGTATTGCGCGACCATCCGGTCATGTCGGACAGCTCCGCCCGGCCCATCGGACCCGGTCTGAGGGCGCGCACCATGCGAATTTCTTCGGCGGTCAATTCGGTCGGCGGAAACACGGAGCGGTGGGGCAAGACATCAACCTATAATGTCAATTTTGACGTAATGGTGTCCACTATTGACATCGAAATGTCAACGTGGCTCATTTTGTCACATTGGAGATTGCTCAAGCCCCAAGAGCAATACGGAGGACTATCCCCATGACCTATTCGCAGTTTGCTGCACGGCTTGCCTATGGCGTGGCCGCAACCGCACTCCTGTCCACCACCGTCCTGGCGCAGGATGCAAACCCGCTCCGCGACGCGGCCGTCGCCGAAGCCAAGGTGATCGCCGACGAAGCCGGCGCCCAGAGCGGTGGCTATATCGAAGTGCTCGGCCAGAACAGCGGTGCCGAAGGCCAGACCCTGCAGGAAGTCTATGCCGCCTTCACCGAAGCCACCGGCATCGAAGTGCGCTACACCGGCACGCCCGACCTCAACGCCATCGTGCAGTCGCGCATCCAGGCCGGCAACCCGCCCAACGTCGCCGACATCCAGCTCGGCATTGCCCATGACTATGCCCAGCAGGGCCTGCTGGTCGATCTGAGCGCGGCTTTTGGCGAGGACCTGACCGCCAATTTCGGCACCCAGCTGCTCGACACCGCCAGCCTCGATGGCAAGGTGTTTGGCGTCTACCAGGGCATGAACCCCTTCATGGTCTGGTACAATCCCCAGACCTACAAGGGCCCCGTTGCTCCCAAGGACTGGAAGGAACTGGTCGACTGGACCGATGCCGAAGCCGCCGAAGGTCGCCCCGTCTGGTGCGCTGCCCAGAACGCCGGCGCCGGTAGCGGTTTCCCCGGTTCGCAGTTCCTCGACAACGTCTTCCTCAAGAAATACGGCCCAGAGCTCTATGCCCAGTGGGGCAATGGCGAACTGGCCTGGACCAGCCCGGAAGTGAAGTCGGTCTGGGAAGACTTCGGTTCGGTCGTCGGCCAGGACAGCCATGTCCAGGGTGGCGTCATCGGCGCGCTCTCGACTCCGATCTCGACCGGCTATAACGGCCTCGTCACCGATCCGGCCGGCTGCCAGCTGACCCTCTGGGGTGCCTGGGTTCCGGGCCTGATCGGCGAGACTGCGGTTCCCGGCGAGAACATCGACTTCTTCCGCGTGCCTGCCAGCAACCCCGACTTCTACAACTACGAACTGTTCCAGTCGGCCATCAGCATCGGCTTCACCGATACGCCCGAGACCAAGGCCTACCTGCGCTACATTCAGTCGACCGCAGCCCAGACCTATCTGGCTTCGCTCAACCGCTGGCCCGTTGCCAACCAGAACGTTCCGGCCGACACCTATCCCAGCGCGCTGCTGGGCAAGATCGCCACGGAATATCTGAGCGGTGACGTCGAATTCGCAGCTGGTCCGAACCTTCTGGCCGGCGCTGCCACCACGACTGAATACAACAAGGGCGTGATGACCTTCCTGCAGTCGCAGGGTGAACTCGACAACGTCCTGACCACCATCGAAGGCACCATCCAGCAGTGACCCCTGGCCACACCCGGAACGCGTAAATGACGACCTCAATCAATCTCGTCCTGATCCTCATCGTCGCCGGCGCGATCGGTATTCCGATCCTCGTCTATCTGGCGCTGGGCCTCGGCGAAGCCATTCTCGGGCTTTTGCCGGCTGGGCTGGGTCGTCGTGTCCGCCCCTGGGTGTGGCTCTTCCTGCCGATCGCGCTGCTCGCGGTCATCCTGATCTTCCCGGTGATCGTCACCGTCGGCACCTCCTTCATGGATGCCCGCGCTGTCGGCTGGGTGGGTTTTGAAAACTATCTCTGGAGCTTCTCGGGCTCCATGCTGGGCATCGTCCGCAACAACCTGGTCTGGCTGATCGTCTTCCCGGTCATCACCCTGGTCCTGTCGCTGGCGGCGGCAACCCTCTTCGACAAGGTCAAATACGAACCGCTGGCCATGACCGTGGTCATCCTGCCCACGGCCATTTCCTTCACTGCCGGTTCGGTGATCTGGACGCAGATGTATTCCTTCCAACCGGCCGGCAGCGTGCAGATCGGCACGTTCAATGCGGTGCTGGGCCTGTTCGGCGCCAATCCCATGCCCTGGCTGCTGCAGCCTGTGGTCAACAATCTCGCGCTGATCTTCATCGCCGTCTGGCTGCAGCTCGGCATTGCCACGCTGATCCTCTCCTCGGCCATCAAGAATGTCGGCAATGACATGATCGAGGCCGCCCGTCTCGACGGCGCCGGCGAATGGCGCATCTTCTTCTCGATGGTGCTGCCCAACATCCTGCCGTCGGTTCTGGTCGTGCTGACCACCATGATCATCGCGGCGCTGAAGGTCTTCGACATCGTCTATGTCATGACCAACGGCAATTTCGGCACCGACGTCATCGCCAACCGTCTCTACTACGAGCTGTTTGCGACCTCCAATCTGGGCCATGCCAGCGCCATTGCGGTCATCCTGCTGTTCAGCGCTCTGCCCGTGGCACTCATCAATATCTACCAGTTCCGTTCGGAGAACCGGTCATGAAGATCAAACCGCTCCGCGTCCTGGTCCATGTCGTCGTCATCGTCTTCATCGCCAGCTGGTTCATGCCGGTGCTGGCGCTGCTGGTCTCCTCCTTCCGCCCGCAGGCCGATACGGCCGCTTCCGGCTGGTGGACGGCTTTCATCCGGCCGCTCTTCACCTTCGACAATTACGCACTGGCCGTGCAGCAGATCCGCATTTCGGACAGCTTGCTCACCTCGCTCGCCATCTCCATTCCCTCGACGGCGATCACCGTGATCCTGTCGATGATCGGCGCCTATGCGCTGGTGCGGATGAAGTTTCCCGGCAAGATGGCCCTGTCGCTGCTGCTGGTGGCCCTGCTGATCACGCCGCCGCAGATCACGCTGGTGCCGCTGCTGCGCCTCTACAACATGGTCGGCCTGTCGGGCACGGTGCCGGGCATCTGGCTCTACCAGGTCGGCTTCACGCTGCCCTTCGGCATCTTCCTGCTGCGCGGCTTCCTCGCCTCGATCCCCGAAGAGCTCTACGAAAGTGCCAATCTCGACGGCGCCTCCGAGCTGCGCACCTTCATCTCGATCGTCTTGCCACTGGCTCGTCCGATCATGGCTTCGCTGGGCATCATGGCCTTCCTCTGGTCGTGGAATGACCTGCTGATCCCGCTGCTCTTTATGGGCGGCTCGGGCATGCAGGCGCCGGTGACGGTGAACCTTGCCGGCCTCGTCGCCCAGACCACCCAGGGCCAGGGTCCGCTCATGGCGGCCACCTGCATGGCGATCATCGTCCCCATCATCATTATCATTTCGCTGCAGCGCTACTTCGTGCGCGGCATCCTCGGTGGCGCCGTCAAGGGCTGACCGGACCGAACGCAAGAACAGGATTTTCGACCATGACGTCAGTCAGCATCAACAATGTGCAGAAGGCCTATGGCCCCGTGCAGGTCATCAGCGGCATCAATGTCGAGATCAAGGACGGCGAATTCGTCGTCCTGGTCGGACCTTCCGGCTGTGGCAAGTCGACCTTGCTGCGCATGATTGCCGGCCTCGAGGAGATTACCGGTGGCGAGGTCAAGATCGGCGACCGCGTCGTCAACGATGTCAGCGCCAAGGATCGCGACATCGCCATGGTGTTCCAGAGCTACGCGCTCTATCCGCACATGACCGTCTTCGACAACATGGCCTTCTCGCTCAAGCTCAAGGGTCTTGGCATGGCCGAGCGCAAGGCTCGCATCGAAAAGGCTGCCGAAATCCTGGGCCTGACGCCCATGCTCAAGCGCTTCCCCAAGCAGCTTTCGGGCGGCCAGCGCCAGCGTGTCGCCATGGGCCGCGCCATCGTCCGCAATCCGCAGGTCTTCCTGTTCGACGAGCCGCTGTCCAACCTCGACGCCAAGCTGCGCGTCGAAATGCGCTCAGAGATCAAGTCGCTGCAGCACCGCCTCAAGACGACGATGATCTACGTCACTCACGACCAGATCGAAGCCATGACCATGGCCGATCGCATCGTGGTCCTCAATGGCGGTCATGTCGAGCAGTTCGGCACCCCGCTTGAGCTCTATGACAACCCAGCCAACAAGTTCGTTGCCGCCTTCATTGGCTCGCCCTCGATGAACTTCCTCGACGGCACCATCAAGGGTCGCAATTTCCTCAGCGATGACGGCGTGGAACTGCCGCTGCCGGCCGGCGCTGCCGTAACCGATGGTGCCAGGGTCACCTATGGCATCCGCCCGGAACACCTGACCCTGGCTTCCGCCAATGAAGGCATTGCCACCACGGTCAAGCTGGTCGAGCCGACCGGCGCCGAGACCATGGTTCAGCTCGCCATCGGCAAGAGCAAGATCGTCGGCGTGTTCCGCGATCGTATCGCTGCGGGCGAAGGCGAGACCCTGCGCGTCGCGCCCGATGCGTCGCGTGTCCACCTGTTCGACGCGGCCACCGGCCTGCGCCTGAGCTGAATTCCACCAAGAAGAAAGCTGATCTGATGACGATCCCGAATAACGATCTCTCCTTCCAGATGTTCTCATCACGCGAAGCCGCGACGCTGGAAGAGCAGCTGAAGCTCCTGTCCGAACTCGGCTATACCGATGTGCAGCCCTTCTTCTTCGGCATGCCGGAAAACATCGCCGAGCTCGACGACTACGTTTTCCTGCTCAAGAAATACAATCTGACCGCCAAGACCGGCCATTTCACCCTCGACATCTTCGAGGCTGATCCCGCTGCCGTTGAGACCATCGCCAGGAAGTTCGGCATGTGGCTCGTCGTCGTGCCCTGGATCAATCCGGAAGACCGTCCGACGACGGCCGAAGGCTGGAAGGCCATCGGCGAGAAGCTGGAAGCCTATACGCTCGACATGGAAAAGCGCGGCCTGACCTTCGCCTACCACAACCACGAATTCGAGATGATGCCGCTGCCCGATGGCTCTTTCCCCATCGATCACCTGCTCGGCGACAAGGTGCCCTTCGAGCCCGATCTCGCCTGGATCGCCGTCGGCAAGCAGGACCCGCTGGTTTGGCTCGAAAAGTACAAGGGCCGTATCCCGGCGGTTCACGTCAAGGACATCGCGCCGGAAGGCACCGCGCTCGACGAGAAAGGCTTTGCCGACCTCGGCCATGGCACGCTCGACTGGCAGACCCTTTGGGACGCTTCGGTTGCGGCCGGTTCCCAGCTCATGATCGTGGAGCACGACCAGCCCAGCGACTGGAAGCGCTTCGCCACCCGTTCGATCGACGCCCTGCGTCGCATCGGTAACTAACCGGCGGCCCACAACGCCGGATCGTGCCTCCCGAACCCACCTCCCTGTGGTTCGGGGGGCGCCCCAATCCATTTTCACTGACGACCCAGCAGGATTTTCCAGCATGACTACCCCTGTCTATGACGCAATCGTGGTTGGCTCCGGCGCGTCCGGAAGCTTCGCGGCCAAGGAACTGACCGCGCAGGGGCTGACCGTCTTGCTGCTGGAGGCTGGCCGTGAAATCACGGCCAAGGACTTCGATCCGGCCGAGAAGAAGCCCGTCCCGCCGATCAATATCTGGGAACGCGCCAAGGCAACGCTAGGCGGTCAGTCCATCCAGTCCAAGGCCGCCTTCTTCCGCGGCATGCTGTCCAAGTTTTACGTCAGCGACCGCGACAATCCCTATACCACCCCCAAGGACGCGCCCTTCGTCTGGATCCGCGGCCGCCAGGCCGGCGGTCGCACCCATACCTTCGGCCGCGTGCTGATGCGCTGGACCGACGATGACTTCAAGTCGAAGAGCCGCGCCGGTCGTGGTGTCGACTGGCCGATTTCCTACGAGGACCTCGAGCCCTTTTATGACGAAGTCGAAACCACGCTTGGCCTCTATGGCAATGTCGACAATGTCGAGTCGCTGCCCGACGGTAAATATATCGGTCCCGCCAAGCTCAGCCCCGCCGAACAGCATTTCAAGGCGGCCGTGGAAGGCAAGTGGCCGGAACGCCATGTGACGTCCTGGCGCTCCGTTGCGCCGTCGCCCAACCGCGTCTTCCGTCCGCTGCAGGACGCCAAGGACAGCGGCAAGCTGACCATCCGCTACAATACGGTTGTCCGCCGTGTGGTCACCGAAGACAATCGCGCCACCGGCGTCGAGGTCATCGACATCATCAGCGGCAAGTCCGAGACGATCAAGGCCGGCCATGTCGTGCTTTGCGCCTCGCCGATCGAGAGCGTACGCCTGCTGCTCAATTCGGGTTCGGCCCGTCATCCGGGCGGTATCGGTAATTCCTCGGGCAACCTGGGCAAGTATTTCATGGACCAGGTCCCCATGCTCGCAATGGGCCACTACCCGCCCTTCAAGGGCCATTGGTCAGGCGATGATAGCCAGCCCGCCGATCCATTCTACGATCCCTCGGGCGGCATTTTCATTCCGCGCTTCGATGCGCAGGGCAATCCCGCCGCGCGCGGCGATTTCGACTTCCAGGGTGGCATCGGCCGTGCCCCGGTCGGCGAGGGCGAGGCCTCGAGCCTGCTGTTCTTCGGCTTCGGCCAGATGCAGCCCCACGCCGACAACACCGTCTCGCTCGACCCGGTGAAAAAGGACAAATGGGGCATTCCCGCGCCGCACATCCGCTGCAAGATGCATGCGGAGGAAGATGCGCTGCTCAAGCGCCAGGAAGCGACCTTCATCGAGACCATCGAAGGCGCTGGCGGCAAGGTGGACTTCCTCGGCTCGCCCCATGGCGTGCGCGAATGGGGCAAGGGCGCCTATCCCGAAGCCGACCCGATCTCGCGCTTCCTGTTCCGGCTTTTCTTCAAGCAGGTCATGGTGATGGGCGCGGCCATCCACGAAGCGGGTGGTGCGCGCATGGGTGACACGCCGGAGACCTCGGTGGTCAATCAGTGGGGCCAGTGCTGGGACGTGCCCAATCTCTATGTCACCGACGCCAGCGCCTTTGCCGGCGTGGGTGTGTCGGGCACGACGCTGACCATCATGGCCCAGACCGTCCGCGCCTGCCGCCACCTGGCAGGTACCATCAAGGCCGGCTGATCGCACTACATGCCACGATTTGGTCTCCGGCCCATCATGGGCCGGAGACCCTTGTTCCCTCAGAGCTTTTCGGCCAACTCGTCCAGCACCACATCCATCGCCGCAAAGATCGGCGGATAGACGTGGAAGCGCGAGAAGGAAATGAAGCGGTCATTCTGCACGGCAGCGAGGAAACCGCTTGAACCCGGCGCGACCGTTTCAAGATCGGCCAGCAGCGTTTCCGTGCTTTGCCCGCGACCCACGATATGGGTCGAAACGATATAGTCGGCATTCATCTCGCCCACCAGTTCCGGGCTGATCAGCGCGCGCTGGTCGGTTGCGGGCACCTGATCCATCATCGGATGGCGGGTGAACCCGATGTCTTCCAGGACCTCGGTGACGGCGCCGTAATTGCTGTAGACGGTGATATTGCCATCCTGCGGATTGGGCAGCAGCGAGATGAAGCTGCCATGGCTGTTGCCGTGCTGTGCCTTGAAGGCGGCGATGCGGGCTTCATAGGCAGCGTTGAGTTCTTCGTATCGCGCCTCCTTGCCCAGCCAGGCGGCGAAATCGGCGTAGTTGACCAGCGGGTCCTGGCCATTCTCGGCGTCGAACAGCAGGATCGGTGCGATGGAAGCGAGCTGGTCGCGATAGGCAATCGTGTCGCTTTGCAGCGCGACGATCAGGTCAGGCTTGAGCGCCGCAATGCGCTCGACATCGAGTTCGCCGTGGATCGAGGCCAGCTCCAGCGTGTCGTCAAATGCCAGCCCGAACAGCTCCAGCCCGGAGCGGACGAAGGCATTGCCCTCCGCATCGAGCCGGCCGCCCGATCCAACCATGTTTCCACTCAGCTCATGCACCATGACGCTGGTCGTCCAGTCATTGAGCGAAACGATCCGCTGCGGATCGACCGGCACCTCGACCTGATAGCCGGCATGGTCCGTCACCGAGCGCGTTTCCTGGGCCAGGGCCGTCGTGACGACAAGGCCGAGAGTGGTGACTGCGAGAAGCGATTTGAAGATCATGTCTTGGTATCCGCCTGAAAAAGAGAAGGGCGCCGCTGTGGCGCCCTTGAACCGGTTACTTCAGTGTCTTGAGGAGGTCGTCGAGCACATAGTTCATCGCCGCAAATGTCGTCGGATAGACGTGGAAGCGCGACATGGAGATGAAGCGGTCATTCTTGGCTGCCGGCAGCAGTTCGCGATAGCCGGGTGCGATCTGGTCGAAATCGGCCATCATCGTCTCGAGGGTCTGCCCCTGGTCCGAGATATGGGTCAGGAACACATAATCGCTGTCGATCTGGGCGATCACTTCAGCGGAAAAGCTGGCATCCTGCTCGGTCTCGGGCACCTGGTCCATGATGGCAGCATGGCTGAAGCCGAGGTCTTCCAGCACGGTCGATTGTGCGCCGTAATTGCGGAAGACGCGGACTTCGCCGCTTTCCGTATTGGGCATGATGGCGGCATAGCTGGGCACCGGGCCGTCGCCGAACAGTTCGGTCCGCACCTCCGCAACGCGGGCCTCGTATTCGGTATTGAGCTCTTCGAAGCGTTCGGTGCGATCGACCCAGTCGGCCAGGTCGCGATAATTTTCGAGCGGCGTGCGTCCGTTCATCGGGTCGAACATCACGGTCGGCGCAATGGCGGCCAGCTGCTCGCGGAATTCGATCGTGTCGCCGACATTGCCGATGATCAGGTCGGGCTGGAGGGACGCGATGCGCTCCATGTCGAGCTCGCCATGCACCGATGCCAGTTCGATCTCGTCAAAGCCCAGGTCATAGAGTTCGCGGCCGGAGCGGACGAAGTAATTGCCGGCATCATCGAGACGGCCCGAGGAGCCGATGAGATTGCCTTCTAGCTCATAGGTCATCACCGTCGCCGTCCAGTCATGCAGCGAGACGATGCGCTGCGGATCGGCGGGGATGTCCACGGTGTAGCCGGCATGGTCGGTTACCGGGCGCGTCTCCTGCGCCATGACGGGCATTGCGACGAGCGCAATCGCGCCCATGGTGAGGCCTAGGTAGTTCATCGATCAGTCCTCTCGAGATGAAAAGCGTTGTCCCAGCCGCGCAGCCAGGATGAAGGTCAGCACGCCCACCACCGAGACCATGACGCCGGCCGAGATGATGATGGGGGCAAAAAGGGTGCGGCCCAGCGTGTCGGCCCAGAGCAGGATCAACCCGCCGCTGAGCATGGCGGTGACCACCACCTCGGTCGGCCGGTCGCCGACCACGCGGCGCGCAATGTAGGACGACATCAGCCCCACAAAGGCCACCGGTCCGCAGGCCGCCACCACCGGCGCGGCAAAGGCGGCGGCGAGCAGCACGTAGAAAGCGTAGATGGCGGTTGCGCGCACGCCCAGGGCGCGGGCGGACTCTTCGCCCAGCAGCAGCGGCGCCAGCATGCGGCTGGAGAGGATCAGCGCGGGCACCAGCACGACGAACCATTGCAGCACGAGCCGTAGATCGGCGCCGTCCACCGTCGACAAGGTGCCGCGCGACCAGGTGACGAGGCGCGAAAATTGCATGGCCGAGCCGGAAACGAGAATGACCTCGATCAGCGCGCCAAGGACGATATTGATGCTGAGGCCGACGAGGATGATGCCACCGCCGCTGAGCAGGTTGCGGCCGAGGCCCAGCACCAGCAGCGCCGTGCCCAGCGAACCAGCCAACGCCAGCAGTCCCAGATTTTCGATGGGCATGGCCGGATAGAGAAAGCTTGCACCCATGACGACAACCGTGGCGCCGCTGGACAGGCCCAGAATGCCCGGATCTGCCAAACCATTGCGCGACACGACCTGCAGCAGATAGCCCGACGCGGCCAGCATGGCGCCGGCCAGCACGGCAACGGCAATGCGCGGCATGCGGAACAGCGCGACAGTCCGGGCGCTGTCGCCGAGCGTGTCCTGCGGCAGGAACAGCGCGGCCAGGGCATCGCCCAGGCTGGTCTGCATGCTGCCCAGATTGAGCGCGGCAAACATGCTGACGAGGAGGGCTGCCACCAGCAGCGGCGCGACCAGCAGGAAGCGCCGGCTCATCGGCAGGCTGACATGGCGGCCCAGCCGCAGCACCACGACCCCGTTCATGCCACGCTCCCGCGACGGCGCGCTGCCAGCAGCACGAGGATCAGGAAAACCATTCCGCCCGAAAAACCCATCACCGTGCCCACATTGAGCACGCGCGGGGCCATGGCGGTGCGAGCCAGGATATCGGCGCCGGTCAGCACCACGGCACCACCCACCATGCTGAGCCAGAGCGACATGCGCCCGATCTCGCCCGAAATCATCCGCACGATATGGGGCACGACCAGACCGACAAAACCGATCGGCCCGACCACGGTCACCGCGCTCACGGCCAGCACGATGGCGGTCAGCAGCGTGCCGCCATAGGCGAGGCGCACATTGACGCCCATGGCCGCCGCCTGATCTTCACCCAGCACGAGGATGTCGACGGCTCGCGAGGCGATCACCGCGGCGATCATGGCAATGGCGCCGATCGGGGCCATGGGGGCGAGCGACACGTAGTCGAAATTGCCGATGTTGCCGATCAGCCAGCCGATGAGATTGACGAAGGCGTCGGCATCGAGCGACACGACAAAGGCTGTCACGGCGGAAAACAGCGTCGTGACCATCGATCCGGCAAGGACCAGATTGAGCCGCGGATCGCCCTGGCCTTTGAGAATATGGCTGATGCCAAAGGTCAACAGCACCGCCGCAATGCCGCCGGCCAGCGCCGGACCGAATTGCGCCACCCCGGCAAAGCCGAAGAAATAGACCGAGAGGATCACGAAATTGGTCGCGCCGGCACTGATGCCCAGCGTCGAGGGCGAAACCAGGCCATTCTGCATGATCTTTTGCAGCAGATAGCCTGAAACACCCAGCGCGGCACCGGTATAGATCGCCACGGCCAGCCGCGTCAGGCGCTGGAAGATGACGATGACATGAGAGTAATTGGTCGGGTCATAAGCGAAAAACGCATCGCGGATCAGCGCGAAATCCATCGCCGCCGCGCCCAACCGCAGATGCAGCACGCTCAGCACGATCAGCAGCAGGGCCGGGCAGACGGTCAGCAGCACTGGCCGCATCACTTGGCGACCGCTTCGGGCACATGGAACACCGCGCCATGAGCATGCACCACCTTGGTGCGCACGCCAAACACTTCGGCCACGATGTCTTCGGTCAGCACTTCATCTGGACGGCCCAGCGCCACGAGCCGCCCCTCGTTCATCACCGCAACCTTGTCGGCAAACAGCGAGGCCTGCGTGAAGTCATGCAACACGGCAATCACCGTCCGCCCGGCATGAGCCAGTTCGCGCGCCTTTTCGAGAATGCCGAACTGGAAACGCAGGTCGAGATAGGTGGTGGGCTCATCCAGCAGCAGAATGCCGCCATCCTGCGCCAGGGTCATGGCCATGCGGGCGCGCTGCAACTGCCCACCCGAAAGTTCGCCGACGCGCCGAGCCTGGAGAGACTGCACATGCATGGCCAGCATGGCATCGGCGATGAGCGCCTCATCCTCGCGCGACTGGCGCGACAACAGCGTCTGATGCGCAAACCGCCCCATGGACACCAGGTCATAGACGCTGAGATTGGGCGGCACTTGCCCGGCCTGCGTCAACAGCGCGATGCGGCGGGATATTTCCTTGCGGCTGAGCTTGGCCAGATCGGTGTCGCCGGCCAGAATCCGGCCCTTGTCTGCGCGGGCCAGCCCGGCCATCAGCCGCAGCGTGGTGCTCTTGCCGCAGCCATTGGGGCCGACGATGGCGAGGAATTCACCCGGTTGCGCGACAAGGCTGAGGTCGCGCAGGATCTCGCGACCATGGATAGAGTAATGCACGCCGTCTAGGCTGAGAGAGGTGATGGCAGGCATTGTCTCGGACTGTCGTGACGCTCGGAATTGTCGTGCTCACTACCATCCGCAATTCATGATTACAACGGTCAGATTTACTCCGATCCCGCTGATTATGGATTGTCGGGAATGGCTTGGCATGCGATTGGCGATTTCGTCGTCCCCCGCCGCCTATGGTGTGTCGTGCGTACGACAGGGCAGGAGCACGCATGGCCAGGGATCTGAAAGAGCGCTTGTCGGAGCGGCGAGCGGAATTGCCACCCGTGCTTTTGCGCGTGGCAGAGTATATCGACCAGAACCGCTTCGACGTCCTGTCGCGCTCCGCACTGGCGCTGGGCGAGGCGACCGGCACATCCGACGCGACAGTGATCCGGGCAGCCAGGGCGCTGGGATATGAGGGTCTCGCAGGTCTGCGCCGTGAACTGGCCGAGGAAATGGCGGCGCGCAGTCCCGCCCGCGATCTTGGCGCCACGATCGAGGCGGCAGAGACCGATCTTTCCTTGGTGATCCAGCAGTCCATCGCAACAGGCCGCGCCCATCTCGATCAACTCGCGCAACCCGAAATGCTCAACGCCATAGGCCTCCTTGCGGAGCAGTTGCATCAGGCTCGGCGTATCGTCTTCTTTGCCATCGGTCCCACGCGACATCTGGTTCGCTACGCGGCCGCACAATTGCGCCGCCGGGGCCGCGACATCGAAAAGCTCAGCCACACCGGCAGCATGCTGGCCGACGAACTGGCTGGTCTGCGTCAGGGCGATGCCATTCTCGCCCTGTCCTATGGCCAGCCCTATCCCGAAGTCCAGGTCACGCTGGACGAAGCGGCGCGGCTCGACATTCCGGTGTTCCTGCTCACCGACAACGCCGCCAGCCCCCTGCGCGGACGGGTGCGTCAGGTCATCACCGTGCCGCGGCGGGCCGGGCAGGGCGTTGCCTTGCAGATCGGGACCATGGCCTTGCTCGATAGCCTGGTGACCGCCCTGTCCCTGCTCGACAAGGACGTGGCCCTGAACCGTCTCGAGCATATCGAGCGGCTGCGTCGTGCCTTGGCAACACAGGACGACAGGGATGTGGACTAGAGTGAAGCAATGGATGGCTGCGGCCAAAGCCTGGGCCAAACGCATCAAGCGCGACGTTGTCGCCCTCTGGATCGCGGCGCGTAACCCGCGCACGCCCCTCGCGGCCAAGATCATGGCTGCCGTGGTGGCGGCCTATGCCCTGTCGCCGATCGACCTCATCCCCGACTTCATCCCGATCCTGGGCTACCTCGACGACATCCTGCTGGTGCCGCTGGGCATTCTGCTCGCCGTCCGCCTTGTGCCCGCGGCGCTGATGGCCGATTTCCGCCTGGCGGCCGAGGCCCGGCTGGAGCGTCCCACCAGCAAGGCCGGGCTCGTTGTGGTCATCCTGATCTGGCTTGCCGCCGCTATGGCAATCGCCGCCCTGGTGTTCCGTCACTGACAGAGGGTGGCAAAGCCAACCGGGGCGAAAGTGACGACGCTTGCCGCAAGGGCAAGGCCGGTGAGCCAGAAGCCGGCCATCTCCGGCAAGCATGCTGGATGACGTCTTGCCCGGTGCTGCCAGAACAGCAGCCCGATGAGCGCGGCAAGGGACAAGAGCGCCAGTGCGACGAGGGTGGTGCGATGCAATCCCACGTCCCATCCCCAGACACATCCCAACGCCTGCAGCGAATAGATCGCGAGAAAAGCCACGGCCCAGATCGAAAAGCCGATCAACAGCGGCCAGAGGTTGCGGATCATGATCCCACTCCGGAGAGGAGGAGGATCAGCCCCCAGGCCGGCAATTGCGCGAGCCCGGCATAGTCGGTCCAGGCCCGGGTGATGCGCAAGTCGGTGGCACGGACCGTGGAGACGAAGCCGCCGCGCCAGCGCAGCAGGGCATGGAAGGCGAGCAGCGTCGCGACCAGGGCATGCACTGCGCAATAGACCATCAGCACGGCGCGGAGCGCCAGGTTGGCATGGCTGGTCGGGTCGGGAACCATGGTCACGCCGATGACAAGCAACAGCGTGGTCGCACCGCCGAGCGCAGCGGCGATGGTCAGCGTTTTTGCAGGCGATTGACCTTTGCCGTTCAGCGCTTCGGCGCGGCGGGCCATCACCAGACCCGCAAGCCCCGTAGCCAGGGCTGCCATGGGGACGAAATTCATGCCGGGCATGTTGCCGGGCCAGCCCGGAGCGATCAGGGCAAGGTAAAGCGCGCCGAACAGCAGCGCCGCATAGAGCGTGCCGCTGGCGGTGACGCCGCAGAGATTGGCCCACCAAGTGACATTGTCCTTCACCTCGTCGGCAGCGGGCACCGCCCGGTCCATGCCGATATCGATGTCGCCCATGTTGCGGCGGGCACCAAGGGGGCGGGTCCAGAGCATCAGCAGGGCAATGGCAATCACCGCGGGAAGCGGCGCGAGCCAATAGAGCTTGAACAGGAACGCCAGGAAAAATCCGCCGGTGGCGAGCGCGGTCCACAGCGGCAGATAGGTCGGCTTGGGCAGGATGATGACCTGATCGGGTTCGCCCGTCATCATGTCGACGCCCAGCGTTTCCTGCCGATCGGCGCGGGGAAAGGCCAGATAGCCCTGGCCCGCCGCCAGTTCATTGCCCAGCGCATTGACGTCAAGATCATCGGCCCGGCTCGAAACCTGCGGGATGGCTGCAAAGTTATAGGCCGGCGGTGGCGTCGGCATCGCCCATTCCAGCGTCCGCGCCTTCCATGGATTGCGACTGCCGCGACGGCCGAAACGGAACTGCATGATGATGTCGATGAGGACCAGGGCAAAGCCCATGGTCATCAGGAACCCGCCAAAGGAGGAGAGGAGGTTCAGCCAGTCCCAGCCCCAATTGGACGGATAGGTCGAGATGCGCCGCGGCATGCCCATGAGGCCCGTGAGATGCATCAGGAAAAAGGTGAGGTTGAAGCCGACAAGGATCAGCCAGAAGGCCGGCACCGACAGCGAATAGACCGAGCGCCGCCCGGTAAAATGCGGCAGCCAGTAGTATAGCGCGGCTAGCATGGGAAAGACGAAACCGCCGACGAGCACATAGTGCAGATGCGCCACGACGAAGTAGCTGTCATGGGCCTGCGAATTGAACGGCACCATGGCCAGCATGACCCCGGTCAGCCCGCCGCAGACGAAGACGATGAAGAAGCCCACGACATAGAGCATGGGAATGTCGAACTTCGGCCGGCCCGAAGCCAAGGTGCCGATCCAGGCAAAGATCTGCACGGCCGTGGGTATCGCGACCAGGGCCGAGGCCGCCGAGAAAAAGGCCAGCGCCAGATGGGGAATGCCCACGGTGAACATGTGGTGCACCCAGAGCCCGAAGCTGAGGAATGCCATGGCGACGAGGGCAACCACGATCGCATTGTAGCCGATCAGCGGGCGCCGGGCGAAGGTCGGGATCATGGTCGAGAGCGCGCCGGCGGCCGGCAGGAAGATGATATAGACCTCCGGATGCCCGAACAGCCAGAACAGGTGCTGCCAGAGGAGCGGATCGCCACCCCGCTCGGGATCAAAGAACGGCAGGTCGAAGGCCCGCTCCATCTCGAGCAGGATCGAGCCTAGGATCAGCGGCGGAAAGCCGATCAGCATCATCCCGGCGGTGACCAGCATGTACCAGCCAAAGATCGGCATGCGGGTGAGCGACATCCCCGGCGCGCGCATCTTGAGGATGGTGACGATCAGCTCGATCGCCGCCGTCATGGCCGAGATTTCAACGAAGGTGATGCCCAGCAGCCAGACATCGGCATTGATGCCAGGCGTATACACATTGGACGAAAGCGGCGTGTACATGAACCAGCCGGCATTGGGCGCATAGCCCACCAGCATGGCGACGATCAGGATCGTCCCGCCGAACAGATAACACCAGAAGCCATAGGCCGCGAGGCGCGGAAAGGCCAGGTCGCGCGCGCCCAGAAGCTTGGGCAGCATATACATGGCCAGCCCCTCGAACATGGGAATGGCGAAGAGGAACATCATCACCGTGCCATGCATGGTGAAGATCTGATTGTAGAGCTCGGGCCCGATGAAGGCGCTGTTGGGCGTGGCCAGCTGCGCACGGATCAGCATGGCCAGCACGCCGCCGATGGCAAAGAACACCAGAGCCAGCATCATGAAGCGCTTGCCGAGGATATTGTGATTGACGGCGGACAGCCGCCCCCAGCCCGGCGGCGTGGACCAGATCTTGTCCAGCGCCTTGTGCAGGGCGACGGGCGATAGCGGCTTGGGGCTCATCGCGCCGCCTCCAATGCAGAACGATAGCTGTGGGCGGCATGCGCTTCCACGACAAAGCCCATGGTTTCGTGACCCTGCCCGCAATATTCGGCGCAGATGCCGCGATAGGTGCCCGGCTTGCTGGCTTCGAGGCGAATAGTGTTTTCGCGTCCCGGAATGGCGTCGATCTTGCCGCCGAGACGCGGAATCCAGAAGGAGTGGATGACGTCCTCCGCCGTGACGACGATGTCGACCGGCTCGCCGGCGGGCAGATGCAGGACTGCGGTTTCGCCCGAACCTGCCACCGAAGGATAGGCGAAACGCCATTGCCACTGGCTGGCCTTCGCCTCGATCCGCATCGGCGCGTCTGCGCCGGGCAGCGGCAGCAATCTTTCGCCCAGCATCAGTGCCGCAAACAGCAGGCCCAGCAGGATCGGCACCGGCAGCACCAAGCCGCCGCCGATGATCCAGTGCATCGGCTTGATCCGGGCGATCAGGCGCGGCCGCAACAGGCTGGTGGCCAAGAGGCCCAGCACCAGCGCGAAGAGCACCACGCTCCCCCAGAACATCACCCACCACAGTGTCGCGATATTGCTGGCGGCGGGTCCTGCAGGATCGAGCGTCGACAGGGGCGTCGTGCAACCTGCCAGCGCCAGCGGCGTTGCTGCCAGAGCAGCAAATGTGCGGGCACGGGAGATCACATGGCGAAGCCGGATAGCGAAGAGGTCGAAATCGAGCAGGAAGAGACCCCGCCCGAAGCCAGTTCCAGCCATGCCAACCCGGCCATTCGTGCGGTGGCCGATCAGGATATCGGCTCCGCCATTGCCGTCGCCGGTCATCCGATCCACGCCATGCTGGTGCATTTCCCCATTGCCCTGGTGATCTGCACCCTGGGCGTCGATAGCCTCTACTGGCTCACCGCGGACCCATTCTGGGTGCGCGTCGGCCTCTGGTCCACCGGCTTTGCCTTTGCCTTTGGTGTGCTGGCTTCGATTGCCGGGACGCTGGAATTGCTCGCCGTGCCCGGCATTCGTGTCCGCGTCGCCAGCTGGAACCACGCCATTGCCGCCATGACGCTGGTTGCCGTGGCCGGGGCTAATTTCGGCCTGCGCCTCCATGTGCCCGACGCGGCGCTGCCGCATGGCCTGCTGCTCTCCACGCTGGCGGCCGTCATGACGGCGCTGGCCGGCTGGCACGGTGGCAAGCTGGTCTTCGATCATGGCGTGGGCCTCATCATTTCCACCAGGCAATGAGGCCTCCCAGCATTTCGCCGAGGGCACCGGGCGCGAACAGGGTTTCGATTTCGCCCGGCACAGTCCATTGCGGCTTGCCCAGCACGACGAAGAGAATGCCGCCGACAAGCGCAATCGTCGCTGTGCTGACCACGATGAACCGCCAGAACGGATAGCTCTGACCCGGCTCGAACAGCCGAAGGATCAGCGCGCCGCTGGTGACGTGAATGATCACCATGGCCGCTACCAGCGCCAGTTTCAGCGAGAACCAGGCCTCGAAGGTCTCCTGCAGGAAGATCAGCGCAATGCCCGAGCCGACGGCAAGGAAAGCGGCGGGCGACACCAGTGCCACATAGAAGAAGCGCGTGAAATTATGCAGCCGGTGCAGGGCATCGCCACCCAGCCGCTTGCGCTGCAGATAGAGGAAAGGCAGGCAGATCAGGCCCGCCGACCAACCCGCTATTGCAATGATGTGGAGGAATTTGACGAGAACGGCGCTCATGCGGCACGGCTCGTTTCCGCCCGCAACAGCGTGGTCAGCCGCCACAGCCCAACCGCCAGATAGGGCAGGCTGGCCGGAACCCACATGATGAGCCCCGCCAATTGCTGGTCTTCAAGCGCGCCGATGCCGAAGGGCAGGGTGGTGGTGAAATGCAGGGCGTAGAGTGGACCGGACGAGAACACCAGCAGCGCGCCGAGCAGGCCCATCTGCGCCGTCAGGATCACCAGCGCCGCAATGGATTTTCCCGGCGAGGCGGCGAACACCGCCGACCAGAGCAGCGTCGCCGAACCGAGCAGTGTAATCTGCATCAGCCAGTAGATCGGCGTGTTGGTCAGCGCCAGCTGATAGGCATCGGGCGCATGCCAGAGCCAGAAGACAGCGGCATGTAAAGCCGTGAGCGGCGTCAGCAACAGGGCCAGCCGCTCGCGCTGCCAGCGCAGCGCTACCGCCAGCAAGGGCGCGGCCACGGCGACAAGCAGCACATGATGCACCACGCGGGCGGAAAACAGTGCCACAGTCAACGCGCAAAGCGGACTGATGAAGATAACGACCATCAGGGCCATGGCGGCACCAAAGGCCCGCTTCTGTCGCTGTGACGTGCTGTGAAGGGCAAAGACCATCACGGCCACAAACATGGCCGCGAGGAGCCATGGATCGAAATTCCACCGCCCCCAGAGATCATCCGGGAGCGGCGGTGGACCGCAATAGCTGGTGTCGAAAGTCGGGTTCATCGGGGTCCTGACGCTGGAGCCGTTTAGTTTGCTGCTGCATCCTCCGGCAGGGCATAGGCGATGAAATAGTCGCCGATCGGCGTTTCCATGAAGTCGTGGCCACCGGCATTGATGACGACGATCTGGCGGCCACCGGCTTCATAGGTCATTGGCGTTGCCTGGCCACCGGCCGGCAATTCCACCTGCCAGACTTCCTCGCCCGTCTCGATATCGACGGCGCGCAGGATGTCATCGGTTGCCGCGGCGATGAAGAACAGGCCCGAGGCGGTGACGAAGCCGCCACCATTGTTGGGCGTGCCGATGTCGATCGGCAGCATGGTGGGGATGCCGAAGGGACCATTCTTGCGGGCCGAACCGAAGGGGCGGTCCCACAGCACTTCACGCGTGTTGAGATCGATCGCCGCGATCCCGCCATAGGGCGGCTCCTTGCAGAGCAGACCGGTGAAGGGCACGCGCCAGCCGGCATTGACGCGGATGCCATAGGGCGTCAGCGCCTGCGGGCTGAGCGAGCCATGCGAGCCGCCACCAGCTTCGGAATCGTAGTTGGGGTCGGTGATCGGCAGCACGCCCGCCGCATCGACCTCTTCGCGCGGCACCAGCTGGTTGTAGTTAGGCATGTTGTTGTAATTGGTGATCATGATGCCCTTGTCGGGATCAATCGCCACGCCACCCCAATCGACGCCGCCATTATAACCGGGGAACTGGATCCACGGCGTGTCGACGGTCGGAGGGGTATAGACACCCTCATAGCTCGCCTGGCGGAACTGAATTCGGCACCAGAGCTGATCCAGCGGGGTGGCGCCCCACATGTCCTTTTCCGTCAGGGTCGGCTTGAGCAGGTTCGGGAAGTCGGTGACATAGGGCTGGGTGGCCGACAGGCGCTCCGGCTCGACACCACCCTGAGGGGCGGGACGCTCCTCGATATTGACCAGCGGTTCGCCGGTTGCGCGATCAAGAATATAGAACTGCGCCTGCTTGGAGGGCATGACGATGGCCGGCACCGGGCCATCGGCAGTGGGGAAATCCACCAGCGTGCCCTGGCCACCCAGGTCATAGTCCCACACGTCATAATGGACGGTCTGATACGACCAGCGCACCTCGCCGGTCTCGACATCCAGCGCCACGATGGCAGTTGAGAACTGGTTTTCCGCATCGGAGCGATCGCCGCCCCAATAGTCGACGGCCGAATTGCCCATCGGCATGTAGACCAGGCCCAGTTCGTCATCGCCCGAGGCAATGGTCCACATGTTCGGCGTGCCGGCGGTGTAGATTTCGCCTTCCGGCGGCAGACCCGTCTCGCCCGGACGGCCCATGTCCCAAGCCCAGTCGAGTTCACCCGTGATGGCGCTGAAGCCGCGGATCACACCCGAAGGGGCTTCGCGGGTCTGGCCATCACTGACCTGGCTGCCCACGACCAGAACGTCGCGCACCAGGGTTGGCGGGGACGTGGGAGCATAAAAGCCGGGCGCGCTGTCGCCGATGCCGTCCATCAGGTTGACGATGCCGCCATTGCCGAAATCGGGGCAGAGCTGGCCGGTCTCGGTATCGAGCGCGATCATGCGGGCGTCATGAGTCAGATTGACCACACGGGTGGCACAAAGTGCGCCCTCGGCCGCGGTGGTGTCCTCGAAATAAACCAGGCCACGGCAGGAGGCATTATAGCCGATGGCATCGGCCGGGGTCTGCGGATCATAGGTCCAGAACTCGGCGCCGGTCGCGGCATCGAGCGCGGAAATCTTGTTGAGCGCCGAGCAGAGATAGAGCCGGTCGCCTACCTTGACCGGCGTATTCTGATTGCCAAAGGGTTCGTCATCCTCGGGCAGGTCGCCGGTGCGGAACTCCCAGATCTTTTCGAGGCCAGCGACATTGTCCGGCGTGATCTGGTCGAGCGGGGAATAGCGGGTGGCCTTGTGGTCGCCGCCATAGGCCGGCCAGTCGGCGCCGGTTTCCAGCACTGCATATTGTACAGGAGCAGGCTCAACCGCAGCAGGCGTTGCTTCGGTGGGCGAAGCTGGCGTTGCCGGAGCGTTCGGGGCTGTCGGTGTTTCGACCGGAGCGACAGGCTCGGGTGTGGCCGGCGCTTCGACGGCTGGCGGTGTGGTGGTTTCCTGCGCAAACAGCGTGGTTTCGCGCACCGATGTCAGCACCATGGCCGATGCGCCCAGCGCCACGATGCCAACGCCGGCAGCGGCATAGGCCCCGCGCGGCACGCCAAGGCGCCCACGCAAAGCGGGAATGGTCAGCAGCACGAGGACGAGGATGACGGTGGGAGCCACGAGACGCGGGACCTGGGCCCAGCCGTTGAAGCCGGATTCCCATAGCGCCCAGACCAGGGTGAAGACGAAGGTCGCCAGATAAATCCAGACGCCCGTGATCGAGTGGCGGAACAGGAACCAGGCCGAAGCCAGCAACCCAAGGCCGGCGAGGGCGTAATAGAACGATCCGCCCAACGTCAGGAGCCAAACTCCGCCCGCGGCAATGGGCAGGGCAAACAGCACCATAACCAATGCAAGGACGACGACCGCCCAATACCCAAAACCCCGGCTCCGCGTCGCCATGCGCCTATCTCCCAAAAACTTCATTGGGGACGCAACGGCGCAAACTCGCCACGGTTCCGACATAATCTCGTCGGGCGCGAGGAAGTCAGTTGAGCAGGCCCCGGCGCAGGGCCTCGGCCACGGTATGAACGCGGTTTCGCGTTTTCAGTTTCATGCCGATATTGTCGATATGCTGGTTCACGGTGCGCGCCGAAAGGCCCAGTTCACCCGCAATCATGTCCGAGGTCATGCCCTGCGCGGAAAGGTCGACCACTTCCAGCTCGCGCGGCGTCAGCGATACCCCGCCTGTTGGGATCGTTTGCGTCGCAATCATGCGAGCCTGCATCAGCAGGGCATAGCAGACGATTTCCAGCGACATGGCCATATTGGCCACATGCAGGGATTCACCAGAGAAACTGGCTACGCCCCGGGTCTCGTGATCGAAGGTGATCGGCACGACGGTGGAAGCGGCAAAGTCATATTGCTGCGCAAACGGATAACGGGGATCTCCCGGCAGGATGCGCAGATGCTGCACCCCATCGCGCGACAGCACTTCCGCCAGCGACCGGCTGATCGACTGGGTGCCCTGCGCGGTCTGCGCCCGCCACCATTCTGCCCGCTCCTCATTGCTGTCCCAGAGCCGGATTGGTGCCGAACCGTCCTTGGGAAAATCCAGCAGGAAACCGCTCCGATAACCCAGCACCTCGGCGAGATGGGCCAGCAGCCCTTCGATATCGGCATCGGTTCGCGCGGATGACATGCGCCGCAGCATGGTATCGACAAAGGTGTGCATCTTCGTGCCTTGTCCTTTCTAAAGCAGATCGCGCCGGATGGCCTCGGCAATGGTATGGACCCTGTTGCGGGTGCCCAGCTTGTCGGCGGCATTGTCCATGTGCTGATTGACCGTCCGCGCCGACATGCCCAGCTCCTCCGCCACTTCCTGTGCCGTAAGGCCTTCCGATGAGAGCGCCATCACTTCGCGCTCACGCGGCGTCAGATGCGTCGGGGCAAGGCGGATGCCGGAGGACAGGAAGGAACGCGACTGCGAGAACAGGCTGTAGCAGACGAACTGCACCGCCTTTTCCTGGTCATGGGTCAGGATGCGTTCGCCGCACAGGGCGACGATTCCGGCGACCTCTGCGTCGAAATTGATCGGAATTATCGCCGCGTTAACCATGTCCACACGCCGGGCAAAGCTCAACATGGGGTCACGCGGGTCTGAAAAGCGCTTCTCGTTGTGGTAGATCACCCCATCATGGGCCAGCAGATCGCTCGCCGCACGGGTGTCCGGCCGCAGTCCGCTGGCGACATAATAGTCCCACCAACCGGTGCGCCATGGAGAACTGTCGAGCACCAGGGCAGCTGACTTCAGCGCACTGGCATATTCGATCAAATAACTGCTCCGATAGCCCAGTTCTCCGGCGAGAAGTCCCAGAATCGCTATGATTTCATTATCATTGGTCGCAGCGCGAATACGCCGCAAATAGTCTTCTGCAAATGCTAGCATTCATCCCGATCCGCATAGCCGGAATATTCAGTCTCGACTGTCCCGAATTCCCCCCGAACTCGCATTAGCAAAGCGACGATACGCTGCTTTCGGATAATTGCCATTGTCAAAATTACGGATGTCAATTTCAACAACGGTAGAAAGATCGACGGCAATCCTCACAATTTTCAGAGTGATTCCCTTGAGTTAGTCTCGCATCAATCCCAACGAGTCCTCTCAGCGGGATCGCAGCGAAGAAACAGAATGCCCTTAATAATGTTTCTCTCTGCATAGGCCAGACGAAGGCTGAATAGGGGACAAGATCATTGCGGCTCCCAAAGCCTGCGTTCCCGAATGATCTTGTCTCCCTTCGCCTCCGTCTTGGCATGCAAGAAGTTATTTTAGTTAACTTCTTATTAAACCCAAATCATCGCAAGTAAAAAATCCAATGCCATTAGGCATTTGGAAATACCTGTCCCATATTTTGAGCATGGGAACGCTGCGCGTATTGAGTAAGCAGCGAGTAACTTAGTTGAGTTTGTTTGCGTTCGGCCAGAATGGCACGGGCGGTCCTACGGATTCCGGGTCGGTTGACTCGCCGGCGGATGCGGCGCTGTTGCGACAAGGCATGCAGCTGATCTGGCGTTGTACGCTGAGCGTCCTGCTGGGCGTCCTGCTGGTGCTGATGCTGGCCTCTATGGCCCTGGCGGCGTCGGCTGGCTGCAATGCCGTCAACAGCGGCCTGCTCAACTACACGGGCAAATCACAACCCGTGCAGACCCGCACCATCTTGCTGACGAACTTTTTCGGTGGCGACAAGCTCACCTATACCCATACCTCTTCGCCCACCCGGGCCGGCAACACGCTGACCCTGTCGGCGGGCGGGCTCCAACTCACGCAGGAAACCACGACTGCTCCGACCCACACCCTGACTGGAACGGTGGGCGCGGTGCTGGGCCTCGAACTGTTAAATCTGGCAGTCACGGCTCAGTCCAATGACCCCAAGTCCGGACTGCTGTTTGGCGGACTTTTGGGCACCCCCACCGATATCGTCGTGACCGTGACTTGTACGCCCGGTCCGGCTCCCACCACGCTGTCGGTCTCCAGCAATGGCCCGACAGTGCTCGGCCAGAACACCGTGCTGACGGCTTCCGTGGCCGCAACGGATGGGCAGACGCCGACCGGCAATGTGACCTTCAACGTCGATGGCGTCGCCCAGACCACGGTTGCGCTCAATGCTGCGGGCGTCGCGACCATAACCGTGCCTGGTCTGGCGGTTGGCAGCCACCCCGTCAGCGCCAGCTATGGCGGTGCGGCCTTGTTTTCGGCCAGCAACGGCACCCTGGCCTTCGGTCACACGGTCAATCGCGCATCCACCACGACCACTGTCTCCAGCTCGACCGCCTCGGCGCCGGTGGGAAGTCCCATCACGCTGACAGCCAATGTCGCATCGGTCGCGCCGGGCAGCGGCATCCCACAGGGTTCTGTGGTCTTTTCCGTCGATGGCTTTGATCGGGCAACGGTCGCGCTCGATGCCAATGGGCGCGCGCAGACCACGGTCAATGCCGCCATTCCCAACACCCATGTGGTGAACGCCCGCTACCTCCTTTCCGACAATTACTTCGGCAGCAACAGCAATCTGCCCGGCGGGCAACTGGTCGTCAAAGCCCCCACCACCATCGCGCTCACCAGGTCGCCGACCAGCAACACGACATTTGGCCAGCCTGTCACCTTCACAGCCAACCTCAGCTCCGGCGGCGGCGTGCCGGGGGGGCTGGTCATCTTCAACATCGACGGTGCGACCCAGGTCGCCTTCCTCAACAATGGCGTTGCCAGCTACACGACATCCGCGCTTGCCGTCGGCCCACATACCGTCTCGGCCAGCTACGCCGGTTCGAGCGATCTCGAAGCGGCAAGCGCCACCCTTGATGGTGGCCATACCGTTGGCGCCATTGCCACCACCACCGCCCTGACCAGCAACAGCCCCATCACCTTTGGCCAGGTCGCCACCGTGACCGCGACCGTTTCCGGTGGAACGCCGTCGCCAAACGGCAATGTCGTCTTCACCGTGGACGGCGTCGCCCGCCCGGCCGTGGCCCTCGATCTGACCGGCAATGCGACGATTGCCCTGAGCGGGCTCACGGGCGGCAATCACACGGTGTCCGCCCAATATCAGGGCGTGACCAATTATGCCGCCAGTTCGGCGACGCTGAGCGGGGGCGTCGTGGTCAACAAGACGACCACAGCGACGGTTATTGGCCAGACCGCTGCGGTAACGGTCGGTCAGCCACTTAACCTCACCGCCGGTGTCGGTGCTGCGGGCAGCCTGATCCCACCAGACGGCACCGTGACCTTCACCGTGGGCGGCGTCGCACAGGCGCCGGTGACGCTGGTCAATGGCACGGCCAACCTGCTGGTGCCCGACCTGTCACCCGGGACCTATGCCATTTCTGCCGCCTATTCGGGTGGCGACAGCTATCTGCCCAGTTCGGACACCGGCAGCGGCACCGTCAACAAGGCGGCCAGCACGCTGGTCGTCAATTCCTCCGCCAATCCGTCGGTGACTGGCGAGGGCGTGACCTTTACCGCCATCGCCAGCTCCACCTATGGCACGCCGGGTGGCACCGTGACCTTTGTTGTCGATGGCGTGACCGGCAGCGCCATCACTCTTTCCGCCGGGCGGGCCAGCGTCACCATGCCCCCCAAGCCGATCGGCAATTATGCCGTGTCGGCCAGCTATTCGGGTGATGTCGATCACCTTTCCAGCTCCGCCTCCCTCCCAGGCGGCCAGACCGTCGCGCGAGCGGCCACCACGATGTCCCTCTCCTCCGACATCCCCGCCCCGGCCCTCGGCGCGACGGTCACCTTCACAGCCCAGGTCGCAGCCGCAGCGCCTGGCATGGGCACGCCCACCGGCAATGTCATCTTCACCGTCGATGGCACGCCCCAGGCCCCCGTGGCGCTATCCGGCGGCAGCGCCAGCCTGGCGCGCTCCGATCTCGGCGTGGGCAATCACACCGTCACCGCGCTTTATCTGGGCGACACCGGCTATAGCGCGAGCAGCGCAACACTGACCGGCGGCACCACCGTCTCGGCAGCATCCACCACGACCGTCCTGGCCTTCCTGCCGGCCAATCCCAGCTATCACGACACGGCGACCCTGACCGCCACCGTCACCTCCGCGGGCGGCACACCGGCCGGCACTGTGATCTTTACGGTCAATACGGTCGATCGCCCGGCCGTGCCCATGGTCAACGGCAAGGCAACGCTGGTCCTGCCCACTCTCGATGTCGGCAGCTACACCCTGGGCGCACGCTATGTCGCGACCACCAGCTATCTCGCCAGCACCGCCGCCGACCGGACCATGGTGGTCGACAAGGCCACGACCACGACCAGTGTCAGCGCCACGCCGTCCAGCATCCGTCTCGGCGAAAGCACGACCATTTCGACCACGGTCACCTCGACCCAGGGACAGCCTGCAGGCAGCGTGCAGTTCCGCGCCGATGGCAATCTCATCGGTACCGCCACGCTAAACAACGGTACGGCCAGTCTGACGACCGCAGCGCTTCCGCTCGGCGATCACGCCATCACCGTCAACTATCTCGGCAATGCCAATTTTGCCGCCAGCGATGGCGCGCTTTCAGGCACTCTGACGGTCGGTCAGGCGACGACCAATCTGTCGGTTTCCGCCTCGCCGCTCCCCGCTACCTATGGCCAGTCCGTCACGCTCCGCGCCGAAGCCAGCGCCATTTCCGGCACGCCTTCGGGCAATGTCACCTTCACGGTCGGCGGCGTGGCCCAGACGCCCGTGGCGCTCAATGCCAGCGGCGTGGCGACGCTGATCCTCGATAGCGTCGAACCCGGCGTCCAGACGGTCAGCGCCAGCTATGCCGGCGATGCCGACCACGCACCAGCCACGGCCGGCATTCCCGGCGGCATTGCGGTCAACAAGGCAGCTGCGACTTTGGCCGTGACCACATCGCCTGCCTCCCCCGTCTTCGGCGCGCCAGTCACGGCAACGGCTACCCTCACCACGCCGGCCGGCACTGCCGCACCCACCGGCAATGTCACCTTCGTCGTCGATGGTGCCCTGCAAACCCCGCAGGCCCCCAATGCCTCGGGCATTGCCACCATAACCCTGCCGTCGCTGTCGGCTGGCGCGCATGTGATCGAGGCGCGCTTTGCCGGCGACAGCCATTTCCTACCCGTTGTCGCGACCGGTTCGGTGACCCTCGACCCCATCGGCACCAGCATGACGCTGGGCGCTACGCCGGATCCCGCCCGGTTCGGCGACGAGGTAACGCTGACCGCCAACCTGACCTCCGGCGCCGGCACGCCGACTGGTGCCGTGGTCTTTGTCATCGACGGGCAAAACCAGGCCCCCGCTACCATCAATGGCGCAGGCGTGGCCATCCTCAAGACGTCCGCCCTGACCATAGGGCCTCATATCGTCACCGCGACCTATGCCGGGCAGGGCAATTTCGCAGGGACAGCAGCGACCTTGCCTGGTGGCGTCGAGATCGACGTGGCCCGCACCCAGACTGCCGTGACGGCCTCGGCTGGCCCCTTTGCCGTCGGCGACAACGCCACCTTCACCGCCACCGTCACTGCTGATCACGGCACGCCCAATGGCGCCGTTGTCTTCACCGTCGATGGCGTCGCCCGTGCGCCCGTGGCTCTGGTTGGTGGCGTCGCCAGCATCAACGAAGTGCTGCGCGCGGCCGGCAATCATTCCGTCACGGTCAGCTATCCCGGCAGCGCCAATTTTGCGCCCAGCAGCGGCAGCCTCGCCGCTCCCATCACCGTGGCTAAATCCGATTCCAATCTGACCTTGACCCTCTCGCCCAATGGCGAATTCGGCGCCATCCTCACTGTCTCGGCCAATGCCACCGCTTCGGGCGGCACGCCGACCGGCACGGTGAGCTTTTATGTCGGTGGCCAGAAGGTCGGCGACGGCATCCTCGCCAGTGGCACGGCGACCCTCGTTCTGCCGCAACTGGGCGTCGGCACCCATATCGTCAGCGCTGCCTATGGCGGCGACAGCAATTTCAATCCCGACGTGGCCGATCCCAAGTCGATCACCATCAGCCCCGCTGCCGTCACCGCCAGCGTGACCGCCAATCCGACTTCGCCGGTGGCCGGCCAGCCCACCACCTTCAACGTCGCCGTGCGTACGGTTACCGGCGATGCTCCGGTGCCAGGAACGGCCACGCTCAATGTCGGCGGCGTGGCCTATTCAGTGCCCCTGACCAATGGCGCAGGCTCCCTGACGCTCAGCGCCATTCCCGCAGGCTCCTATGCCGTTTCGGTCAACTATGCCGCCAATGGCAATTACGGCGGCGCCACGGGCACCTTGGCCGGCGGCAATCTGGTCATCGCCCCGCCCCCGATAGCCATCGACGTAACGCCAAACCTGCCGCGCGCCGTTTCCGGCTTGCCCTATGTCGGCACCTTCACCGCCTTTGGCGGCGTGGCGCCCTATACCTATAGCCTCTCCAGCGGCGCCCTGCCGCCGGGCCTCACCCTCAATGCCGGAACCGGCACCATTTCCGGCACGCTTGGCGCCGCCGGAACCTATGATTTCACCATCACCGCGACGGGGTCTCTCGGCGCGACAGGCTCAGCCGCGGTCCAGCTGACCGTGCTCAACCCGGCCATCATCGCCATGCCGGCAACGCTGCCCCCAGCCACCTTTGGTATCGCCTACGGCCAGTCCGTTGCGGCCAGCGGCGGGACGACGCCCTATGTCTATACCGTCTCGCTTGGCGCCCTGCCGCAGGGCGTGACGCTCGATGCCGCGACCGGCGCGCTGAGCGGTGCGCCAAGCCAGCTCGGCACCGCCAATTTCCAGATCACGGCCACCGATGCCAATGGCTTCTTCGCCAGCCAGGCCTATACGGTCGTCACCCAGGCGCCAGTCATCACCGTGACCGGCAGCTTCGGCAGCGCCACCGTCGGCGCGCCCTATAGCGCCACCGTCAATGTCGCGGGCGGCGCCACGCCACGCAGCTTCAGCTTCGATGGCACCCTGCCGTCCGGCCTCAGCCTCGATACCACCACCGGAGCACTGACCGGCACGCCGACCGCCACCGGCACATTCAACTTCGGCATCATCGCCCGCGACGCCAATGGCTTCACCGGCCGCGTAAATGGCACTGTCGAGGTCGATGCCCAGCCGGTTATCACGCTGCCGTCCGTCTTGGCCACGCCGCGCCAGGGTCGACCCTATGCCCAGGCGCTCGATGCCAGCGGCGGCACGCCGCCCTATATCTATGCCCTGGCCTCCGGCAGCCTGCCGACCGGGCTCGAGCTCAACCCGCTGACCGGTCGCATCACCGGCACGCCGACGGCGAGCGGCACCTTCACCTTCGAAATCCGCGCCACCGATGCCGACCAGCCGGCCCTCGTCGGCCTGCACATCTACACGCTCAACGTCCAGCCGGCCGCGACCGTTGTCGTCGCCACCAATATCGGCGATGCCACGGCTGGGGCTCCGATCAGCAAGACCATCGGCATCACGGGTGGCGCCGAACCCTATGTGGTCACCGTTGTCAGCAACAGCCTGCCCACCGGCGTCACCTTCAACCCGGCGACCCGACAGATCACCGGCAGCACCACCGCGCTGGGCAGCTATAGCCTGATGCTCGATATCGCCGATGCCAATGGCGATACGGTCACCGCCGTGGTCAATCTCAACGTGCTGGCGCCCACCATCGCGGTGACGGCAGCGATCGACAACAATGCCTTTGGCGTCGCGACCAGCGGCACCGCGTCGGCAACAGGCGGAACCGGCCCCTATCTCTATTCTGCCACGGGCCTGCCGAATGGCGTCACCATCAATCCGCTCGACGGCACCATTGCCGGTACGGCAACCCAGGCTGGAACCTTCAACGTCGCCGTCACCGCGACCGATACCAATACCTTTACCGGCACCTCCGCCCCGGTGAGCTTCACCATCACCCCGCCTGTCCTTTCGCTCTCGACCCTGCCGGCCGAATTCATGCTTAACCGGCCGGTCAATCGCACGCTGGCCGTCACCAATGGCACGGCGCCGTTCGCGTTCAGCGTCACCGGCAACCTGCCCGACGGACTGGAGCTCGACGAGGATACCGGCGCGCTGACCGGCACGCCGACCACCCTTGGCCTGCGCAGCTTCACCGTCACCGCGACCGACCAGTATGGCTTTAGCGCCAGCTCGACCTATACCGTCGAGATCACCAGCGACATCGGCACGGCAGACCTGCCTTCCAGCCTGCCGCCGGTGACGGCCGCCGTGACCTATGCCGGCTCGGCCGCCGCATCGGGTGGCGTGGCGCCCCTGACCTATGCCATCTCGGCCGGAACCCTGCCGGACGGTCTGACCTTCAACACCACCACCGGCGCCTTTGGCGGTTCGACACTCGAAACCGGCCCGCATCCGATCACCGTCACGGTGACCGATGGCGATGGTCGCACCAATAGCCGCAGCTATACGCTCTCCGTGGTTGCCCCGACCATCAGTGCCAGCGGAACGCTGGACGCCGCCACCGCGGGCACGAGTTACACCGACACGCTCGCTCTGTCCGGTGGCACCGCGCCCTATCGCTTTGCCCTCAAGCCGGGCTCGACCTTGCCGCCCGGCCTCGCCATCACGCCCACGGGCACGATCAGCGGCACGCCCACCTCGGCCGGCACCTTCGATTTCATCGTGACCGTTACAGATGCCAATGACTTCGCCAGCGATATTGCCTTGAGCATGACTGTCGCGGCGCCCAGCATCACGCTCGATGCCAGCATGCCGTCAGGCCGCGTCGGCCAGACCTATGCCGGCCTGATCGAGGCCGTGGGTGGCGCTGCGCCAGTTACCTATGCGGTGACAACGGGCACTCTGCCCGATGGCTTGTCGCTGAACACCAACAGCGGCGCCGTCACCGGCATCCCCACTGCCGCGGGCTCCAGCACGGTGACGATCACGGCGCGCGACGCCAATGCCTTCACCGCGTCCCGCACCTTTGAATTCGTCATCGCCACCAATGCCGGGTCGGCAACGCTGGGCGCGCTCGACACGCCCATCTACCGCCAGGCCTATAGCGACAGCGTCGCGGCCTCCGGCGGCACGGCGCCTTATGTCTATGCCATCACCACCGGCGCGCTCCCCACCGGTCTCACCCTCAATTCCGCAACCGGCGCCGTCACCGGCACACCCACCGTTGTCGGCAGCTTCAGCTTCACCATCACCGCCACCGACAGCAATGGCCTGATCAATCACCAGACCTATGGTTTCACCATTGCCGAGCCCGAAATTACCGTGACTTTTGCCTCTCCGGATGGCCAGCAGGGGCAAACCTATCCCTCGACCCCGGTGACTATCACCGGCGGCACCGCCCCCTATGTCTATGAACTGGCCGATGCCCCCGCCGGTCTCACCATCAATTCCTCCACCGGTCAGATTTCCGGCACCCCGACGCAGCAGGGCAGTTTCAACCCCACGGTCACCGTGACCGACTTCCATGGCTTCAAGGTGTCGCGCCGTTTCGCCCTCTTCATTGCCGCACCGCCAGTGACGCTCAACCTGCCGGCCAGCGTTCCCGACGGTGTCACGCTCACGCCCTACACGGCCTCCGTCGTACCCGACAATGCTGTGGGATCAGTGACCTACAGCACCATCAATTTGACGGCGCCGCCGGTTGGCCTGGTGCTCAATTCCAATACGGGCATAATTTCCGGCCTGCCGACGCTGCCCAGCAACTACACCTTCACAGTCCGCGCTGTGGATAGTGCGGGCAACACCGGCACCCGCACCTACAATATGCTGGTGACGTTGCTGCCGCAGTCGGTGGCGACCACGACAACAGTAACGACCTCGGCCAATACAGCCGTCATCGGCGAAAACATCACCGTGACAGCCAGGGTCCAACAGGCCAGCGGCACGGCCATTCCCACCGGCGCGGTCACGCTCTTCGACAGCCAGACCGGCCTCGCCGTCGGCACCAGCGCCGTGGCAGCCGATGGCCGGGCCAATTTCAACATTGCCTTTGCCACCATCGGCACGCGTACGCTTGAAGCGCGCTTCACCAGCCTGCTCGGCTTCGACGCATCCACCGGCACCACCAGCAGCATCAATGTCACCGCCGTGCCGACCACGCTGAGCCTGACCGGTCCATCAAGCCCGGTCACCTCGCTGACGCCGCTGGTCTTTGTGGCCAATGTCGAGCGCAATGCGCCCGCCAGCGGCTCGCCCAGCCCGGGCACCATCGTCTTCTCGCTCGATGGCACCGATGTGCTGACCGTGCCGACAATCCTCGTCGGCAGCGCGACCTACCTGACCACCGGCCTGTCCGCTGGCCGCCACACCATTCGTGCCCGCTACGTTTCGCTGTCCGGCGTCGATCAGGGCAGTGCTGGCGAGATCATTGTCGATGTCCAGTCCCCGACGCTGACGACATTGTCGGCTCCGCTAGAGGATATTCTCTTTGGGGGAAGCGTCGAACTCACAGCCAATGTAACCGCGCTCAACGCTGGCGCGCCGCTCACCGGCGATGTCATTTTCCGCGACAATGGCAATGTCATCGCCACCGTGGCCGTCAGCAATGGCCAGGCCCGGTTCGAGGCATCCCCGGCAACGGGCCTGCATGTCTTTACCGCAGAGTATCAGGGCGATGACTACCATCTGGGAAGCGGTGCCCTTGGGCTGTCGCTCAATGTCCTGCCCGCGCTCAAGGCCATCAGCACGACCATGCTGACGGCCAGCGACACGGCGCCCGAAGTCGGCGAGGCCCTGACATTGACGGCCACGGTCACCATGGACAATGGCCTGATCCCGATCGGAACGGTGACCTTCCGCAATCTGACAACGGGCGTGACCCTGGGCACGGCGCTTGTCGATCTTGCCGGCAATGCCACCCTGCCGCTGGTGCTCAGCGACACCACGCCCACCACCATCGAGGCCAGCTATTCCGGCAGTCTGCTCGCCGACCCCAGCGTGGGCCAGGTGGTCATCACCGCCGGTGGCGTCGAAACCGAGATCGATCTCCTGGCATCGGCCAATTCCGTCCTGCGCGGCGATACCGTGCAACTGACTGCCAATGTGCGGCGGACATCGGGTGGTCCCCTCAACCCCGGCATGGTGATCTTCTCCGCCGATGGCGTGGACTTCGCCCAAGTCGCGACCAGCGACAGCGCCATCGTCACCACCAATCCGATCCAGGCCAGCTCGGTCACCTTCGAAGCCAGGTTCGTGCCCGGCATCAACACGCCCGAACAGGGTTCCACCTCGGCGCCGCAGATTGTCGTCACGCAGCGGGCTGTGGCAACGCTAAGCGCCAATATCAGCATCCTGGGTGATGGCAGCGCGGTGGGCCGGATCACCGTCGTTCGGCCATCCGGTGTCGCCCGCATTCCCACCGGCACGATCAGCCTCACCCCCGGTTCACTGGCCACCGAGGTGCTCAATCTTGTCAATGGCGCTGCCAATTTCTCCTATCCGCCCGGCAGTTTTGGCGGTGGTAGCGTGCTCTTCGCCTACGCTTATTCCGGCGATGCCTGGTTTGATCCCGCCTCGGACAGCACCTCAGTCCTCGCCTCGGTGCAACTGCCGACCCAGACCACAGTCTCGTTGTCGGCCAGTCAGGTACGCCCCACGGTGCCGGTCACCGCAACCATCAATGTCACCTCCAGCATTCTGGTTGATGACGGTCAGGTCGAGATCCTGCGCGATGGCATCCTGCTCGACACGGTCGACGTGATCAACGGCCAGGCCAGCTACCAGTTGACCGATCTCGGGCCCGGCACCAACGCCATCACCGCCCACTATCTGGGCACGACCGATTTCGGCCAGAGCTACAGCAACACGGCCACGGTGACGGTCTTCGGAACCGCTCCCGGCGCGCTTTCGGTCTCGCTGCAATCGAGCGATCAGGCGCTGTTCGAGGCTGGTCAGATCATCACCATCTCGGCGATCATCACGGCTAACGATGGCCCGGCCGACAACCTGCGCATCTCGTCGAGCGTGCTCTTCAGCTGTCCGCAGACCTCGCTTGAAGAGAGCGAGACCATGACCTGCACCGGTACCTATATGGTCAGCGAGGCCGACATGGCAGCCGGCGGCGTGACGATTTCCGCAGTGGTCTCGGCCGACGGCATCGCCCCGGTCAGCGCCAGCCTGACACTCAGTGCCGAGGCCGATGAAATCTCCGAAACCTTCGAGGACATGGGCGAGAGCTTCGTGGCCAATCGCATGCGCGTCCTCTCCAATTCCATCAAGCTTCCCAACATCTTCATGCGCCGCACCGTCCTCGGCGGCGCACGCGCGGGTACGGTCATGGCAAGCGGTGATGGCAACAGCCAGATGTTCGCCTTCCAGACCAGCCTTGCCGAATGGCGCGCCTTCTCGGCCGTCCAGGCTGCCGACAGCCTCGCCATGAGCCAACCGCAAGAACAGCTGCCGTTCAACATCTGGCTCGACAGCAATTACACCATCCATGCCGCGGCCGATGATGACGAGAGCTGGGGTCAACTGGGCACCTTTACCCTGGGTGCCGATTATCTGGTGACCGATGACATCCTTGCCGGCGTGCTGATCCAGGGCGACTGGGCCAGCGAGACCACTGCTGAAGGCATGGTCGAAGGCACCGGCTTCCTGATCGGGCCCTATGTCTCGGTGGCGCTGGGGGATAACCTCTCCTTTGACGCGACCGTGCTCTATGGCCAGTCGCGCAACACCGCCACCTCCAACATGTTTGGTGAAACCTTCAGCGGCGACTTCGGCACCACGCGCCTCCTGGCCAAGGGTGAACTCCGCGGCTGGTTCGAAGTGGAAGACCTGCTGATCCGCCCCAATCTCGCCTTCACGCTCGGCTCGGAGACCATCGACGATTACACGGTCACCAATGCGGCCGGCGACACGGTCAGCGTGCCCGGCGGCGACCAGTTGCAATATCGCCTGACCGCCGGCACTGACTTCGAGTATGAGATAATGCTCGAGGATGGGTCGCGCCTGACGCCGTCGCTTGGCTTTGATGTCGGCATTGCCGGTGGGACCCAGCCGGACCAGCCTGAAACCACGACCTTCGTCGGCGGCATCTCGGCGGGCGTGGACTACGAAACCGAAGCAGGCCTGATCCTGGGCCTCGAATTCAGCGCAGAACTCGACAGCGGCGGCTTCTCCTCCGCCTCCATCCGCGCCTCGATCCGGGGTCGTTTCTGAGCAAGCCGGTGCGAGAAAAGCCGAAAAAATCTGCTGCCCCAATTAATCTAGTTAATTGACGGTATTGGCGACGGGTCTTAGCCCGAACCGGCATTCGCATCAGCGGTGCGACAGAAAAGTCAGGAAAACCGCTTATGGCGCAATCGTATCGGGTCGTCGATCTTCGCTCGGAAGGTGAAAACCTCGGCGAGACCCATGTCGAAGGCGTCAAGTCTCCCGAAGCCGCCGTCAAACAGGCCCTCGGCCTCGAACTCGTACGCAGCGGCGCAAAAAAAGACCTAGTCGCCCAAGTCTATTGGCAGATCGAGCCGGGCTCGACAAATATGGTTCGTCTCTATTCGCGGGTTGCAACGCCCCGCCGTCGCTGAGATCAGGTCGTCGGCGCCACGGTCATGCCCAGCGGGCTGACGCAGTAACCGCCCTGGATCAGCGGCTCGGCAAGCCCCAGGCTGGTCAACTGTTCTCCCAGATCACGCGGCAATTCGCGCGGCCCGTGACTGCAAAGATCGCGCAGGGCGCTGCGCTGGGTCTGGGTGAGGCTCTTCCAGTTGAAATTCATGATCATCGTTCTCCAAGGTGCGCTCAACGTCGGCGGGCGGCACGGGTTCCGTCACGATGGGCAACCGGCCCGGATAGTGTCATGGGCGCTGATTGTGGCATTTCCTCTGGCCATCGCTCTCGCCTTTGCCCATATTCGCGACTCGAATGATCGACTAAGGGGCGCGGCGATGAACCTTTCTGAAGGCAGCAGGCGATGACCGGCGTCACCATCATTGGCGGTGGCGCCAGCGGCGTCTTGCTCGCGGCGCATCTGCTGCGCGATCCTGAATCCGACATCGCCGTCACCCTGATCGAAAAGGCGCAGGTAGGGCAGGGCGTGGCCTATTCGGCCAGCCAGCACGACCACCGCGTGAACGTCCCCGCTCGCGGCATGAGCGCCTTTGCCGACGACGCCGACCATTTCTCCCGCTGGCTGCAGTCGCGCGGCCATCCGCCCGAACAGAGCTCCTGGGTCTTCGTCCCCCGCCGCCTCTACGGCACCTATCTGCGCGATCTGCTGAAAGAAGCCGGCGAGGCCAATCCGGGGCGCCTGACCGTTTTGCATGACGAAGTGCTCTCGGTGCGCGAAGCGGCAAGTGGCATGGAAACCCTGCTCGCCAATGGCACCACGCTGCCGAGCCGTCATGTCGTGCTGGCCGTAGGTCACGAAACCCATTCCAGCCGCAGTCGCGGCATCGCCGTGCGCGTTGGTTCGGAAGACGATACCGTCCTGCCATCCGATGCCGAGGTCATGATCCTGGGCTCAGGCCTCTCCATGGTCGACGCCTGGGTGTCGCTGAGCGATGCCAGGCATGCCGGCCCGATCACTGTGATCTCCCGCAATGGCCTGCTGCCCAAGGGCCATCGCGACGTAAAGCCCCTCGCCATCGCCGAAGCCGAAGTGCCTTTCGGCGCAAGCCTCGTGCAGTGGCTGCGCTGGTTCCGCGCCCTGATCCTTGAGACCGAAACCGCCGGTGGCGACTGGCGCAGCGTGGTCGACGGCATCCGCCCCTATAACCAGCGCATCTGGCAAAGCTGGTCGCGCGAGACCCGCCGCCAGTTCCTCCGCCATCTGCGGCCCTGGTGGAATATCCATCGCCACCGCCTGCCACCCGAGCTGCACGATCGCATGGCCGATGGTGTTGCCAGTGGCCAGGTCCGCCTCGTCGCCGGCGAATTCGTCACCGTCACCGGCCGTGATCTCGCGGCCGAGGCGGAAATCCGCCGCCGCGGCACCACCACGCGCGAAACCATGCAGATCGCCCGCGTCTATGATTGTGGCGGCGTCAGCGTCAACGTCGAGACCAGTTCCAATCCGGTCATTCGCGATCTCGTCACCAGCGGCAAGGCGCGCCCCGATGAGCTGCGCATCGGCCTCGACGTCGACGAGCATTGCGCCGTGATCGACGCGCAGGGCCATGTCAGCACACGCCTCCTTGCCATCGGTCCGCTCACCCGCGGCCGCTTTTTCGAGATCGAGGCTATCCCCGATATCCGCGTCCAGGCGGCCAATATCGCCAGGCGGATTTTGGCTGACGCAGCGAACTGACCGCTTCCGCCTTGATCTTGCCACGAGACATGACTATCTGATGGACAACGTTTGAGCGCTGGCCCGCAATAATCGGAAAATCCGACTCGGCCAATCCCCCGTCATTCGAGCGTCATCTGCCTCAACCACCATAGGTGCGGCATGTTGACTCGTGGCTGTCTCCTTGTGGAGCGCCTGTCGGGATGCGCGCGTTATTCAATCCCAACTTCCCGCTGCAATGTGCGCGGACAAATAGAGTATTCATGTCTAACTTTGATTTTCACGCCCCCGCCGAACTCTATCTCGGCAGCACATGGCAGACCGCTCGCGCCCAGGGCGCCCGCAACTTCCGTACCGCCGCCCAGGCGCTGCGTTTCGCTTTCGAAGAAGCCGCCCCGGTGAGCCTGCATGGCGCCAATCTTGTGATTGGCGCATCAAGCTTCTCCGGTCCGGAACTGGAAGGCCTCTACCGCAATCTTGACGTTCCCGCGGAAAGCCGGGCCAACTAGAGCGTTTTCAGCAAAAGTGGCTACCACTTTTGCGGTTCGAAAGCGCGACAATTGAAAGCTCTAACTGCGCCACTGCTGCTGCGGTTCGGCCAGCGTCTGCAATTCCGCCATTGGCGCGCCCTCGATGCGTTTGAGCAAAAGGCGCGTCAATTCACCTCCTGCGGCGAACACATCCTCGCGGATCGAATCCAGCACTGGAAACAGCGTCGGCAAAATGCCCGAGGTTTGTTTGTAGACCAGCTGGATATCGTCTCCGAGCACCATCCCGCCTTCCTGCAATCCACCCACCAGCGCAATGGTGCGCATTTCGCTGTCAAGGATCACGCCGTCCGGCCGGTCCTTGCTTTGCGCGAGGTCAATGCCGCTCTTGCGCATCTCGGCCGGCGTCGTGCCGCGCGTGCTGTCCAGCAGCCGGCCTTCGATGCCCGCCCGCGCCACCGCCTTGTGAAAGGCGGTGGTGATATTGTGGTAATTGGTCGTGCTGTCATCGCCGATCACCAGCATCACCTTTCGGCAGCCCTTGTCGGCCAGCCGCTTCACGGCCACGTCCGCAAACCCTTCGGAATGGAAGTCGTGATACGGATGGGGCGTGTAGAATTCCGTGCGCCCGTGGCTGACGAAGGGGAAGTCCGCATCGATCATCATCTGCACCCGCGCATCGCGCGGTGCGGTATGGGTGATGATCACGCCATCGGCCGTCCGGTTGTCGAGAATATAGCGGATCGTCTCGGCGCTATCGTGCCGTTCGAATTCGGGGATCACCGTCAGGTGGTAGCGCGTGCCCTTGATGGCGCCGCCAATGCCCTGGATCATCTGCCGAGCAAAATCGATCGAATCCTCGGCCCCGTCCAGCACCAGCGCAATCACATTGGTCTTGCCGGTTCTGAGGCGCACGCCGGCGCGATCGGGTACGTAACCCAAGGCCTTTGCGGCCGCATTGACCTTGTCACGCGTTTCCTGCTTCAGCGTCGTCCCGCCGCGCAATGAGAGCGATACGGTGGACAGGCTCAGCCCCGTCACTTCGGCAATGGTGCGCAGCGTGACGCGGCCATTGCCGCCCGCCGCTGCTGTCGTCTTTTTGCTCATGCTGCTCCAGGTCCCCGGTCCCCGCTTTTACACCGGCCCGCGCCGAAACCAAATCCCGTAAATTTTGCAACGATACACATCCTTTCCATATGGACCGAAATCGATTGCGCTCGCCTGTGTGCTTTGAAAGTGCTGATGATTTCGGAAGAAAGGTCACGCTGGCTGACCAAACAGGATTAATGTTTGCAACGTTGCAGCGACTGTGTTTACCTTGGCCGGCGCTGACTGGAGGGTCAGGGCTGTGATGTCCGGGAGGGGCGTCACGTTCATGAGGAGGGAAGTTGATGCTCAAGAAGGGTTTTCTGACCACGGTGGCGGCTGCGTCGCTGCTGGCTGCAGCCGCGCTACCGGCGCAGGCCGAAGTGTCTTTCATGTATCCCGAATGGATTTCCGCTCTGGTCGAGCCAGGCATCGAGGCCTTCGAGGCTGAGACGGGTGAAACCGTCAATGCCATCAAGCTGCCGGGCCAGGGCTATGACCAGCGCATTGCGCTTGATCTGAGTGCCGGCACCGCTGCCGACGTCAATGTCATGGATAGCTTCATGGTCAGCGAGCTGGCGTCTGCCGGCTATCTGTCGCCGCTTGGCGAAATGGCCTCGGCCTGGGACCAGTACCAATATTACCTCCCTGGTTTGCTGGAAGTCGCTTCCTATCAGGGCGAGGTCTATGCCCTCCCCACCGATACCGACGTCCGCATGCTCTGGTACGATCTGTCCAATTTCGAAAAGGCCGGCATTGCCACGCCGTGGCAGCCCAAGTCCTGGGCCGACATTCTCGATGCCGCCAACAAGCTCAAGGAAGCCGGCGTCCAATATCCGTTCCAGCTTCCGGCCGGCACCAAGCAGGCTGAAGCCGCCACCATGCAGGGCGTTTACATGGCGCTGCTCGGCGCCGACGTTCCCGATGGCGATCGCAACCGTCTGCTCAGCCGCGAAACCGGCCAGTGGATCGGCGATAGCCCCGGCCTGCGCCGCGTCTTCGATCTCTACTATCAGGTCTATAACGAGCAGCAGCTCAACCCGGCCGATCTCAACTACGCCACCGATATCGGTGCAGCCGTCCGCGCCGCCGCCGCCGCCGACCAGCTCGGCATTTTGGCATCGGGGTCGTGGGAAGACGCCTGCCTCTGGGATTGCAACAACCCTCCCAGCCGCGAAGAGCGCGATGCGCAGGTCGCCTGGACCCCGTGGCCTGGCTCGGGTGAACCCGGCACGATGGCAACCACCAATATCTCGGGTGGCTGGGCCATTGGCCTCAATGCCAAGGCTGCCGACCAGGAACTGGCCTTCAAGCTGGTGACCACAATCTTCGACGAAGCCAACTTCAAGGCCTGGACACTGGCAACCCACCGCATGGCCGTCCGTACCGACATTTCGGAAAGCTCCGAATATACGGCCGATCCATTCCTCGCCGAAGCCACCAAGCTGGCGGCCGAAACCACCGGTCGTGACACCGTGCCTGGCTACCAGACCGTCTCGGCTTTGATCCAGCAGGCGACATCCGATCTGCTCGACGGTGCCAGCGTCGATGAGGTCATGCAGACCTATCACGATGCCCTCGTCGACGAGTTCGGCGAAGAGAACGTCATCACCTACGAATAACTTCGAAGGTGGTCTGCGTAGCAGATCAAAAGCTCCTGTGGAGCTTTTGAAATCAAGAAGGCCATGAGGGTCATGCCTGAATGGCACAGTCACCTCCCGACGCGGCGGCGCCCACCAGTCCTCCGGGTGCCGCCGGGTTGGGAAGTTTGAAGACCCTAGTTTTTTACGCCCCGGCGTCGGCGAGGCCAAGATCATGAAAAACCAGGCCAATCCCTGGCTCACCAGCAATCTTCTCGTCCTTGGCCTTGGCATGCTGCCAGCCCTTCTGCTGATCGGCGCACTGCTTTATTTCACCGCCTGGGCCTTTGCCTTCAGCTTTACCGATCTGGCCCTTGTCGGTCGCAAGTCGGTTGAATGGAGCTGGGTAGGCCTGCAGAATTTTGAACGGCTCTTTACCCGCCGCGGCTTTCTGGAATCCCTCTGGACCACGGTGGTCTTCGTCTTCTTCTCGGCCATCGTTGGGCAGTCCGTGCTGGGCTTCCTGCTGGCCGTAGTCCTGCGCGGCACGCAATCGACCATCCGCAGCGTCGTCGAAGTCTGCATCATGCTGGGCTGGCTGCTGCCCGATATCGTCGCGGCTTTCCTCTGGTCGGCCACGACCAATCAGACGGGCCTCATCAACCAGCTTTTCGTCGTGCCCTTCGGCTTCCCGCCAATCAATTTCATCAATGAATATGCCCTGCCCATCGTCACCATCGCCAATGTCTGGAAGGGCACGGCCTGGTCCTACCTGCTATTCTCTGCGGCGCTGGATTCGGTCTCGCGTGAAGTGGTCGAGGCTGCCAAGGTTGATGGCGCCACGCCATTCCAGCGCATCTGGCTGGTTCAGCTGCCCATCATCCGGCCGCACATCGCGACCAACATGTTGTTCATCACCATCTGGACCTTCACCTATTTCCCGCTGATTTATGCAATGACCGGCGGCGGTCCCGGTACGGCAACCCAGACGCTCGCCGTCTTCCTCTACAATCAGAGTTTCTCGCGCGGAAACCTGGGCTTCGGCAGTGCGATCTCGGTAGCCATGCTGCTCATCGTCGGCCTGCTATCCCTTGTCTATCTGCGCATGCTGCGGGAGCCGAAATAATGGATCAGGGACCCTCGCGCCTTACGGCCATCGCGCTCGCCTTCATGGCCGTCATCTGGGTCAGCCCCTTTTCCTGGCTGATCCTCAACGCCTTCAATCCGCTCTCGACCGGGCAACTCGAAATCCCCCGCGCCGTCGGCCTCGACAATTTTGCCATGGCCGTTTCCGGCAATGCCGGGCGGCAGTTCCTGAACTCCATGCTGATCGCTGCCGGCACCGCAACGCTCAGCGTCGTCGTCGGCATTTCCGCCGCCTATCCGCTGTCGCGCCTGCGGATTCCCGGCCGCAACGCCTTTCTCTGGACCCTGGTCCTGTTGCGCATGCTGCCCTCGGCCGGCGTGCTCGTGCCGCTTTATTTCGCGGCGCAGCGCTCGGGTCTGCTCAACCAGCTTGGCGTGATCATCGCCCTGACCATTCTCAATCTCCCCTTCACCCTGCTGCTGCTCAAGAACTTCTTCGACACCGTGCCGATCGAGCTCGAGGAAGCGGCCTATGTCGAAGGGGCAAGCCTGCTCCAGATCATCACCAGGATCGTCCTGCCCATGTCCAAGGCCGGCATTGCCGTGGTCTGGTTCTTCAGCTTCACCGGCGCCTGGAACGAGTTCCTCTTGCCGTTGATCTTTGCACGCGTGCAGGACGCCTTCCCGATGTCGGTGGGCCTTTACGCAGCATTCGGCACGCAGGGCGCTATCAACTACGGCTTCCTCACGGCCTTTTCCATTCTCTACGCAGCGCCGGCGGTCGGCGTATATTTCTTGTTACGGCGCAACATGAACACAGGGTTCGCCGGTGTCGGAGTTAAAGGATGACCTATTCCAATCCCATGTCGTCAAAGCTCGGTTTGCTCGACGATGACCTCAAGATGGAGGGCAAGCTCATCCGGCTCTGCAAGGATCTTGGGAGCAAGATTCTGACGCCAGTGCCTTACGACACCTGGCAGTGGCATGTGCAGCGCGATGACACCACGGCCGACCAGGCGCTCAAGGCCGACTGGAGCAAGTGGGAAAAGTTCGGCCCCCATTCCGTCTGGGCCAAGAAGCAGGGTCACACCTGGTTTGCCGCCGAAGTCACCGTGCCCGAAGAGGCGCGCGGCAAGACCTTCGTGCTCAAGTTCACCAGCCAGTGGACCGACCGCCCCGGCTCCACCGACCCACAGTGCCTGGCCTATATCGATGGCAAGATCGCCCAGGCCATCGACGGCAATCACACCGAACTGGTCATCGAGCGCAAGGCCAAGCCCGGCAGCAAGCACACGCTGCTGATCAATGCCTTCACCTTTTTCGATCGACCGCTGGTCGGCTTCACCGTCGATTTCTACACGCGCAGCGAACGCGCCGAAAAACTCTACTGGGACCTGCAGACGCCGCTCGATGTGGCAGTCCGTCTCTACCAGAACGACCCGCGCCGTCAGGCCATCCTCAATGTCATTGATCGTGCTCTAAGGGCGCTGGATCGTCGCGATGGCTTCACGCCGGAATTTGAAGCCTCGATGGGCGCGGCTGAAAAGATCGCCGGCGAAATCTACAAGCTGGTCGATACCGAGGTCCAGCCGCAGATCACCGCCGTCGGCTCGACCCATCTCGACGTCGGCTGGCTCTGGCGCGTCATGCACACCCGCGACAAGACGGGCCGTTCCTTCGCCACGGTGCTGAACCTCATGGAGGAATACCCCGAATATATCTTCATGTATAACCAGTCGGTGCTCTTCGACTTCCTCAAGAAGGACTATCCCGAGCTCTGGGAGGGCCTGCTCAAGAAGGTCAAATCCGGCCAGTTCGAGATCGAAGGTGCCATGTGGGTGGAGCCCGACGTCAACATCATCTCGGGCGAAAGCCTGGTCCGCCAGATCATGCGCGGTCGCCGCTTCCACCTCGAGCATTTCGGGGTCGATCCCAAGACGGTCTGGCTGCCCGATACCTTCGGCTATTCCGCAAACCTGCCACAGGTGATGGACAAGTCGGGGCTGAAATACTTCGTCACCTCAAAGCTGAGCTGGAACGACACCGACCGCCATCCCTATGACAGCTTCCACTGGAAGGGCATCGACGGCACGGTGACCAAGGCCCAGCTGATCACCGCCCAGAAATACGACAGCGAGGAAATCTTCACGACCTATAACGGCGACCTGTCGGTCTCCGAAACTATGGGCGCATGGAAACGCTACGAGCCCAAGGCGGCCCATAGCGAAGTCGTCATGTCCTACGGCTATGGCGACGGCGGCGGTGGTCCGACCCGCGAGATGATCGAGCGCGGCATCCGTCTCGAGCGCGGCATTCCCGGCGCGCCCAAGGTCAAGCTCGAAGGCATCGTTCCCTTCCTCGACCGCCTGGGCAAGGCCATGGACGCCCCAGGCAGCAAGTTCCCCACCTGGAACGGCGAGCTTTATCTTCAGTATCACCGCGGCACGCTGACCTCGGTCGCCAAGAACAAGGCCAATAACCGCAATGCCGAGCGCATGTTGCGCGAGCTGGAATTCCTCGGCGTCATGGCCCTGACCCAGGCGGGCGCATCCTATCCGAGCGAGACTCTGGCCGAATTCTGGGAGCTGGTTCTGATCAACCAGTTCCACGACATCCTGCCCGGCACCTCGATCCCCGAGGTCTATGCCGACAGCGATAGCGAGTATGGTCAGATCTTCTCGACCCTCGGTTCGCAGAACGGTCCCTGGCATGCCGCCGCTCAGGCTTTCACCAAGCCCGGCGACGACCAGCTGCGCCTGCTGAACTTCACCGGCCAGACCCGTTCGGATCTCGTCAGTTTCCGTTCAGAATCCGTTCAGGAAGGCAGCTCGCTCGCCACTGCCGGTGGCACGCAGCCCCTGCAAAAACTGACGTCGGCCGACGGCTCGACCCGCTCCGCCGCCCCTGTCACCCAGATCGCAGCCCTCGGCTGGACCGGCGCCCAGGTTGTCGCTGGCGCCGCCAAGTCCGCGTCAACGCTCAAGGTTTCCGAGACACTGCTCGAAAACGAAAAGCTCAAGATCAGCTTCGACAAGCACGGCGAAATCACCTCGATCTACGACAAGGCCCGCCAGCGCGAAACCCTTGCCAGCAATCAAAAAGCCAACCGTCTCATCGCCTACGAAGACAAGTCAATGGAGTGGGACGCCTGGGATATCGACCGCTATTTCGAGGAACAGTTCTGGCCACTGGCCGATGCTAAAGCGCTGATATCAGTCGTGGAAACCGGCCCGCACCGCGCTGCCATCCGCGTCGAGCGCAAGTATCAGGCCTCGACCGTCGTGCAGGTCATCTCGCTCGAAGCCGGCGCCCGTCAGGTCGAGTTCGACACCTGGATCGACTGGCAGGAGCGCCGCACGGTGCTCAAGGCGCAATTCCCCTTCGATCTCAATACCTCGGAAATCCGCTCGGAAATCCAGTTCGGCCACGTCAAGCGCCCGACCCATCGCAATACCAGTTGGGACAAGGCGCGTTTCGAGGCGAGCATGCATCGCTGGGTCGATCTCAGCGAAGCCGATTTTGGCGTCGCCCTGCTCAATGACTGCAAATATGCTTATGACTGCCTCGAGCAATCCGTCCGCCTGACGCTGGTGCGCGGCTCGACCCATCCCGACCCCGAGGCCGATCGCGGCGAGCATCGCCTGCACTATGCGTTGTTCGTCCATGAGGGCGTTGCCGACCTCGCCGAAGTCCATCGCGCTGCCGAACGCTTCAACAATCCGGTGGCCTTCGTCGGATCGACCCAGCCCGCCAGCGCTGCCGACAGCAAATTTGCCGCATTCAGCTTTGCATCGGCAGACTTGCCCAACGTGACGCTCGAAACCGTCAAGAAGGCCGAAAAGTCCGACGCCGTGGTGCTGCGTGTTTTCGAGCACGCCAATATCCGTGCCGATGCGACCATCAGCTTCGGCATTCCGGTCAAGTCGGTGCGGGTGGTCAATCTGATGGAAGACGGCGACAGCAAGCCGCTCGAACTGACTGGCAATGCCGTCTCGCTGGCCCTGCGACCCTTCGAAATCGCCACCCTGCTGATCGAAACCTGAGGAGCTCGAAATGGCTGATGTCTCGCTGCGCGGTGTGCGGAAATCCTATGGCTCGCTTGAGGTTGTCCATGGTGTCGACCTCGATATCACCTCAGGCGAATTCGTGGTCTTCGTCGGGCCTTCGGGCTGCGGCAAGTCCACGCTGCTGCGAATGATCGCGGGTCTTGAACCAATTACCGGTGGGGATATCTCCATCGGTGGCAAGGTGGTCAACGACATTCCCTCGCCCCAGCGCGGCATTGCCATGGTCTTCCAGTCCTATGCGCTCTATCCCCATATGAGCGTTTACGAAAACATGGCATTTGGCCTCAAGCTGGCCAAGACCCCAAAGGCCGAAGTTGACCAGCGGGTGCGCGAAGCGGCGCGTATCCTGCAGATCGAGGACTATCTCGACCGCATGCCCAAGGCCCTGTCCGGCGGACAGCGCCAGCGCGTCGCCATTGGCCGGGCCATTGTCCGCAATCCGCGGGTATTCCTGTTCGACGAGCCGCTTTCCAACCTTGACGCCTCGCTGCGGGCCCAGACCCGTATCGAGATCGCCAAGCTCCATGATACGCTTGACGCGACAATGATTTACGTGACTCACGACCAGGTCGAGGCCATGACCCTGGCCGACCGTATCGTCGTGCTCAACGCGGGTAATATCGAGCAGGTCGGCAGTCCGCTCGAGCTCTATCGCAACCCGGTCAATACCTTCGTGGCGGGCTTCATCGCCAGTCAGCGCATGAACTTTCTCACGGTATCACCAAAAAATGGCGGCTTGGCTCTTCCGGGCGATAGACTGTTGGCATTGAGCCACGCAAAACTGGATCAAGTGCGAACACTTGGAGTCCGGCCCGAACATCTTGAACTGGCCACGCCGGAGGCGGCGCATTTCTCAGGAACATTGGCGGTGATCGAACAGTTCGGCGAATATGCTCTGGCCTATGTCGAGCTGCCCAGCGGGGATATGGTGACCATCAAGCTCGATGGCGCACCCGATCTTCAGCTGCATGACACGATTCACATCGGCCTGCCCAAGGATGGCGTGCATTTGTTCGACGAAGCAGGTCGGGCCCTGCGCTAGGCATTTTGTCAAAATTGCCATAATATTCTACCCACTTCGGTCTCGCTGAATCAGACTTTCGTCTTGGTCAGCAAGAAATTCTGGTGAACTGGAAAATCTCCCAATAGACAATCACTGCGGTGTTACCGATGCATGCGGGTGTGGACCTTGGCGCGGCGGACCTCGTTTGGCATTATGGCCAGACCTATTGTGAGAACCATGTTTGTGGCATTCGCGTGCCGCAAACATCTTTGAAATCCCAGACTGCCTGTTGAATGACTTCACCGGGCTTAGGCGCCGGGCGACCGGCGATAGTGACCGATGACAGTAAAATCAGAGCCGGTGCGTGATGCGTTTGACGCTGGCGGGCGTGGCTTGCAGCATCATGGTTTGCGGCGCGCCAACGAGCGGGCCGTGCTGACGCTGATAGGCTTTAACTCCGGTGTCTCCAACGCCGAGATTGCGCGACTGTCCGGCCTCGCGCCGCAGACGGTTTCGGCGATTTTGACCGACCTGGAAGAAGCAGGGCTTATTTCCCGTGGGCCGGTCCTGCGCGGCCGGCGCGGCCAGCCAGCAACGCCGATCTTCCTGCGCGGTGAGGGGGCCTTGTCCTTCGGCGTGGAAATCGGCTGGCGTCACGTCGAGATCGTGCTGCTCGATATGTCGGTTCAGGTCCTGGGCACGCGCCGCTGGCACTATGACTTTCCCGATGCGCGGAACCTGCTGGCCGATATCGCCAAGGCGATCGGCGAGCTTCGCTCCACCTTGAGCGACGCTCAGCAGGCGCGTGTCCAGGACATTGGCATCGCTATGCCGACCAGCATTGCTGCCCATATGTATCTCGTCGAGGCACCGGAAGAACAGCGTGGGCTTTGGGCCGAACTCGACGTCGTCAGCGAACTGGAGCGGCGATGTGGTCTGGAAGTGACCGTGCTCAATGACGGCAATGCAGCGTGCTGGGCAGAGCTGATCGCTTTCCCGCGCCCCCGGCCAGGCGATTTCATCTATTTCCTGATCTCGCGCTATATCGCGGCCGGCATTGTTGCCGGCGGCGCGCTTTGGGAGGGCGCTAAAGGCAATTCGGCCAATATGGGGTCAATGCTTGTCCGTCACGGCGAAGGTCCGCTGCAGCCCGCCCAGTTCATCGCCTCGGTCACGGCGCTGGAGCAGCGCCTGACCGAAGCCGGTTTCCTGGTTATTCCAGGTCAGTTCGAGACCTGGGATTGGGACACTTTCGCGCCTGTCGTCGACCAATGGATCGCCGACAGCGGCAATATCCTTGCCCGCGTGGTCTACAATACCAGCATGATCATCGACACCGGTCTGGTGATCATCGACAGCATCCTGCCTCCCTCACTGAGCGAGCGCCTCGTGGCGGCGGTAGAAGCCGAACTCAAGCGCCTGCCGGTGCAGACGTTCACCGCCCCACAGGTCATGCAGGGTCATCTCGGTGAACTAGCGCCGGCCATGGGCGCTGCGGAGCTGACGATTTTCCGGCGCTTCTTCTCGCGCACGCTCGCTGACCTCGTGGGCTGAATTCAGCGTATCGCGCAATTGCGCGCTGGGCGTGAATACAACGGTGTGGCGCGGTGAAATCGTGTGCTCTGTGCCGGTACGGGGATTGCGTCCGACGCGCTCTGCGCGCGACCGCACCTGTAACGACCCGAACGTGGTGAGTTTTACCGTTCTTGCCTGCATCAGCGATCCGCCGATCAGTTCAAACATGCGGTCGCAAATGGCGGCCGTATCGACCTTGCTAAGTCCGGTGCGGCGGGAAGCCGCCTCGCTGAGCTTGGCTCGCGTAATGGTATTATTCAAAATATGCGTCCCCCAAACACTTAAATCCATAATCCGAAGTTAAGCGTGTGTCGAGGCTTTCTGATGCGACAAAGAAACTTGAAAACCAGGATCAAGTTATCTTGACATATTTTAGAATGGTTATAAGCTACGACATGTTCTAAGAAGCCATACCCGCAGGAACGGGCCCTTCGTCCCGTTTCGACTCGAGATTTCAGAGGCTGCCGTGAGACTGACCCGCCAATCCAATTATGCGATCCGCACCCTGGTTTACTGCGCCGTCAACGAGCCGGGTTTGAGCCGTGTGGCTGACATTGCCCGCGCCTACGGCATTTCCGAGCTCTTTCTGTTCAAGCTGATCAAGCCGCTGGTCGAAAATGGCCTCTTGGCTACCGTTCGTGGCCGGCACGGCGGTATCAAGCTGGGCAAGAAGGCTGAAGACATCACGCTGTTCGACACCATCCGCCTGACCGAAGAAAACTTCGCCCTGGCGGAATGCTTCGAAGAAGGTGCTGACTGCCCGCTGATCGGCGAATGCGACCTGAACGGCGCGCTGCGCGAAGCCTTGGGTGCATTCTTCGATGTGCTGTCCGGCTACACAATTGCCGATCTCGCCAGCAAGAAGCGCTCCATTCGCGAACGCCTGGGCATTACGACGGCCGAGGCTGTTGCCGAAGACAAGTCGCTGCTCGCCGCCCTGTAAACGGTGGCGCAGATACGAGATGACCAAAATCCCCGGACTGGTTCCGGGGATTTTTCTTTGCTCAGCCGGTCGGCCTACAGATTCTTTGCACATCAGATAATTATGAGTTTGACAGTCATGTTAGTCTGTGGTTTTCTCTCGTTACAGCGCCGGTGACGGACGAGGGGAATGCGATCCTCCTGAGCGCTAAAGAGACGACGGGGCTTGCTGCTACCGTCTCCCCGGACCGGTCAAGATCCTCAACGTCTTGACCGGTCTTTCTCTTTCAACTGCAGGCAGACCGCCTTTCCTTTGCCGCGCGCCTATGCTCTATCCGCGCCATGGCTCCAGCACCCCTTCTCTCGCTCCAGAATATCCATCTGACCTTTGGTGGCACGACGCTGCTTGAAAGCGCAGAACTCATCGTTTCGCCCGGACAGCGCGTGGCGCTGGTCGGCCGCAATGGCTCGGGCAAGTCGACGCTGCTCAAGATCGCGGCAGGCGATGTCACGCATGATGGCGGCGTGCGTTTCGTCGAGCCCAGCGCCACCTTGCGCTACCTTCCGCAGGAGCCGGACCTCTCCGCCTATACCACGACCCTGGCCTATGTCGAGGCGGGCCTTGGGCCGGGCGACGACGAATATCGTGCGCAGTATCTGCTGCATTCGCTGGGCCTGACCGGCGAGGAGAACCCGAAAAACCTGTCGGGCGGCGAAGGCCGTCGTGCGGCACTGGCGCGTGTGCTGGCGCCCAAGCCCGACGTGCTGCTGCTCGACGAGCCGACCAACCATCTCGACCTGCCGGCCATCGAATGGCTGCAGTCCGAATTGGACTCCATGCGCTCGGCCATGGTGCTGATCAGCCACGATCGCCGCTTCCTCGCCGATCTGACCAAGTCGACCGTCTGGCTCGACCGCGGTGTGACCCGCCGTCTCGACAAGGGCTTTTCCCACTTCGAAGCCTGGCGCGATCAGGTGCTGGAAGAAGAAGAGCGCGACCGCCACAAGCTCGACCGCCAGATCGTGCGCGAGGAACACTGGCTGCGCTATGGCGTAACGGCCCGCCGAAAGCGCAACGTCGGCCGCCTCGAGCGCCTGGCCGGTCTGCGCCAGGATCGCCGCGAACAGCGCCGTGTCACTGGCTCGGTCAATATGCAGGTCTCCGAGGGGCGCACGTCCGGCGCCCTGGTCGTCGAGGCCGAGAACATTTCCAAGCACTACGGCGATCGTGTCATCGTCGGCGATTTCTCGACCCGCGTGCTGCGTGGCGACCGGATCGGCATTGTCGGTCCCAATGGAGCCGGCAAGACCACGCTGATCAAGATGCTGACCGGCCTGGATCAGCCCGATAGCGGCAAGATCAAGATGGGTTCGGCGCTTGAACTGGCCATGCTCGATCAGGGCAGGGCAAAGCTGCATCCCGACACGCGCCTCAAGGAGGCGCTGACCGGTGGTGGCTCCGATACATTGCAGATCAACGGCCAGCCCAAGCATGTCGTGGGCTATATGAAGGACTTCCTGTTCGGGCCCGAACAGGCCAATACCCCGATCGGCAAGCTGTCGGGTGGCGAACGCGCCCGCGTCGCTTTGGCCCGGGCCCTGTCGCTGCCCTCGAACTTCCTCGTGCTCGACGAGCCGACCAACGATCTTGATCTGGAAACGCTCGATCTGCTCGAGGAAATGGTTTCCGACTATGCCGGCACCGTCATCGTGGTCAGCCACGATCGTGACTTTCTCGATCGCGTCGCCACCTCGGTGATCATTGCCGAGGGCAATGGCGTCTGGATCGAATATGCCGGCGGCTATTCCGACATGGTCATCCAGCGCGGCGAAGGCGTCACCGCCCGCGAGCCGACACAAAAGGCCCATCGGGCCGGCAAGACCAGCCTGGTCCAGACCAGCGAGGCAACCTCCGCGCCGGCGCCCGCCGCCAAGCGCAAGATGAGCTTCAAGGAAAAGCACGCGCTCGAAACGCTGCCCAAGACCATCGAAAAGCTCGAAGCCGAAATCAGGACGATCAACGCGGCCCTGGCCGATCCCAATCTCTACGCCAAGGACCCCGATGGCTTTGCCACGAAGTCCAAGGCGCTCGGCGACACCGAAGCCAAACGCGCCAAGGCCGAGGAAGAATGGTTGGAGCTGGAAATGTTGCGCGAAGAGATCGAGGGGTAAAGAGTACTTCCACCTAACCTCCCCCTGAAAAGGGGGAGGGACAGATCGAGTTTTTGGCACGATCTCGTCTCACTCACTTCGCGGTCCTCCTCCTATCAGGGGGAGGATAGGAGGGGGTATCCCTCAGCGGCCCCACTCGAATTTCGGCTCGGCCAGGTGGCGCAGCTCGCTTGCCGGCTCGCCCGCGATCCTGCGGAGCAGCAGGCTTCCCAGATTGCGCCCGGCATCGACGAAGTCCTCGAACACCGTTTCGGCGCCTGGCTGAAACTGGCCGAACATCTCAGAAGACTGTTTGGAAACGACATGCACGTCATGGCCGACCCTGAGGCCGGCCTCATTGAGCGCGCCAATTACCGCCAGGGCAGAGACTTCGGACGAGCAGACCCAGCCATCGGGTGCATCCGGCCGCTTGCTGCGCTTGGTGACGTAATTGCGGATGGCGTCCGTAGCGCTGTTGAGGTTGACGTCGGCCGCAAACTCATAGTCGACGCCCGTCTCCTGTGCAGCCCGCGACATGCCGGTCTTGAGGTGGTCGGTATAGGTCAGCGCACTGTCGGGCAGCACGGTTGAAATCCGCTTGCAGCCCTTTTCGACGAGGCGCCGCACCGCCCCATGGGCATAGGCCTCGTTGTCGTAATCGACAAAGGGATGGCCGTCCGGCCAATTGGTGCGGCCATGGCTGACAAAGGGAAAGTCATTGTCGAGCAGGAAGCGGATACGCTCGTCGAAGCTCTCCGCCTTGGAAAAGATCACCCCGTCGGCCATGCGATTGCGCACGATATGGCGGATCGGCTCCATCGGATTGACACCGCGGAACAGCGGGGTGATGACGATATGGTAGGCCGTATTGCGCACAGCTTCGGAAAGGCCATTCACGATGGACGAGCCGAAGCCATAGATCTGCTCGTCCGGTTCGAGCACCAGCGCCACGACATTGGTGCGGCCGGTCTTGAGGCGGAGTGCAGCGCGGTCGGGCAGATAGCCCAGTTCGGCCGCGATCTTCTGCACGCGGTCGCGCGTCTCCTGGCTGAGTTCTGGAGCATTGTTGAGCGCGCGCGAAATGGTGGTGACGGCAAAGCCAGTCATCTGCGCGATGGTCTTGAGCGTCGGCTTGCCCGATGGTTTGACCCCGCGCTTGCCCTTGCTGGCAGCCGGCACGTCTTCGTCTGACAATTCGCTTCGTCCCCTGATCCGTCGTTTGCCGACGGTTCGCTATTGCTTGAAGCCGGACAACACCAGATTGCGACCGGCGATTCAAGCATTGCATGGTGCAGCTTGCGTGACGGGCGTGCATCAAAAACCTGACGAGAATGCTCCAATTTTCTGAATACGGTCAATTGAGGGCAGTCTTTTCCGAAAAATCTGCATTCTTGGGTCATTGTCGGCCTAGCAATTGCGCGAAAACGCTCCTATCTTGCCGCCATGCATCGGCATGTGCCGATGTTTTGCTCCGTTCAGCCAGCGGGAAAGGAATGAAGATGACGACATCTATTACCTTCACCATCCATGCAGGTTGTGCGCGCGTAACCACCACCCAGCTCCAAAGCGTAAAACGCTGGCAAGAGACCTGTCGCAGCAAACGAATGTGACCTCTGTCACCTCTTCGTCTCACTTTTCCGATAGAATCTCAGCGTTGCCGGCGATTGTGGTGAAAGCTCCGCAAGCTTTTTCTTTTTGTCCGATGCAATGCGCAAGTGGAGCACCCACCCATGCAGGAACGCAGTTTACATAGCGCCCAGGCGCAGCGGCCAATCGTCATCGAAGTGGGCGGCGAGCCCCAGGGCGTTGTCGTGCCCAATGCCGAGGGCTTCCGCTTTGTCGCGGTCAAGCTGCCGGCTTTCGCCATCGATGGCCAGCAGTTCGAAACCGTCGAGAAGGCCCATTTCGCCGTGTCGCGTGCCGTTCGTCACGGCGACAGCTTGGAATGAAATCACGCGCCGTCCGTGGACCGGACGACGCGTGAATGTCTTGCACCAAATTGTGGATCAGTCGTCGTTGGTGGCGTTGAGCTCGTAAGGGTGCCGGCCCTCGGCAATCGGAGGAGCGGGCTCCAGCGCAATGTCGATCGCCTCGGCTAGCGCGTCCACGTTGACCCGTGCTTCGCCATCCTTGGCCTGGCGTTCAAGCTCGGCGGTGATGGCGGTCACGATGGCTTGGCGACGATTGCCTTCGTCCTCGTTAGCCATTGCCATCGATCGACACTCCATTGCCATCCACGCGCACTTCGATGCCCGGCTGGGCCTGCTGCTGCTGGTAGCTGTAGATGCCAAAGCCCACCACCGCGATCAGCAGGATGGCAATCACGGCATAAAGACCATTTCGACTCATGGAAAACTCCTGACGCTAGTCAGGCCATAACGCGGCACAAAGCGACTGGTTCAACCCAGCCCTATTCCTGCGCCGCAATGCCGCGCAGCGCCATGACAAAGGCGGTGACGCCAATGGCGATGGGGCCCGAATTGTCGATGATGATCGGATCGATTCCCGGCGGCACCGGCGCGCTTTCACGAGCGAGGCGGGCAGTGATCTGCTGGGAATTCTCGCGCCCACGCGCCACGAGCCGCTCGGCCCGACGGGAGATTTCCGCGGTAATGAGGATCACCGAACAGCCCCGGTATTTGTCGCGCGCCTCGGCCACCACATGGCGCGACACATTGGCGACCACGGTTCGTCCCAAGGCAATGTCAGTGTCTAGGCTGATCGGCAATGCATAGCGCAGATTATGCGCGTCCCAGGAAAGGGCAAAGCGGCCGGCCGCTTCCAGTTCGGCGAAACGCTCGGCGTCGACACTGTCATGCTCTTCGCCGCCGGCATCGGCAGGGCGCGTCACAAGACGGCGGACGAAGCTGAAGCGCTTGTCGTTGTCGAGCGCCTGCCTTGCGCCATCGATCAACGTATCCTTGCCAACGCCCGAGGGCCCCACGACAAGAACCAGAGAACCGAGCGGTCGCACCATGGATCAGCTTACCCTTACGCCCCGAAACCAGAGCGAAGCGACTCTGATGCATCACCGTGGCCAAAGCCCCTTCCACCGTCAATCCCCTCGGGCGCGTTTGAGGGGAGCCGCTGGCCGTGCCCGTTCCGATAGGGGAAGAACGAGCGTCCGTCATGACTGGCCAGCGGCAAGGCAGGCTCCTGTCCAAGGAGCAGTAACCATCAGGCGTTGTTGTGCGGCATCATCGAATTGAGGGTCGTATCCCGGTCGAGGAAATGATGCTTGAGCGCAAACAGCGCATGTCCGGCCAGAGTCAGGCCAAGTGCCCAGGACAGGTAGAAATGGAGCGACACGAGAAAGGGCGACAGTTCGGGATTGGCTCCGCCCAGGCCTGGTATCGTGAAGAGCCCGGCGACCGGAATGGCATAACCCGCTGCCGAGCTATTGGCCCAGCCTGACACGGGAACGGCGATCATCAGAAGATAGAGCAGGGCATGACCGAAATGGGTCGCGTGCTTCATCATCGCAGGCATGTCGACGAGGGCTGGTGGGCGATGAGAGGCGCGCCATAGCAGCCGGGCAACGATGAGGAAAAGGATGGTGGTGCCAACGGACTTGTGCAGTGTGATCGCCCAGACCTTCTGGGCCGTCTCGGTTTCACTGACCCCATAGTGCAGCATGTCGCCGCCATAAAAGCCGATGATCCAGGCGATTATGATGATCGCGGCCATCAGCCAGTGCAGCAACTTCGATACCGGATTATACTCGTGTGAGGCCGGTGTGATTGAACCTGTATCTTGCATAGTCGTCCTGCTTGTATTGAGCCAATGCCGAACTCCTCCCGCTTTGATCGCATTGGTTTTCAAGCCGGCTTCTGCCGCGCCAGTAATGCCTTTGCGTCTCGCCTCCAGACGCTATTAACCCCCTCAGGATTCACATTGATTCTTATCAAGTTGGATAGCGCCAGGCTCCGTCCAGCCAAGATGAGGCGACGGGAATTCGTCGCAATGTCAGCGCTTTGACAAGGTTACCTGCAGGTGCCTCCGTGGCACCCGGACGCAGGCAGGCATAACGAGGAGCGGATCTAGCTGACGCGAACGCCCTGTCGCCAGACGCCACGCACAACGGGAATGCCGCCAACCATCTTGACCCGGACCAGATCGGCCCGCTTGCCAACGGCAATCTCGCCGCGATCGTGAAGCGATGCCGCCTTGGCTGGATTGCGCGTCACCGTTGCCAGCGCCTGCGGCAGCGTCAATCCGTCCACGCGCTGTGGCAGCACGAATGCCGCCTGCAACAGGGCGAACGGCACATAGTCAGAGCTCAGGATATCGAGCAAATTTGCACGCACCAGGTCGGTCGCCGAGATATTGCCCGAATGCGAACGGCCACGCACCACATTGGGGGCGCCCATCAGAATGGCGAGGCCCGCGTCATGCGCAGCGGAAGCCGCTTCCAAAGTGGTCGGGAATTCCGAAATGGCAACGCCATCCGAAACACCTTCCTCGACATGGAGCAGCGTCGTGTCGTCATGACTGGCCAGGGGCAGGTCGAGCTCTTTGGCCCGCGCGACGATGTGGGCGCGATTGGGCGCCGAATAGCGGTCGTGTTCGGCCTGGCGGGCGTCGAGATAGGCATCGAGCTCGGCCTGGCTGCGGCCCATTTTGTCCTTGTAGAAGCGCTTGTAGTCTTCCATCGACCGGAACTGCCGCTGGCCCGGCGTGTGATCCATCATCGAGGCCAGCCGGGTGTGTGCCAGTCCGGCATGAGCCTCGAACTGCTCGATCACATCCGAAGTTGGCAATTCGCAGCGCAGGTGGATGAAATGCTCGGCGCGGAGCCAACCCCCATCGCGACCGGCGTCAATCGCACCCACCAGCTTTTCGACATGTTGCCCCATATCGGGCAGATCGGGATCGGAGCCGATGCGAACCGCGTCGAACACCGTAGTGATGCCCGAGCCGGCAATCTGCACGTCGTGGGCGTGGAGCGATGCCACCGGGTCCCAAAAGACACCGGGCCGGGGGCGGTAGTGGTTTTCAAGGTGATCGGTATGGAGTTCGACCAGGCCCGGGATCAGATAGTCACCCTCGAAATCCACGCCCTGCGACGACCCGCCGGACTCCACGGCGGAAATAGTTTCCCCCGCAACGGCGAGACTGCCCTCGACGATCTCATCGGCAAGGACCATTCTGGCATTACGGAAGACGGTCTCGCTCATCCTGCACTTCCCAGCTTGAAATCGGCAACGCGGCGGAACGGCTTGCCGGCATCTGCCTCGTGGAACAGCGAAAGGCGATCAAGCATAACCTCTTCTTCCAGCACCGGCCCAAACCAGGTGTTTGCGGCCTGGGCTATGTCATGCGCATCCTCGTCTGCCAGCCGGTCGGTCAGCGTCATGTGGAAACGGAATTCCTCGAAGACATAGGGATAGCCATAGGCATCGAGCAGTTCGAGCTGCCGCTCGTTCAGCCCCTTGCTGGCGCGCGCGGCGCGATCCTTTACGCTCATCGGAGCGCGGAAAGGGTCGAAATCCTCAACCACATGCGACGCGAAATCCTGCAGCTGTTCGTTCTCGTCGACCATCAGCGCCAGAAAACCCTGCAGCGAAGCGAGCTTGAGCCGGCCAAGGCTGAACGGTTCGTGCTTGCCGGAAAATTCGGTCAGCGCCGCGCGCAGGTCTGCTTCGCTATAGTCTTCCCCCAGCGCCATCGGCGCCTTGAGCGTGGCGTGGAAGCCATAGCGATTGGCGGACTGCGTGAGGTTCAGCAGCCGGTCGCGATCGATACCGGCCACCGGGCCGTCGAACAGGTCGCCATCACTGGCGTCGCGCCCCAGCCAGGTGGCGGCGCGTTCCCAAAGATTGCTTGTGGCGGACGGGGCAAAATAGATCGCGAAACGTTCGGTCATCGGAACTCCTGTCCCAGTCGCTACGCACTCTCTGTGTCGGTCGTTTGACACCTGTGCAGGCTCGTTGATGCTGGCTACCCTTGTGGCCGGAGAATCGCAAGCGGGGAGGAATGATGGATCGCGCATTGCTGGAGGAGATGTTCCGCCACGCCGTGGCACAGGCTCAGCCTGATCTCGGCGTGAAACGTCATCTGCCGGAAAAGCCGAAAGGTCGGACAGTCGTTATTGGCGCCGGCAAGGCCTCGGCCCAGATGGCACGGGCATTCGAGGAGGCGTGGGACGGACCGCTGACCGGGCTGGTCGTGACGCGCTATGGTTATGCCACGCCCTGCGAGCACATCGAGATCGTCGAGGCGGCCCATCCCGTCCCCGACGCCGCCGGCTACCTCGCCGCGCGCCGCATGCTGGAAATGGTTTCCGGCCTTGGCCCCGACGATCTGGTCGTGGCGCTGATTTCCGGTGGCGGTTCGGCCCTCTTGCCCGCGCCGGCTCATGGCCTGACCCTCGATGACGAGCAGGATATCAACCGCGCCTTGCTGGCATCTGGCGCGCCCATCTCGGTGATGAACCTCATTCGCAACCAGTTCTCGACCATCAAGGGCGGCCGGCTTGCGGCGCAATGCGCCCCCGCCCGGGTCGCGACGCTGGTCGTTTCCGACGTCCCGGGCGACGATCCGGCGGTTGTAGCCTCCGGCCCGACGATTGCGCTGTCCGGCTCGCGCGAACTGGCGCGCAAATATGCCAATCTCTATAAACTCAACCTGCCGCCCCATGCCCATGGCCTCTTGGCCGGCGAAGACAATCTCGCACCCTTGCCCGATGATCCGGTCTTTGCCCACAACAGCATCGAAACCATCGCCTCGGCAGCGCTGTCGCTGGAGGTGGCTGCTGAGATGGCGCGCGATCGCGGCATCGAGGCGGCCATCCTCTCCGATTCCATCGAGGGCGAGTCGCGTGACGTCGCACAGGTGCTGGCGGCGATGGCTCGCGAAGTGGCGGCCCGCAACCGGCCGTTCAAGAAGCCTGTCGTGCTGCTTTCGGGCGGCGAAACCACGGTGACCATCCGCGGCAAGGGGGGCAGGGGTGGGCGCAATGGCGAATTCCTGCTGGCGCTGGCCATTGCCATTGATGGCGTCGAGGGCATCACCGCGCTGGCGGCCGACACCGATGGTATCGACGGCTCCGAGGACAATGCCGGCGCCTTCGCCGATGGCCAGACCGCAACCCGCATGCGCAAGGCGGGCATCGACCCGCTGGTGGCGCTGGCAAACAATGACGCCTGGACGGCATTCGACGCCATCGGCGACCTGCTGGTGACGGGCCCGACGGGCACCAATGTCAATGATTTTCGCGCCATTCTGGTGCATTAGGGGAGGGCAATATGGCAAAGGCGACTGGCATCGGTGGGGTGTTCTTTCGCGCCCAGGACACCGACGCGCTCGGCAAGTGGTACGAGACCCATCTTGGCATTCCCGGCTTCTGGACCCAGGACGCCGGCATGACGGTGTTTGCGCCCTTCAAGCACGACAGCGATTATTTCGCCGCCGGCAAGCAATGGATGATCAACTTCCGCGTCGATGACCTCGATGGGTTGATGCACAGCCTGCGCGCCGCCGGTATTGCCGTGGAGACCCGCGCCGAGTGGGACACGCCCGAAACCGGCCGCTTTGCGCGCATTCACGATCCGGAAGGCAATCCGATCGAACTCTGGCAACCGCCGAAATAAATCATACAAATACCCTTGGCAGACCGGGCTCGTCTCTGTTCTATACGCACGAATTTCAGGGGAGCCTTATCATGGCCAAGCGCAAGATTGCCGTTATCGGCGTGGGCAAGATCGCCCAGGACCAGCATTTGCCGGTGATCGATGCATCGGATGATTTCGAGCTGGCCGCGACCGTCTCGACGCGCGGCTTGAGCCATGACGGCAAGCCTGCCTTCAAGACCCCGGCCGAGCTCTATGCCGCCATGCCCGACGTCTCGCTGGTCTCGATCTGCACCCCGCCGGGCATTCGCCACCAATATGTCCGCGAGGCACTCGATGCCGGCAAGGACGTGATGATGGAAAAGCCACCCACCACCACCATTTCCGAGCTGGACGACCTGATCGCGCACGCCAGGCGACTTGATCGGGTTCTCTACCAGACCTGGCATTCGCAGTGGAATCCCGCCGTCGACCGTACCAAGGCCATCCTCGCCGATGAGGGCGTCAAATCCGTCCGCATCGATTGGCGCGAAAGCGTGCGCAAGTGGCACCCCGGCCAGGACTGGGTCTGGGAGCCCGGCGGTTTTGGCGTCTGCGATCCGGGCATCAACGCCTTTTCCATCTTCACCAAGATCATGCCGTTCCCGGTCTTCGTCGAAAGCGCCAGGCTGACCTTCCCGGCCAATCGGCAGACCCCGGTCGATGTCGAGATCGCCTTCAAGTCCGGCCAGCTGGACCAGCCCAAGCTGTCGGCCGGCTTCAACTGGCTCGAAGAGAGCGGTGAGATCTGGACCTTCACCATCGAAACCGCCACCGGATCGCAGATCAAGCTCGAGGGTGGCGGCAGGTCGCTGACCGTCAATGGCGAGCAGGTGCTGCAGCATGGCGATGGCGAATATGCCGCCATGTATGACCATTTCGCAGCGCTGCTCGAGCGCCACGAAAGCGATGTCGATGCCGCCCCCCTCCGCCTCATGAGCGATGTCTTCCTCATGGGCGGGCGGGAGAACGGCCCCGATTTCGAGTGGTAGTCAGCGAGCGGGGAGCTACTTCCCCGCGTCGGTCAGCGCCTGGATGTCAGCATCGCTGAGTTTCAGCCGCACACCCTTGGCAAGGCTCTGCACCTGCTCCACCGACGTCGCCGAGGCAATCGGCGCCGTCACGCCAGGCTGGGCAACGAGCCAGGCCAGCGAGACCTCGGCCGGCGTCGCGTCATTGGCCGCAGCGACCGTGTCGAGCGCGGCGAGAATGCGTTCGCCCTTGGCGTCGAGATATTTCTCGGCGCCGCCGCCGCGCACCGACTTGCCGAAATCGGCCTTGGAGCGATACTTGCCGGTGAGGAAACCTGCGGCCAGGCTATAATAGACCACCGTGCCGATGGCATCCTCGGTCACCACGTCATGCAGCGCGTTGAACTCTTCGCGGTCATAGAGGTTGAAGCGGGGCTGCAGCACTTCGTATCGCGGCAGCGACTTGATCACCGCCGTCTCATTGGCATCCTTGACCATCTGCGCAGTGTAGTTCGACGCGCCGATCACCCGCACGCGGCCCGAACGCACCAGCGGATCATAGGCGCCCAGCGTTTCCTCGTGCTCGGTGTCCTTGTCCGGCCAGTGGCTGAAATAGAGATCGACATAGTCGGTCTGCAGGCGCTTGAGGCTATCTTCGATGGCTGTGCGGATCGCCTCGGCCCTAAGCCCGCCCGGCTGATTGGCCGAATTGACCTTGGTGAAGATATGCACTTTGTCGCGATTGCCGCGCGCCTTGAGCCACTTCCCGATAATGGTCTCGCTCATGCCCGGCGGATTACCGGGCACCCAGTTGGGATAGCCTTCGGCCGTGTCGATCGCGGTAAAGCCGGCATCGACATAGGCGTCCAGAATGTCGAAGCCCTGTTTCTCGTCAACGGTCCAGCCAAAGACATTGCCGCCCAGAACCAGGGGTTCGATGACGAGTTCACTGCGGCCTAGCGGGCGACGATCCATGATGCTTCTCCATTGCTGTGTGCAAACAACGCTCTAAAAGACGATGGGTTCTCTCGCGCAGGCACTCATTGTGACCGCTTGTACTCGATCAGGTCCCATTTGTTTCCGTAAAGATCCTCGAAGACCGCGACCGAGCCATAGGCCTCGTGCCGCGGCGCTTCGAGAAAGCGCACGCCGCGCGCCAGCATCGCCGCGTGATCGCTTGCGAAGTCATCCGTATCGAGAAAGAACATGACGCGCCCGCCGCCCTGATTGCCAATGGCGGCCCGCTGCGCCTCGCCATCCGCCATTGCCAACAGCAGTCGCGCACCCGTGCCATTTTTCGGCGCCACCAGCACCCAGCGCTTGCCGCCGCCCAGGTCTGTATCGGCAATCAGCTCGAAGCCGAGCTTGTCGCGGTAAAACTCTATCGCCTCATCGTAATCGGAAACGACAAGCGAGACGGTTGCGATCGATTGGGTCATGACAGGAGTGGACCATTCGCGCGACAGCGCGGTCAAGCCACCAAGCATGCGTCGAACCATTCGTTTTAAAACCGTCCAATCCTGTGGAAGGCCGTTCTCACCGTCATCAGATTGACCAAATGGTCAAACTCCGTAGTTGCGCGATTGCGGATTCTACGCTTTGGTGTCGCCCAAGCCCCGGTTGGCAAGCCGGGTGCGCATAATATCGGGAGACAACAATCATGAAATTGATGACAACGCTGCTGACCGCAACGGCCATCATGGCGCTCGCCGCCGGTGCCGCCCAGGCCAAGCAGCTGATCTACTGCTCGGAAGCCTCGCCCGCTCACTTCGATCCCGGTCCGCTGACCGGTGGTAACGACTTCGACGCGTCGGCTCACACGATTTTCGAGCGTCTGGTCGAATTCAAGCCCGGCACGACCGAAATCATTCCCGCCCTCGCCGAGAGCTGGGAAATCTCCGAAGACGGTCTGGAATACACCTTCCACCTGCGCCCCGGCGTCAAGTGGCACACCCAGTCCTACTTCACCCCCACCCGTGACCTGAACGCAGATGACGTCATCTTCTCGTTCGAGCGCCAGTGGAAGGAAGATAACGTCTGGAATGCCTATCTCGAAGGCATGACCTGGGACTACTTCCAGGGCATGGACATGCCCAAGTACCTCTCGTCCATCGAGAAGGTCGATGACCTGACCGTCAAGATCACCCTGACGGAAGCCAATGCGCCCATGCTGGCAAACCTGGCCATGCAGTTCGCTTCGATCGTCTCCAAGGAATATGCCGACCAGGTCGAAGCCTCGGGTGATCTCGCCAGCTTCTCGACCCAGCCTGTCGGTACTGGCCCGTTCCAGTTCGTCGACTACCAGCTCGATACCGTCATCCGCTTTGCCGCCTTCCCCGACTACTGGGAAGGCAAGCAGCCGATCGACGACCTGATCTTCGCCATCACCACCGATCCGTCGGTCCGTGCTCAGCGCCTGCTGGCCGGTGAATGCGATATCATGCCCTATCCGGCTCCGGCTGACCTCGAAGCCCTCCAGGGCGACGACAACCTGACCGTGCAGGAAGGCGAAGGCCTCAACATCGGCTACCTCTCCTACAACACCACCGAAGCCCCGTTCGACAATCCGGACGTGCGCCGCGCGCTGACCATGGCCATCGACAAGTCGGCCATCATCGATGCCGTCTACCAGGGTGCCGGCCAGGACGCCAAGAACCTGATCCCGCCCACCATGTGGTCCTATGACGACGCCATCGAAGCCGACGTCTATGATCCCGAAGAAGCCAAGCGCATCCTCGAAGAAGCCGGTGTGACCGACCTCACCACCGACATCTGGGCTATTCCGGTATCGCGTCCCTATAATCCGAACGGCCAGCGCATGGCTGAACTGATCCAGGCTGACTGGGCCGCTGTCGGCGTCACCGCCAACATCGTGACCTACGAATGGACCGAATATCGCGAACGCGGCAAGCTTGAAGATCGCAAGGGCCCGTTCATGATCGGCTGGACCGGCGACAATGGTGATCCGGACAACTTCTTCGCGACCCTGTTCTCTTGCTCGGCCATTGGCGTGTCCAACTACTCGAGCTGGTGCAACGACGAGTTCGAAGCCACCATCCAGGCTGCCAAGGCAACCTCTGACCAGGAAGAACGCACCGCGCTCTACATCAAGGCTCAGGAAATCTTCAAGGCTGAAGAGCCTGCCATGACCATCGCTCACTCCAAGGTGTTCATGCCCATGAAGAAGACCGTGCTCAACTATGTTATGAGCCCGCTCGGCAGCCACAGCTTCAAGGACGTTGACGTCCAGGAGTAAGGCCCAGGCCTTAAGGCAAAACGACCAGGAGCCTCGATCCGCCCACGCGGAACGGGGCTCCGATTTTTAGGAAGAGAACTGATCCGAAGAGTGCAGGCGCAACTGCACCGCACCTGGATCGGTCAACAGGAAACAGACCATCCGGATCGCTTCGGCCCCGGCTGGAAAAGGGTAAAGCCCGCTCATGCTCAATTATCTGCTGCGCCGACTGGCGCTGGTCATCCCGACAATCATCGGCATTTCCATCTGCGCCTTCGCCTTCGTGCGCGTCCTCCCCGGCGACCCCATCCTGGCCATGGCCGGCCAACACGGCGTGACGCCGGAACGCTACGAAATCCTGCGCGAGCAGTTCGGCTACAACCTGCCCATCTGGCAGCAATATTTCAATTATCTGGGCGGCGTGCTGCAGGGCGATTTCGGTATTTCGCTCGCCACCAAGCGTCCGGTCATCACCGAATTCATGACGCTGTTCCCCGCCACCATCGAGCTGGCGATGTTTGCCATGCTTCTTGCCGTTGCCATCGGCATCCCGGCCGGCATCCTCGCTGCCGTCAAGCGCGGCTCCTGGTTCGATCAGGCGACCATGGGCGTGGCCCTTACCGGCTATTCCATGCCCATCTTCTGGTGGGGCCTGCTGCTGATCATGTTCTTCTCGACCTATCTCGGCTGGACGCCCGTCTCGGGCCGTATTGCGCTGAGCTTCTTCCTGCGCCCCATCACCGGCTTCATGCTGATCGACACCATCCTCTATGGCAATTGGCCCGCCTTCGTTTCGGCGCTGCGCCACCTGATCCTGCCGGCCGTCGTGCTGGGCACCATCCCGCTCGCCGTCATTGCTCGCCAGACCCGTTCGGCCATGCTCGAAGTGCTGGGCGAGGATTACGTCCGCACCGCGCGCGCCAAGGGCATGTCGCCCAAGCGCGTCATCAACGTGCATGCCCTGCGCAATGCACTGATCCCCGTCGTGACCACCATCGGCCTGCAGGTCGGTTTGCTACTCGGCGGCGCCATCCTCACCGAAACCATCTTCACCTGGCCGGGCATCGGCAAGTGGATGATCGATTCCATCTCCAAGCGCGACTATGTCGTGGTGCAGTCGGGCCTTCTGATCATTGCCCTCATCGTCATGGCGGTGAACCTGATCGTTGACCTGCTCTACGCCCTCATCAATCCGCGTATCCGGGTGCAGTAACATGACCACATCCACTGAACCCGCCGTGACCGCCACCAAGCCCATCTCGGGCCTGCGCGAATTCTGGTACTATTTCTCGATGAACCGCGGCGCCGTGATCGGCCTCACGGTCTTCGCGATCCTGATCGTCTTCGCGCTGCTGGCCGATTTCATCGCGCCTCATTCGCCGATCTTCCAGTATCGCGATGCACTGCTGAAACCGCCCTTCTGGGATGCCAACGCCGATCCCCGTTTCCTGCTCGGTACCGATCCGGTCGGCCGCGACATGCTGAGCCGCCTGATCCATGGCGCGCGCTATTCGCTGTTCATCGGCTTTTTCGTCGTGGTCGGAGCGCTGATCGTCGGCGTGGTCCTGGGCCTGCTTGCCGGCTACTTCCGCGGCTGGGTCGATGCGCTGATCATGCGCATCATGGACATCATCCTGGCCTTCCCGCCGATCCTTCTGGCGCTGGTTCTGGTCACCATTCTGGGACCGGGCCTGTTCAACGCCATGATCGCCATCGCGCTCGTGCTGCAGCCCCACTTTGCCCGCCTCGTTCGCGCCGCCGTCATGGCCGAGAAGAGCCGGGAATATGTGACCGCCGCCAAGCTTTCCGGTGCCGGTCATATCCGTTTGATGATCGTGACCATCCTGCCCAATTGCCTTGGGCCGCTGATCGTCCAGGCGACGCTGAGTTTCTCCAATGCCATTCTCGAAGCCGCAGCGCTCGGCTTCCTCGGCATGGGCGCCCAGGCGCCAACCCCTGAATGGGGCACCATGCTGGCTTCGGCGCGTGAATTCATCACCAAGGCCCCCTGGGTCGTGACCTTCCCGGGGCTCGCCATCCTGATCACCGTTCTGGCCATCAACCTCGTCGGCGACGGCTTGCGCGATGCCCTCGATCCCAAGCTCAAGAGGAGCTGACGCCATGCCCCTGCTTGAAATCAAAAATCTCTCCGTCTCCTTCGACACCTCCGTCGGCCTGTTCAAGGCCGTCGACGGCATCGACATTTCCGTCGATGCCAGCGAAGTCTTGGCCATTGTCGGCGAGTCCGGTTCGGGCAAGTCCGTGGCCATGCTCGCCGTGATGGGCCTGCTGCCCTCGACAGCCACGGTCACCGCCGACAAGATGGAATTCGAAGGTCGCAATCTTCTGACCATGAGCGGCGCTGAAAAGCGCAAGATCATCGGCAAGGAGATCGCCATGATCTTCCAGGAGCCGGTGGCGAGCCTCAATCCCTGCTTCACCGTCGGTTTCCAGCTTGAGGAAGTGCTCAACAAGCATCTTGGCCTCAAGGGCCGCGCCGCGCGGGATCGGGCCGTGGAATTGCTACGCCTCGTCGGCATCAAAGATGGTGCGGAGCGCCTTGGCGCCTTCCCCCATCAGATGTCGGGCGGCCAATGCCAGCGCGTCATGATCGCCATGGCCATCTCCTGCAACCCCAAGCTGCTGATCGCCGACGAACCGACGACTGCGCTCGACGTGACCATCCAGAAGCAGATCCTCGACCTGCTGGTTCAGCTTCAGGTCGAGACCGGCATGGGCCTGATCATGATCACCCATGACATGGGCGTCGTCGCCGAGACGGCCGACCGCGTCATCGTGCAGTACAAGGGTCACAAGATGGAGGAGGCCGACGTTCTCTCCCTCTTCGAAAGCCCCAAGTCCAACTATACCCGCGCGCTGCTCTCGGCCCTGCCGGAAAATGCCGTGGGCGATCGCCTGCCAACGGTGGCCGACTTCAACTTTGCCGCCGAAGTGGAGGGCGTCCGATGACCACACCCGTTCTCGAAGTCCGCGACCTCAAGCGCGACTATGTTTCCTCCGGTGGCTTCATGCGCCCGGCCAAGGTGGTCCACGCGGTCAAGGGCGTGAACTTCACCCTGCAGAAGGGCAAGACACTGGCCGTGGTCGGTGAATCGGGCTGCGGCAAGTCGACCCTGGCCCGCATGATCACCCTGATCGATCCGGCCACCTCCGGCGATATCCTGATCGACGGCAACAAGGTCGATGCCAGCCACGGCGTCAGCAAGGAAATGCGCCAGAAGGTGCAGATCGTCTTCCAGAACCCCTATGGCTCGCTCAATCCACGCCAGAAAATCGGCGACGTCCTGGCCGAGCCGCTGCTGCTCAACACCGATATGTCGGCAGCCGAGCGGCGCGAAAAGGCCATGGCCATGCTGCTCAAGGTCGGCCTGGGCGAAGAGCATTTCAACCGCTACCCGCATATGTTCTCGGGTGGCCAGCGCCAGCGCATTGCCATTGCCCGCGCCCTGATGCTCAACCCAAGCTTCCTGGTGCTCGACGAGCCTGTCTCGGCGCTCGATCTCTCCGTGCAGGCGCAGATCCTCAACCTGCTCAAGGACCTGCAGGACGAGTTCGGCCTGACCTATGTCTTCATCAGCCATGACCTGTCGGTTGTGCGCTATATCGCCGATGAAGTGATGGTGATGTATTTCGGTGATGTGGTGGAACACGGCACGCGCGACCAGGTGTTCAGCGATCCCCAGCACGCCTATACCAAGAGCCTGTTTGCAGCGACGCCCAATTCGAGCGTCGACAACATCAAGGCCCGCCTCGCCAGGAAGGCCGCTCTGGCCAGTTGAGTTAGAGCATATCGCCAAAAAGAAAAACCCCGCTTCGGCGGGGTTTTGTTTGCTCGGTCTTCTCTGAAATCGTGCCTCAGTTGGGCGAGTAGAAGATATGAGCGCCGATCTGGGCGACTTCATTGTACGTATTGGACCAGGACGGGCTGACTGCCGTCGTGTGGTAGTAGAGCGCCGATGCCGGCACGGCGCCGACCTGCTCGCCAAGGGCGAACTCGGCATAGACCGACTGCGCCAGAGCCGCAGAACGGGCGAGGGCGCGGCGCTCAGTGGCAGGCTTGGAACGGCCATCGCAGGCAAAGGTGAACTGGCAGCGATAGAGGCCCTTGTCGGCATTCTGATAGATCACGCCGCAGAGCGTATCCGGGAACTTGCCGGAACGAGCACGATTTACGATCACATTTGCCACAGCCAACTGCCCGGCTTCGCTCTCGCCACGGGCTTCGTGATAGATCGCCTGGGTCAGGCAATCGCGTTCGCTATTGGCTCGGTCGAGGCGAACCTGCAGCGGCTGGTAGCCACTGTCGATATAGGCGGCGAGCATCGTTGCGTTGAGATCAGGCTCGGGCAAAACGGCGGTCGGGGCGGCAAAGCTGGCAATGGCGGAAACAGCACTATTGGCCTCGCCCTGCGAGCCACGGGCGATATAGCCCATCAGCAGGTCTGCGGTCAGCTCTTCCTGCGGCTGCGAATTGGCCAGCACGTCGACACTCTGCAGCGCCTGCTGGCGCACGACATAGTTCGACAGCAGAGCATCGGTCAGCTTCTGCTGGCCGGGAACGATCCCGACATTGGTGGCTCCAATCGCCGGCTGCGCGCGAACCGCAACCAGATCGGCCGGAATTTCGAAGGGAGTGACATCGGCGACGCGGAGCGTCTGGGCATGTGCAGGAACGAGAGTGATGAACAGGACGAGCGCAACCGCGCCAAGGGCCAGCACATGCGATACCGCACGCACAGCAATATTTCGCCAGCTCAGACCCATGCCCCGTCCTTACCCCTGAGCCCGTCAGCCATATCCGCCGAGCCTTCACTGAAGACCTGTCGTTGCAGGTCCCCGTCACTTCCAGGCGCCAACTTATCCAAGAGGTGCACCATAGGGAAGCTGAAATTTACGTCTGCTTAACCATAGGCGTTAGCATATTAAAGTAGGGTTAATCGAGCCAAGTCGATATGAAAACCCTTTAAATACAGGGCTTTGTGTGGTGGTGAAGCGGGGCTTTCGGCAATAGCTAAAAGTTTATGCAGTTAACCTGCGGCAATGCGTGCGCCAGCAAAAAGCCCGGCACGAGGGCCGGGCTTGAAAAAGGCTCTACGGGAAAGGGCTTAGTGACGGTCGAAGGCGGCCAGTCGAACGTGATCGAGGCTTTCCATCACTGCGATGCCCAAGGCGCGGATTTCCTCGCTGGGATGCACGAGGTCTGGCACCATCACTGTCTGCATGCCAGCAGCATGGGCCGCGCGGACGCCGGCATGACTATCCTCGAGGGCGAGGCAATGCAGCGGATCGACGCCAAGCCGCTTGGCAGCGGTCAGATAGGGTTCGGGATGCGGCTTCGGATTGACCACATCGTCCCGCGTCACCACCGTATCGAAGAGATCAAGCAGCCCTGCGGCACCCAGATGATGCTGGGCATGCGGATTGCGCGACGATGTGGCGACGGCGGTCGGAATCTGGCGATCGCGCAGCTCTGTCACCAGTTCCAGCGCGCCCGGCTTGACCGGCACCCCGGAATGGCTGCGCTCGCGCATGATCACCCGGCAGCGTTCATCGAACAGCGTATAGGGAAAGGCCACGCCATAGGATTCGATCAGCAGCTTGTTGGTATGCTCGTGGCTGCCCCCCACCATGGACATATGCACCGCGTCGGTCATCTCGAAGCCAAGCTCGGAGCAGACTTCGAAAACGATGGTCTTGAACACGCTTTCGGTGTCGAGCAGCGTGCCATCCATGTCGAAAATGACGGCCTGAAAAGGCGCGAGGCGGAGAATGTCGCTCTGGGTTTTCATTCCGCTCGATATAGGGCGGTTTGTGCGTTTTTGCTAGGCGGGATGGCGAAGAGCAGACTTGCGCATTAGGCTCACGCCCATGTCTGATTTTCGCCCCGCGCAAAACCATCTCACCCTCGGCCAGGAATTCTTCGATCCGGTCGATGCGATGGACTTCCCCAAGACCGTCCTGCGCCATCGCGACCAGCGCTGGGCGAAACGCGTCGGGCTTGATCATTTGAGCGACGAACAATGGCTTGCCCATTTCGGCCGCTTCGAGCCGCTGCCTGGATCGCTCACCCGGCCCCTTGCCCTGCGTTATCACGGCCACCAGTTTCGCAGCTACAATCCCGATCTCGGCGATGGCCGCGGCTTCCTCTTCGCCCAGGCCCATGACCTCGAGGACAATCGTCTGCTCGACTTCGGCACCAAGGGCAGTGGCAAGACCCCGTGGTCGCGCGGCGGCGACGGACGGCTGACGCTCAAGGGTGGTGTCCGCGAGGTGCTGGCCACCGAAATGCTCGAAGCACTAGGCGTCTATACCTCCAAGAGCTTTTCGCTGGTCGAAACCGGCGAGCAGCTCTATCGCCAGGACGAACCATCGCCGGCCCGCTCATCAGTGCTGACGCGGCTCAGCCACAGCCATATCCGCATCGGCACCTTCCAGCGGCTCGCTTATATCGAGGATACGCAAAGCCTCGGCCATCTGCTCGACTACTGTGTCGCCAATTACTACCCCGAACTGGCCGATGCCGCGGACAAGCCGGCGGCATTCCTGGAAGCGGTCGTGGCCAATGTAGCCCGGCTCGGCGCGCAATGGACCGCGGCGGGCTTTGTCCACGGCGTGCTCAATACCGACAATATCAACATAACCGGCGAGAGCTTCGACTACGGTCCGTGGCGCTTTCTGCCGCAATACGATCCGGGCTTCACTGCCGCCTATTTCGACGAGACCGGGCTTTATAGTTTCGGCCGCCAGCCCGATACCTTGGCCTGGAACCTGACGCGCCTGGCAGAATGCCTCCTGCCGCTCTCCAGCATCGAAGCGCTGGAGTCCGCGCTCAACACAGTCTGGCCAATCTTCCGCGAGCAACTGCCGCGTCAGATGCTGCGCCGGCTGGGGCTCAAGCCACGCGACCTGGAAAGCGATGGCGCGTTTGTCACCGAGATCTTCGGTTTCCTTTCGGCGAGCAAGGCGCCCTACGAGCAGTTCTTCTTCGATTGGCGTGGTGGGGGGGCGAGCGCCGAAAGGGCTGCGCGCGGCCCGTCCGCTGAATACTACGCCAGCGAGGCCTTCCGCCCGGTTGCGGACGGCTTCGAGCACTATGGCCCCGCTGACGGTCTCAATCTAGACCATCCTTATTTTGCCCGCTCTGTGCCGCGCACCATGCTGGTCGACGATGTCGAGGCCATCTGGGCTCCGATTGCCGAACACGATGACTGGAGCCGCGTCGAAACGGCACTGGCAGAAATCGCGCAGATGCGCGAAGCCTATGGGGTCAAACCGTAAGGAGGCGAATATGCCGCTCTATGCCCTCGATGGGATATCTCCCCGCATCCACCCGCAAACGGCCTGGATTGCGCCGACTGCCGTGCTGGTCGGCGATGTCGAGTTGGGCGAAGATGTCGGCATCTGGTTTGGCGTCGTTGCGCGCGGCGATATCGAAACCATTCGCATCGGTGCCCGCAGCAATGTGCAGGAAAACTGCGTGCTCCACACCGACACCAACTATCCACTGACCATCGGCGAAAACTGCACCATCGGTCACGCGGCAATCGTCCATGGCTGCACCATTGGCGACAACACGCTGATCGGCATGGGCGCGACCGTGCTCAATGGCGCCAAAATCGGCAGGAACTGCCTCATCGGCGCCAATGCGCTGATCACCGAGAATAAGGTGATCCCCGACAATTCCATGGTTCTGGGAGCGCCGGGCAAGGTCGTGCGCGAGATCGATGCGGCCGGCGTCGAGGCACTGGCGGCCTCCGCCGAGCGCTATGTGCAAAATGCGCGGCGCTTTGCCAAAGGCCTGACCAGCGTGGGCAATCCAGGCGACTTCGAACCGGCATGAGCGACACCAGCGAACGGCATGAAGCTATTCTCGAACTGGCGCGGCTGCACAACCGGGTAACGGTCGAGCAGCTGTCGGCCCATTTCCATGTCTCGCTGCAGACCATCCGCAAGGACCTCAACACGCTCTGCGACCAGCGGTTGTTGAGCCGCGTGCATGGTGGTGCCACCTTGCCGTCGGGCGTGGAAAATCTGGAATATGAGGCGCGCCGGCGCATTGCGGCCGAAGCCAAGGACGCCATCGGCAAGGCCGCCGCGGCACTCATTCCCAATGATGCCTCGCTCTTCATCAATATCGGCACGACCACTGAGGCAGTCAGCCAGGCCCTGCTGGATCACTCGGGCCTCCTGATCATCACCAACAACATCAATGTCGCCAATCGCATGCGGGTCTATCCGCGCTTCGAAGTGGTGATCGCCGGTGGCGTGGTTCGCCCATCAGATGGCGGCATTGTCGGTGAGGCAGCGGCCGATTTCTTTGGCCAGTTCAAGGTCGACTATGCCGTGATTGGCGCATCAGCCCTCGATGAGGAGGGGGCCCTGCTCGACTACGACTATCGCGAGGTCAAGGTCGCCCAGGCCATCATCGCCAATGCCCGCCACGTGATCCTTGTCGCTGATCAGGGCAAATTCTCCCGTTCTGCCCCGGTGCGTATCGCCCGCATTGACCAGATCGGCACCTTCGTGACAGATCAATGCCCGTCCGATGACTTCAGGAACATCTGCGACAAGGCAGGCGTGGAAATAATCGAGACCCGTTAGACTTGCGCTAACCACCCCACCACTTCACCGCTTTGATAAGTCAAACATAAACGCCCGATAGGCGATGGTGCTGTGCTGGCCGCGAGGCCTGGGGGTAGGCATCGCGTGAGCAGGACGAAACAGCAAAGTCAGGACGACCGTCTGAACTGGTTGCGGCCAACGCTGCTGCCGGCGCTGGTTGCCATTGTCGTGCTCGCCATCGGCGGCTGGTTTCTCGATCGGCAGAATAGCATCCTCAACGATGAGCGCGCCCGCGCCGAAGTGCTGGCCGAGGTATCGCTGATCCGCGCCAAGCTCGAGGGCAATATCAACGGCAATCTGCAGCTCGTGCGCGGCCTGGTCGCCACCATTTCCACCGAGCCGACCATGGACCAGCGGCGTTTCTCCGCGTTGGTCGCCAATATTTTCGAGGAACGCAGCCAGCTCCGCTCCATCGCCGCAGCGCCCAATCTCGTCGTCTCCATGACCTATCCATTGGCCGGAAACGAGAAGGTCATCGGCCTCGACTACAATGCCAATGAGGAACAGCGCGGTCCGGTGATGCGCGCCCGCGACAGCGGCAAGCTGGTGCTGGCAGGCCCGGTCGATCTGGTGCAGGGCGGACGAGGCTTTGTCGGTCGCTTTCCCGTCTATACAGACACGCCATTCGGCCGCCACTTCTGGGGCGTCGTGTCCGCCGTGGTCGACGTGGGCCGCCTCTATGCCGACAGCGGATTGCTCAACAATGATCTGGGCGTCGAACTGTCGATTGCCGCCAGCGAGATGGGCGGGCTCAACAAACGTCGCTTCTTCGGGCGCGACCTTGCGGCCGAAAATCCGGTCAAGGCCCGTGTGGTCCTGCCCTCGGGGAATTGGGAAATCTCGGCCATTCCCAAGGGTGGCTGGGGCAATGCGGGCAGTGACACGCTGCTGTTGCGGCTGGCCATGGTCATTGCCGGCGCCTTGATTCTCTTGCCCATCGTCATCACCGGCCGTCTGCTCGGCGAGCGCCAGAGCCATTTCCGCGAACTGACGTCGCGTGAGAAGGAGCTGGAAGACCTGTCCCGGCGCTTGGGCCTCGCGCTCGACGTGTCCAAGGTCGGTGTCTGGGAAATGGACCTGGCCAGCGGCCTCGAAAGCTGGGATGCGCGAACCAACGAGCTGTATGGGCTGAAAGCGACTGGTCCACGTAGCCACGAACACTGGAAGGCAGCGGTACACCCTGACGACCAGGAGCGCGCGGAAGCCGATTTCCGTCGCATGATCGCCACTGGCCGTTATGAATCCGAATATCGCGTTCTGCTGCCGGACAATGCCATTCGCCATGTCCGCTCCATGGGGGCCCTGTTCCGCGAGCCGGGCACGCCCGATCGGGTGGTCGGCGTCAATTGGGACGTGACTTCGGATGTTGTGCTCAACGAAGAACTGCGCCACGCCAACCTGCTGACCGAAGCGCGCAACCGCGAGCTGGAGGCGGCCCGTATCCGTATCGAGCACAATGCGCTGCACGATAGCCTCACCGGCCTGCCCAATCGGCGCTATCTCGATGAAATGCTGAAGCGCGAAGCGGGTTTAGGCTATCGCGGCAGCGGCAGCATGGCCATGCTTCACGTCGATCTCGACCGCTTCAAGCAGATCAATGACACGCTGGGCCACGCGGCGGGCGACGCCATGCTGATGCATGCTTCGACAATCCTGCGGGACGCCTGCAGCTACAATGACTTCGTGGCCCGCATTGGCGGCGACGAATTCGTCGTGCTGACCACGGCTGAAGAGGGCGATTTTTATCTTGGGGCGCTGGCCGATCGTATCGTGCGGGAAATGCGCCAGCCGGTCAGCTATCAGGGCCACGAATGCCGCTTTGGCGTAAGCATCGGCATTGCGGCCGATCGCGGTCCCGTGGTGGATGCCGAGCGGCTGCTGATCAATGCCGATATCGCGCTATATCGCGCCAAGGCGCGCGGCCGGAACCGTTTCGAATTCTTCTCCGAGGCGCTGCAGGCCGAAGTGGTCAAGACCAAGAAACTCGCCGACGAAATCCTCAACGGACTGGAGCGTCACGAATTTATCGCCTGGTACCAGCCCCAGTTCGACGCCAACACGCTTGAAGTGGTCGGCGTCGAGGCCTTGGCACGCTGGGATCATCCGACGGACGGTATTCGCATGCCGGACCAGTTCCTGTCGATTGCCGAAGAACTCAATGTGGTCGCAACGCTCGACCGCATCATCCTCAACCAGGCCATGGGCGCCTTGGCCCATTGGGATGCGACAGGCATGGTCGTGCCGCGCGCCTCGGTCAATGTCTCGCACCGGCGCCTGCATGACGAGGATCTGATCAAAGGACTGCTGGAACTCGATATTCAGCCTGGCCGCATTGCTTTCGAGCTGGTCGAATCCATCTATCTGGACGAAAGCGATGCCGTGGTCGGCTGGAACATCGACCAGATCAAGGAACTGGGGATCGATGTCGAGATCGATGACTTCGGCACCGGCTATGCCTCGATCGTCTCACTGCAGAAGCTGCGGCCCAAGCGGATGAAGATCGACCGGCAACTGGTCAATCCGATCCTGGTCGATCCCGCCCAGCGCCAACTCCTTGCCTCCATTGTGGAAATCGGCAAGTCCATGGGCATCGAAATCATCGCCGAAGGCGTCGAGACCATGGAGCACGCCGCTATCCTGCGCGATCTGGGCGTGGATATTCTGCAGGGCTATGCCTTCTCCAAACCCCTGAGTGCAGCCGATCTGGAGGCGTTCTTGACCACCAGACCCTGGCTCAAGACCGCCTGACGCTTCTCAAGTTGGTCGCAATCTGTATGATCCCTCAAGCCTTTAGGCCTGAGGAGGACCGGATGAGCGATGCAGAGGGGCGTTTTGCCTTTGGTGTGGTGGGTGCGGGCATGGGGGCAAGACCCCACGCTCTGGCACTGCAGTCGCTGGCCAAGGACATCGCCGTCGTCGGCGTCTATCGCCGCAATGCCGAGGAGCGGGCAAAGTTCTGTCAGACCTATGGATTTCCCGAGGCTGAGAGCCTTGAGGCGCTGCTGGACGATCCCCGCATCGATGCGCTTCTCGTGCTGACCACGCCCAATGCGCGCCTGCCGATTATCGAGGCTGCGGCCAAAAGGAGTATTCCGGTACTCATGGAAAAGCCGGTCGAGCGGACGCTCGCGGCTGCAGCAAACCTGGTCGATTGCTGCAAGCATGCTGGCGTTTTGCTGGGGATTATCTTCCAGCACCGATTTCGGAAAGCGTCCAAAATACTCTCCGAGGCGGTCTCGGTCAATAAATACGGCAGATTGGAAGCCGTTCATCTGACCGTGCCCTGGTGGCGTCCCCAAGCGGGCTACTACGACCAACCCGGTCGCGGCACGCTGGAACAGGATGGCGGTGGCGTGCTGCTGACCCAGGCGATCCATTCGCTCGACCTGATGCTGAGCCTCTGTGGTCCCGCCAAGGCGGTGACCGCCATGGCCCGCACGACGCGGTTGCATCGGATGGAGACCGAGGATTTCGTCTCGGCAGGAATCGAGTTCGTCAATGGCGCGGTGGGCGCGGTGATGGCGACCACGGCCAACTTTCCGGGGTCCCCGGAAAGTCTAACGCTCAATTTCGAGACGGCCACGGCGACGCTGACAGCCGGCAACCTCACCGTCCACACCATGGCTGGTGAGACCATTGTCGAGGGCGAGGCGACCGCGGGCGGTGGTGGGGCCGATCCGATGGCCTTCCCCTTTGAGTGGCATGCCGCCCAGATCGCCGACTTTGCCGACGCCGTCAGAACGGGCCGCCCGCCGGTTTCCACCGGCGAGACGGCCCTTCATGTTCACCGCCTGATCGACGCCATGCTCCGCTCGTCGCAGGCGGGGCAGCGTGTCGAACTGGATTACTCGGCGGCCTGAGCCAGGCGCGGGCCCGGAGCTGCATTGGCGCCCGTACCGAACTTTTCAAAGTTGGCGCGGAACAGGCCTGCCAGATGGATGGCCTGGCGATCATAGGCTTCGCCGTCGGCCCAGGTGGCACGGGGCGTCAGCAGCTTTGCATCGACACCCTGTACGCTGAGCGGCACTTCGAAACCGAAGAGCTCATCCTCACGCATCTCGACCTGATCGAGCGAACCGTCGAGCGCCGCAGTCAACAGGCGGCGGGTCGATGCGATGTCGATGCGCTTGCCCACGCCATAGCCGCCCCCGGTCCAGCCCGTGTTGATCAGCCATGCGGTTGCGCCGCTCTGCTCGAGCTTTTCGGCCAGCATCTCGCCATAGACGGTGGGATGGAGCGGCATGAAGGGCGCGCCAAAACAGGCCGAGAATGTCGCCTGCGGTTCGGTGACGCCGCGTTCGGTGCCGGCCACCTTGGCGGTGTAGCCCGAGAGGAAGTGATAGACGGCCTGCTCCGGCGTGAGGCGGGCAACCGGTGGCAAAACGCCGAAGGCATCGGCCGTCAGGAAGACCACGGTCTTGGGCGTGCCGCCCACGCTGCCCCTGGCGATCGAGGGCAGAACATGGATCGGATAGGCCGCGCGGGTATTCTCGGTCAGCGACACATCGTCGAATTCCGGCACCAGGGCATCATCGAGAATGACATTCTCCAGCACTGTGCCGAAGCGCTTGGTCGCAGCAAAGATTTCCGGCTCGGCCTCGGGGCTGAGCTTGATGGTCTTGGCATAGCATCCGCCTTCGAGGTTGAAGACGCCATCGGCGCTCCAGCCATGCTCGTCATCGCCGATCAGCGGACGGGCGGGATCGTTGCTGAGCGTGGTCTTGCCCGTGCCCGAGAGGCCAAAGAACAAGGCGGCCTCGCCGTCCTGCCCGAGATTGGCCGAGCAATGCATCGGCAACACGCTCTGGCGCGGCGCGTGGAAGTTGAACAACGAGAAGACCGACTTCTTGATTTCACCGGCATAGAGCGTGCCGGCGATAACGACGACATTGCGGCTCATGTCGAGTGCAATCATCGTCTCGCTACGACCGCCATGGCGCGCAGGGTCGGCCTTGAAATTGGGGGCATGAACAATGGTGACGGGCGTCGCCAGGCCGCTGGCCTCGATCCCCTCGCCGGGGCGGATCAAGAGGTTGCGGATGAACAGCGCATGCCAGGCGCTGGGGGTGAGCACGGTGACGGCATATTGGTGCCGCGGGTCGGCGCCGGCCAAGAGGTCCTGGCGGAACGTGGCCACACCGGCAAAAGACGCCGTGGCGTCAGCCAGCAGGAGGTCGAACTGCGCCGGGGTAATGGCGCCCGAATTGTCCCACCAGACGCTGTTTTCGGTCAGCCCGTCGCGTACGATGAACTTGTCCTTGGGCGAGCGGCCGGTGAAGGCGCCGGTGCGGACGCTGACTGCGCCATCGGCGGTAAGCTGCGACTCTTCGCCCTGCAGCGAGCGGGCAACCAGCCTTGGCGCGATGTCGTTGAGCGATATCGATCCGGCCCGACTGGCAACATGGCTTCTGAGGGCTTCGTGGTCGAACTGGGTCATTGCATGGGCTCCGTCGCTGGGGTGGCCAAACAGGGCCACCGGCTATGGAGCTGAAAATACGGGGCGAATTCATCAGACAACCATCCCGAAATCGGTCGTAAGACTGAAGTTGCATCCCCTCTCAAATGTGTAATGACCGGGCCCGGCCCTTGGCCGCGCCTTATTTAATGCGTATTTGTCGCCTGCAAGCATGTAAAAGCGGCCTAGAGAGCCGCCTGTTTGCAAGCGTCCGAACAAGAAAGGCAGACTATGCCCAAGATTGCCCTGGTCGATGATGACCGCAATATCCTGACCTCCGTGTCGCTGACGCTGGAGGCCGAGGGCTATCAGGTCGCCACCTATACCGACGGCGCGTCCGGCCTCGAGGGCCTGACCACCGACAAGCCGGACCTGGCCATTCTCGATATCAAGATGCCGCGCATGGACGGCATGGAGCTGCTGCGCCGCCTGCGACAGAAGTCCGACGTTCCGGTGATCTTCCTGACGTCGAAGGACGAAGAGATCGACGAATTGTTCGGCCTCAAGATGGGCGCCGACGATTTCATCACCAAGCCGTTCAGCCAGCGCCTGCTGGTGGAGCGCGTCAAGGCGATCCTGCGCCGCTCCGCTCCGCGCGATCCCTCCGCGCCAGCCGGTGCAGCCGGTGAGTCCATGCCGGGCAAGGCGCTGATCGAACGCGGCTCGCTCGTCATGGACGAAGAGCGCCACACCTGTACCTGGAAGGGCCAGCGCGTGACGCTGACCGTGACCGAATTCCTGATCCTGCAGGCGCTTGCCCTGCGCCCCGGCGTGGTCAAGTCGCGCAATGCGCTGATGGACGCCGCCTATGACGATCAGGTCTATGTCGACGATCGCACGATCGACAGCCACATCAAGCGGCTGCGCAAGAAGTTCAAGCAGACCGACGACGACTTCGAAATGATCGAGACGCTTTACGGCGTCGGCTATCGCTTCAAGGAACAATAGGCGCAACGTGGCCGTGCTCGACCCGGAAAGCGGTTCCAAGCCTGACGCTGCCGACTGGCAGCCGCCAGGCCTGGATGATGCTGACCAGGGCGAGGCCACGACCCGCAAGACGGCCAAGCGGCGCCCGTTCTGGACGCCGTTCTACAAAGTGGCCATGGCCATTGGCCGCTTCCTGAACTTCACCATCTTTTCCAGCCTCACCCAGCGCATCATCGTGCTCAATCTGGCGGGCCTGCTGGTGCTGGTGGTGGGCATACTCTACCTCAACCAGTGGCGCGCCGGCCTGATCGACGCGCGCGTGCAGTCGCTGCGCGTGCAGGGCGAAATCATCGCGGCCGCCATTGCCGCCTCGGCGACGGTGGATAGCGACGTGATCTCGATCAACCCCGATCGCCTGCTTGAACTGCAGGGCGGTGGCTCGATCTCTTCGCTCTCCTATTTCGATCCGAGCCTGGAATTTCCGATCAGTCCGGAGCGCGTCGCGCCGCTGCTGCGCAACCTGATCACCCCGACCCGCACCCGCGCCCGCATCTACGACCAGGGCGGGCTGCAGATCCTCGATAGCGACAATATCTATGCCCGCGGCGAGGTCATGCGGGCGGTGATCGACACCAAGGAAAGCGACTTCTTCCTCTGGGACTGGTGGAATGCCGTGCTGTCCTGGGTGCCGGGCGACAATTTCCCGAAATATCAGGAATATGGCATCGACGAAGGCAACCGCTATCCCGAAGTGGCTTCGGCCCTCGCTGGTGCGCCGGCCGACTTCGTTCGCGTTGACGCCCACAACCAGCTGGTGGTTTCGGTGGCTGTGCCCGTGCAGCGCGTGCGCGCCGTAGTCGGCGCCATCTTGCTGTCGACCGCGCCGGGCGACATCGATTCCATCGTCGCGCAGGAGCGCTGGAGCATTTTGCGCATTGCCGGCATTGCCGCTGCGGTCCAGATCGCCCTGTCGCTGCTGATGGCCGGCACCATCGCAGGGCCGATGCGGCGCCTTTCTGAGGCCGCCGAACGGGTCCAGACGGCGGGCAATGCCCGCGCCGAAATTCCAGACTTCACCGACCGCCCCGACGAGATCGGCCACCTGTCCGGCGCGCTGCGCCGCATGACGGATGGGCTTTATAACCGTATCGAGGCCATCGAGCGCTTTGCCGCCGACGTGGCCCATGAGCTCAAGAACCCGCTGACATCGCTGCGCAGTGCGGTCGAAACCCTGCCGCTGGCCAAGCGGCAGGAGGACAAGGACCGCCTCAACGATATCATCCAGCACGACGTTAAACGCCTCGATCGCCTGATCACCGATATTTCAAGCGCTAGCCGCCTGGATGCCGAACTCGCCCGCGAAGGCTCCGAACGCGTCGATGTGGAAAAGCTGGCCGAGGCCATGGTTTCGATCCAGAAGGACGTCGCCCAGGGCCGCGGCGTCAAGGTCGAGATGGACAAGCGTGCCGGCACCGGCAAGGGCGCGGCCATCATCAATGGGCATGAAAGCCGGCTGGCCCAGGTTTTCGCCAATCTGATCGACAATGCCGTGAGCTTCTCGCCCGAGGGTGGCCTGGTGCGCGTGGCGCTCTCTACCGATGCGGAATTGATCACGGTCATGGTGACCGACGAAGGCCCCGGTATTACCGGCGACTTCAGCAAGATCTTCCAGCGCTTCTATACTGATCGACCGGATGGGGAGAGCTTTGGCGATCACTCCGGACTTGGCCTCTCCATCTCCAAGCAGATCGTCGACGCCCACAAGGGCTCGATCAGGGCGCATAACAGGCAGGATCGATCCGGCGCCGTGTTCACGGTTGTGTTACCGCGCGTCCGCAAATAGATTGGCGCCATGACGATGTCGAACAATATCCACGGAACCGGCCTGCTTCTGGGCCAGATAGGCGTGCTGCTGCGCGGTCCCTCGGGCGCGGGCAAATCCGTGCTTGCCCTGACCCTGCTCGATCGCTGGGAAGGGCGTGGCCAGGCGGCCTATCTGGTTTCGGACGACCGCGTCGACCTGCTCGATCAGGACGGCCAGCTTGCCATGCAGGCGCCAGACAATCTGGCCGGTCTCATCGAGTTGCGTGGACGCGGCATCGTCAAGCGGCCGCACAAAAGCCCCGTGCCACTGCATCTGGTCATTGATCTGGTGCCTGACCTCGTGCGCATGCTCGAGGAAGAAGAACTGATCACGGACCTCGGCGGCAAAGGCATTGCGCGGGCACCCGTGCCCTATGGCGATGTGGTCAGCGTCGCTCATCAGATGCTGCTGGTGATCGAGGCGATTGCTGCCCTCGACGGCAAACCCACGGCAGTGTGAGAAAAAACCACTTGAATCCGGGCCGTTACAAGCCGAAAATGCCCTATGCTCGTCCTTCTGGGCCGGGTTCGCGTTCATGCTGGCTTGGGAGCGGTATGGACAGGGGGCAGGAATTGCTGGAATGCCGTGGACGCCTCGGTGTGGCGCGGCAGGCTGGGGACGTTGCATGATAGGTCTGGTTCTGGTGACGCATGGTGCGCTCGCCGATGAGTTCAAGTCTGCGCTCGAACATGTGGTGGGGCCGCAGGAATATTGCGAGACCATCGCCATCGGGCCCGATGACAATATGGAAAACCGGCGCAATGACATTCTGGCCGCCGTCGACAAGGCGGACAATGGCGCAGGCGTCATCATCCTGACCGACATGTTCGGCGGCACGCCGTCGAACCTCGCCATCTCCGTGATGCAGAACCGCGAAGTCGAAGTCATTGCAGGCGTCAACCTGCCCATGCTGGTCAAGCTCGGCCGCGTGCGCAATGACATGGCCATCAAGGATGCCGTGACACTGGCCCAGGAAGCGGGCCGGAAATATATCACCGTCGCCAATTCGATCCTGGGTGCAGGCTGACCATGAGCGCGGCCCATTCACCGGCAATGGTCAACCGCGCGGCGAGGGCTGTGTGATGGATGGTGATCGCGCCGTTGCCCAGCAACTGACCATCGTCAACCGCAAGGGCCTGCACGCCCGCGCCTCCGCCCGTTTCGTGCGGACGGCGGAATGCTTTGATGCCACGGTCAGCGTCATCAAGGACGGCTCCTCGGTCAACGGCAATTCCATCATGGGCCTGATGATGCTGGGCGCCGGTCCGGGTTCGACGATTCTGGTCCAGGCCAGCGGCAAGCAGGCGCGCGAAGCGCTCGAAGCCATCGTCGAACTGGTCAACAACGGCTTCGACGAAGACAGCGATGGCGTCGCCGGCTAGCGTCCGGCCGGACGCTTCGTAAACAAATCCTTTCCATATCCGTCCTGACCTTCCCTCTCAGCTCATGGCTCATTTGACCGTGAGGGGGTGGATCATGACAGCATAAGGCGCGACCTTGTCGCCATCGAGCGGGGGGCCAGCGTCAGTCCTTGGGGCTCCCTTGATATGCGCGTGCACGGCTTGGCCGGCGCGCGCCCATGCGTAGCAGGGACCGCAAACGAACATGGTGATATGGCTCCGGCCCGCAAGGGCAGGGCGCAGCCTTGTCGGGCTGTGGCCCGTGGCATTTCTGCTTGCGCTGATCCCGGCCATTCCGGTGGCGGCGCAGGACCTGGGCTTCATGATGGAGCGCAATCGCATCATCGTGGCCAACCTCCCCACCACGTCTGATCGCAGCGATCGCATCAAGGGCCATGTCGATGTGGTCAGTTCCCCAGGCACCATCATCAAGGCGCTGCCGGGCGTGGTTGCGGGCAGTCCCATTCCCGTGGCGGCCTCGATCGCGGCCTTCGACAAGTATAGCGGCAACAAAAAGCCGCGGCTCTATGACCTCTGGGTCAAGGGCCGCGCCATGCCCAAGCAGGAATCCGGCGCCAGCCATCGCCTGGCGACGCTGAGCACGGGCGTCGATTATCTGGTCAGCGAGAAACTGCTGCTCGGCACCTTTGCCCAGACCGACCTGGCGGCCTCGGCCGTGGCCGGCTGGAGTCTCGGTGGTTTCGGCACGGCCCGGCTGAGCGACAATCTGTGGCTCGACGTGCTGGGTGCGCGCGGCGGCATGTCGGGATCGTCGGCCGGCAGCAACTGGCTGATGACCACCTCGCTCACCGGCAAATGGACGCAGGGCCAGTGGACCTTTGGGCCCCAGGCCAGGTTCAGCTATTTCGCGGCCACTGCACCGCAAGGCGTGGACGCCGATGGGGCGCTGACCGAAGCCCAGCGCAAGGCGACCAGCGAGCTGGCGGTGGGGCCCAGCGTTTCCTACAAGCTGACGACGATCAACAAGGTCGTGGTCACCACCGGCCTCAAGCTCAATACCATAGCCAATCTGGTTGCCGAGAATGGCGCGACCCTGTCGGTGGATGGTCTGCGCAGCGGGCTCGAAGGCACGCTCAATATCGACCTGCCCAGCGGGACGCGCTGGAAATCCTCCATCGGCTACGACGGCATCGGCGATGGCGAACGCAGCTTCAACCTCAAGGGCACGCTGAGCGTCAAGCTCGACTAGTTCATGCAACCGTAACCATCAGCCGCTCATTCTGATCGCGAGCAGGAGCAACTCATGCGGCGAGTGATAGCGGGGATTGGCGGGGTCGGACTGGCGCTGGCACTGAGCCAGTTTCCCGAATATGCCCAGCAATACACCCAGCGCCTTGGCGGCGCGGTCGATGAATTGCGCATTGTCACCCAGCGCTTCGACAGCAATGCCGCCGCCGCCGGCCTTGACCGGCAACAGGCGCTTGAGCGCTACACCACATCCACCGATGGCTTCATCCTGACCCAAGGCGATGGCGAGGCGGCGAACTTCGTGCGGCTCGAACAATTAAGCCAATTGCTGACGCGCGTGCAGAATGCCGACCCGATCGAGCGCTTCCAGGCGTTGCCGGCCTATCTCGACACCGATATCGGCAGGCGGACGTTGGAGAATTACAAGCCCGCCGTGCCCGTCACCATGGAAGGTATCCTCTATGCCGGGGCCGGGTTGATCCTGGGCTATCTCATCATGTCGGGCCTCTGGCGTTTCTGTGCCATGCCCGTCAAGCAATGGCGCAAGCGCCGCTATGCTGCCTATAGATAGGCGCATATAAACATTTCTTTATGTCTTCATGTTGAAACGCGGTGCCTGCTAGCGTATGGCAGAGCAACGAAAACCTGCGCGCTTCCGGAGCAAACGCATGACCACCAATTTCACCGACTATGCCGTCAAGGACATGTCCCTCGCAGCCTTCGGCCGCAAGGAACTCGACATTGCCGAAATCGAAATGCCCGGCCTGATGTCGATCCGGGCTGAATATGCTGCCAGCCAGCCGCTCAAGGGCGCCCGCATTGCCGGTTCGCTGCACATGACCATCCAGACCGCCGTGCTGATCGAGACGCTTGTCGCGCTCGGCGCCGAAGTGCGCTGGGTCTCGTGCAACATCTTCTCGACCCAAGACCACGCTGCCGCTGCCATCGCTGCCGCCGGCGTCCCGGTCTTTGCCCACAAGGGCGAGACGCTGGAAGAATACTGGGACTTCACCGATCGCATGATGGACTGGCCGGGCACGACCCCCAACATGATCCTCGACGATGGCGGCGATGCCACTATGTATATCCTGACCGGCGCCAAGGCCGAGAAGGACATTTCCATCCTCGACAAGCCGGGCAATGAAGAAGAGGAAATCTTCTTCGCCACCATCAAGCGCCGCCTGGCCAAGTCGCCCGGCTTCTTCAGCAAGATCCGCGATGCCATCCGCGGCGTGTCGGAAGAAACCACCACGGGCGTGATGCGCCTCTACCAGTTGCACGCCAAGGGCGAACTGCCTTTCCCCGCCATCAACGTCAATGACTCGGTCACCAAGTCCAAGTTCGACAACAAGTACGGCACCCGTGAATCGCTGGTCGACGCCATCCGTCGCGGCACCGACGTCATGCTGGCCGGCAAGGTCGCCATCGTCTGCGGCTATGGCGATGTGGGCAAGGGTTCGGCCGAATCCCTGCGCGGCGCCGGCGCCCGCGTGCTGGTCACCGAAGTCGACCCGATCTGCGCTCTGCAGGCCGCCATGGAAGGCTTCGAGGTCGTGACGCTTGAAGAGGCTGCCGAGCGCGCCGACATCGTCGTCACCGCCACGGGCAACCGCGACGTGCTGATGGTCGATGACATGCGCAAGCTCAAGGACATGGCCATCGTCTGCAACATCGGCCATTTCGACAACGAGATCGACGTGCTGGGCCTGCGCAACTTCAAGTGGACCAATGTGAAGCCGCAGGTCGACATGATCGAGAAGCCCGATGGCAAGCGCCTGATCCTGCTGTCCGAAGGTCGCCTCGTGAACCTTGGCAATGCCACCGGTCACCCCAGCTTCGTCATGTCGGCAAGCTTTGCCAACCAGACCCTGGCCCAGATCGAACTCTGGACCAACGGCGAACAGCTCGAGAAGAAGGTGCACGTCCTGCCCAAGCATCTCGACGAAAAGGTTGCCGAACTGCACCTGGCCAAGCTGGGCGCCAAGCTGACCAAGCTGACCAAGGACCAGGCCGACTATATCGGCGTGACCGTCGAGGGCCCATTCAAGTCCGGCGAATACCGCTACTAGGCCTCCGCCATTTCAAACGGAAAAACCCGGCCTCGCGCCGGGTTTTTTGTTTCCGGACACTGACTTAAATCAGAATTAGCCTTTGCTTAACGACGGCTGGGCAATTTGCCCCTCGTCGTTGCGCTGCATGGGGAGGACATCGGGAGCGACACCGAAATAACTCTGCTTGGTCCCAGAAGGAGCCAAACGAACATGATGTCGCGCCTGAAGATTTCCACCCGCATCTATCTGCTTGTTGCCATGGCCATGCTGGCCGTCGGCATTACCGCCTTTCTGAGCGTCACCAATCTGAATGCATCTCGCGCGCAGCTACGCGACGAAGAGCTGCAAACGGTCGTGCAATCGGCCATGGCGATCACACAGGCGCAGTACGACCTGTTCCAGGCCGGCGAGATCACCGAGGACCAGGCGCGTGACGCAGCGGCTTTGGCGCTGTCGCAGATCCGCTTTCGCGGCGCGGAATACATGTTCATCTACGACCTTGATGGCGTGATGCGCATGCATCCCATCACCAAGGATCTGGTTGGCACCAATCGCGCCACGGTCACCGACAAGCTGGGCAACCCCTATATGTCCCGCGTGCTCGACATCGCCAACAATGAAGGCAAGGGCTTTGTCGTCTACGCCTGGACCCATACCGGGCAAGAAGAGATCGTCGACAAGCGCATTTACTTCGAGGTCTTCCAGCCCTGGGACTGGATCGTGACCACCGGCGTCTACATGGATGACCTGCAGGCTGTGGCCTGGGCCGAGACCCAGCGCGCCATCATCGAGACCCTGGTCATCATGGCCGTGCTCTCGGTGGTTGCCTTCCTCCTGGCGCGCACCATCACCGTGCCGATCAATACGCTGACCAATGTCATGGGCAAGATCGCCGATGGCCAGTTCGAAACCGAAGTGGTCGGGATCAACCGTGGCGATGCCATCGGCTCCATGGCCCGTGCGGTAGAAGTGTTCCGCGAGAACGGTCTCAAGGTCGCCGAAATGACCGAGGCGGAAGCTGCCCGCATCATTCTGGACGAAGACAAGCGCCGCGCCATGATGGCCGATCTGCAGCAGGCCTTCGGCAATGTGGTCGATGCAGCCATCGATGGCGACTTCTCGCGCCGTGTGCCTGAGCAGTTCCCCGATGCCGAACTCAATGCACTGGCCGGCTCGGTCAATGCCCTGGTCGAAAGCGTCGACAAGGGCCTGACCGAAACCGGTGAAGTGCTCGATGCCCTGGCCAATACCGACCTCGGCAAGCGCATGACCGGCGACTATCGCGGCGCCTTCGCGCGCCTCAAGAATGATACCAATGCCGTCGCCGACAAGCTGACCGACATCGTCACCCAGCTGCGTGGCACCTCGCAGGCGCTCAAATCCGCCACCGGCGAAATCCTCGCCGGCGCCAATGATCTGTCCGAGCGTACTACCCGCCAGGCGGCGACCATCGAGGAAACCTCGGCCGCCATGCAGCAGCTGGCTGAAACCGTCTCCGAAAATGCCGGCAAGGCGGCAGACGCCAGCCAGAAGGCCGGTCAGGTCTCGCGTGCGGCCGAAGAGGGCGGCGTGGTCATGGCGCAGGCCAATGAAGCCATGGAGCGTATCTCCTCCTCGTCGTCGCGCATTTCCAACATCATCGGCATGATCGACGACATTGCCTTCCAGACCAACCTTCTGGCACTCAACGCTTCGGTGGAAGCGGCCCGTGCGGGCGAGGCAGGCAAGGGCTTTGCCGTGGTGGCCGTCGAAGTGCGTCGTCTCGCGCAGTCTTCGGCGGAAGCATCCTCGGAGATCAAGGGCCTGATCGATCAGAGCAGCAATGAAGTGGCTTCCGGCTCGCGCCTTGTTGCCGATGCTGCGGGCAAGCTCGATTCCATGCTCGAAGGCGTACGCGCCAATGCGGCCCTGCTCGACCAGATCGCCCGCGCCAACCGCGAACAGGCCGGATCGATCGGCGAGATCAACACCGCCGTCCGTCAGATGGACGAAATGACCCAGCACAATGCAGCTCTGGTCGAAGAGGTCAACGCCTCGATCGAACAGACCGAAGCGCAGGCCACCGAGCTCGATCAGGTGGTCGAGGTCTTTACCCTCGCCGGTGAAGGCCGCTGGCCGGTCGAAAAGCCCGCCGCTGCCAAGCCCGCCGAAAAGCTGAGCGGCGCCCGTGCCATCCAGCAAAAGGTCAAGGCCGCGGCGTCCTACCTCACCCAGGGCAATGCCGCCCTCAAGGACGACTGGTCCGAGTTCTAGGATTCTGAAAGGGGCGCAGCGATGCGCCCCTTTTCATTTACCCGCTCTCGCACTATACTGAACTATATGGTTCAGTTTCAGCAAGCCCAGTTTGACACCTCCTTTGCCGCGCTGTCGGATGCCACCCGGCGCGGTGTGCTGGAGCAGCTCATGCGTTCGGATGCCTCGATCACCGATTTGGCGCAGACCTTCGGCATGACCCTCACGGGCATGAAGAAGCATGTCGGCGTGCTCGAACAGGCTGGGCTGGTGACCACCCAAAAGATCGGCCGCGTGCGCACCTGCCGGCTGGGCAGCCGCCACCTCGACCAGGAGGCGCTGTGGCTCGAACGCTATCGCCGGCTCTGGGAAGCCCGCTTCGATGAGCTGGACAAGGTTGTCGACGAACTCAAACGCAGGGAGAGCAGGGATGGGTGATCTTGAGGAGGATGACGTGACCAATGGCCAGACGACGGTGAAAAGAGTGTCAGATCGAGAACTTGCGGTGACGCGGGTATTCGATGCGCCGCCACGGATCGTCTTCGAGGCCTGGACCAGGCCTGAACTGTTCATGCGGTGGTGGGCGCCCAAGTCCATGGGCGTGCCGATGCGGGCCTGCGAAATGGATGTGCGCGTTGGCGGCATTTATCGCGTGGAATTTGGCCATGACGCCGAAAACAGCTTCGAATTCTTTGGCAAGTATCTCGAAGTCGTGCCCCCATCGCGTCTGGTCTGGACCAATGACGAGGGCGAGGATAGCGCCATTTCCACGGTGACCTTTGTGGAACAGGACGGAAAGACGCTGCTGACCTTCAGCGAAACCTATCCCAGCAGCGAGGCGCTCGAAGCCGGCCAGGGTGGCCTGGACGGAGCATCCGAACAGTTCGCGCAGCTGGACGATCTGCTGGCAACGCTTGGCTGAGCATCATCCCTGCCGTGCAATGAAAAAAGCCCGGGTCTTGGCCCGGGCTTTTTGGTTTGACAGGCCCGTCGAGCCGTCAGTTGCGATGGGCCAATTGCCGGTTGAGGCGCAGGGCGACCAGTGTGCAGATGGCGCCTGACAGCAGATAGGCACCCGAGGAAATCAGGCCAAACTGACTGGAGAGCACGAGGGCCACCAGTGGCGCAAAGCCTGCGCCGAACAGCCAGGCGTGATCCGACGTCAGCGCCGAGCCGGTATAGCGATATAGCTTGCTGAAATTGGCGGCCACCACGCCCGAGGACTGGCCGAACGACAGGCCGAGCAGCGCGAAGCCAATGACCATATAGACGATCTCGCCGATCGATCCGCCTTCCAGCAGCAGCGGCGCAAAAATGCTGTAGATGGCAATCAACACCGCTGTGACGCCCAGCAGCCAGCGGCGGCCAAAACGGTCAGCCAGCACACCCGACAGCACGATAGTCGCGATACAGACCAGCGCCGTCACCGCCTCGATCATCAGGAAGTCGACCGGCGTATCCTCGGTATAGAGGAACACATAGGACAGCGGGAACACCGTGACCATGTGGAAGAGCGCAAAGCTGGCCAGCGGCGCGAAGGCACCGATGACAACGCTCTGCCAATTGTTGACCAGCGTCTCGCGGATCGTCGTCGGCACCAGTTCGCCGCTTTCGAACAGCTCGGTATATTCGGGCGTCACCACGATGCGCAGGCGCGCAAACAGCGCCACGACATTGATGGCAAAGGCAACAAAGAACGGGTAGCGCCAGCCCCAGGCCAGGAAATCCTCTGCCGAGAGGCTTCCCGCCAGATAGGCAAACAGCAGGCTGGCCACGATCAACCCGATGGGCGCACCAAGCTGGGGAATCATGGCAAACCAGCCGCGCTTGCCCTCGGGCGCGTTCTGCGACAGCAGCGAAGCCAGGCCATCCCAGGAACCGGCAAGGGCGAGACCCTGACCGCAGCGGAAGATGATCAGGATGGCAACGGCATACCAGCCCACCTGGTCGTAGCTGGGCAGGAAGGCGATCGCCACGGTCGAGATGCCGAGCAGCAGCAGCGCCAGCGTCAGCTTGATGCCCCGGCCATAGAGCCGGTCGATGGCCGAAAAGATCACCGTACCGGTCGGGCGCGCCACAAAGGCCAGCGCGAAGACCGCAAAGGACAGGATCGTGCCGGTCAGCGGATCGGCAAAGGAGAAGATCACCGAGGGGAAAACCAGCACCGAAGCGATGGCATAGACAAAGAAATCGAAGAACTCCGATGTGCGACCGATGATCACACCAATGGCGATTTCATTGGCGTCGACCCGTCGGTGATGGTCGTTGACGATCCGCGCGTCGCGCTCTGCAGAGGTTTCCGGAACCGGTGTCGATGACGGGGCCATAGCCATCATATCCTTGTTTTGAAACGACTTTTATCGAGCAGAGCGAATATTTTAGCTTGCTGCAGTCAAAGATCGTATAACGGGTTTGCCTCGTCATGCACCAGATGCAGCGCTGCCGCGAGTGGACAAAATGTCCGATGGCGCAGATCGCATGATAGGCCTAGAGCGCCCAAACCGAAGACAAGAAATGTGGCCCCATGTCTCGTTTTTCCAAATGCTCTGCTGCGCTATTGATTCCGTTTCTGCTCGCCGGGTGCACGATGGCGCCCTCGGGCGACGTCGCCATGCAGCAGCGCGACCTGATCCTGATCGCGACCTTCCTCATGCTGCTCATCATCATTCCTGTGATGGTGCTGGTGGTGGTGTTTGCGCGAAAGTATCGCAAGGGCAATGACAAGGCGCGCTACGAGCCCGACTGGGACCACTCGACCCAACTCGAGCTGGTGATCTGGGCAGCGCCGCTGCTGATCATCATCTGCCTGGGCGCGGTGACCTGGGTGAATACCCATCTGCTCGACCCCTACCGCGAACTGGGCCGCATCAAGCCCGGCGAAGCCGTGCCGGCCGAGACAGAGCCGCTGCTGGTTCAGGTGGTCGCGCTCGACTGGAAATGGCTCTTCATCTATCCCCAATATGACATCGCCTCGATCAACGAGCTCGCCGCTCCGGTCGACCGCCCGATCAAGTTCGAGCTGACCTCGGACACGGTGATGAATGCCTTCTATATCCCGTCTCTAGCAGGCATGATCTATGCCATGCCGGGCATGCAGACCCAGCTTCACGCCGTGATCAACGAGCCGGGTGAATACAAGGGCATCGCCGCCCACTATAGCGGCCACGGCTTCTCCGGCATGCAGTTCAAGTTCCACGGCGTCGACAACGCCGGCTTCGATCAATGGGTCGCCGATGTCCGCGGTTCGGGCGACATGCTCAATCGCCAGCGCTATTTCGAGGTCGAGGAAGAGAGCCAGAACGATCCCGTGCAGCATTTTGCCGGTGTCGAAAACGGGCTCTTCACCGCCATCGTCAACATGTGCGTCGAGCTCGACAAGATGTGCATGAACGAGATGATGGCCATCGACGCCAGCGGCGGCAGCGAAGCGGGCACGGGCAACATGGCGCCGGCGCTCTACCACGAAGGTGGCGCGCGCCCGCAGGAAGTCTTCGGCGTCCGCCGCACCTATGTCGGCGCCATCTGCACCCCGGAAGAAGCGATCGCCACGACCGCCGCCATTCCCTCCATCCCCGCGCCCGATCCAGCCCCGCTCAGGGGTCTCGGCCTCAACCGGTCAGACACGATGACCGCAGACCACCGCCAGGTCTTTGACTGGCTTGCCGGCAAGGTCGCTTCTGTCGAAACCAATGCATCGGGTGCCCTGTGAACGAATTCTGGTCCTTCATCTTCGGGCGCCTGACCTGGGCCGCTCTGCCCTATGATCCGATCATCATCATCACCTTCGCCGTTGTCGCCGTCGGCGGCCTCGTCGTGGTCGGTGCACTGACCTACTTCAAGCTCTGGGGCTATCTCTGGACCGAATGGTTCACCAGCGTCGATCACAAGAAGATCGGCATCATGTACATGATCCTGGGCCTCGTCATGCTGCTGCGCGGCTTTGCCGACGCCCTGATGATGCGCCTGCAGCAGGCCATCGCCTTCAACGGCTCGGAGGGCTATCTCAACGCCCACCATTATGACCAGCTGTTCTCGGTCCATGGCGTGATCATGATCTTCTTCGTGGCCATGCCGCTGATCACCGGCTTCATGAACTACATCGTCCCGCTGCAGATCGGTGCCCGCGACGTCAGCTTCCCCTTCCTGAATAACTTCAGTTTCTGGATGACGGCTGGCGGCGCGGTTCTCGTGATGATGAGCCTGTTCGTGGGTGAATTTGCCCAGACCGGCTGGCTGGCCTTCCCACCGCTGTCGGGTATCGAGCGATCACCGGCCTCGGGCGTCGACTATTACATCTGGGCGCTGCAGGTGGCGGGCGTGGGTACGACGCTATCGGGCGTCAATCTCATCGCCACCATCATCAAGATGCGTGCCCCGGGCATGACCCTGATGAAGATGCCCGTCTTCACTTGGACCTCGCTCTGCACCAACGTGCTGATCGTTGCTTCCTTCCCGGTGCTGACGGCCGTGCTGACCCTGCTGTCGCTCGACCGCTACGTCGGCACCAACTTCTTCACCTCCGACTTTGGCGGCAACGCCATGATGTATGTGAACCTGATCTGGATCTGGGGTCACCCGGAGGTCTACATCCTCATCCTGCCCTGTTTCGGCATCTTCTCTGAAGTCGCCTCGACCTTCTCGGGCAAGCGCCTGTTCGGCTATACCTCCATGGTCTACGCCACGGTGGTCATCACCGTGCTGTCCTACCTGGTCTGGCTGCACCACTTCTTCACCATGGGCTCGGGCGCGAGTGTGAACTCGTTCTTCGGCATCACCACGATGATCATCTCCATCCCCACGGGGGCGAAGATCTTCAACTGGCTCTTCACCATGTACAAGGGACGCATCCGCTTCGACCTGCCCATGATGTGGCTGATCGCCTTCATGCTGACCTTCACCATCGGTGGCATGACCGGCGTGCTGCTGGCGGTTCCGCCGGCCGACTTCGCGCTGCACAACTCGCTGTTCCTCGTCGCCCACTTCCACAATGTGATCATCGGCGGCGTGCTGTTCGGCATCTTTGCCGGCATCAACTACTGGTGGCCCAAGGCCTTCGGCTACAAGCTCAACGTGTTCTGGGGCAAGGTGTCCTTCTGGCTCTGGAACGTCGGCTTCTGGCTGGCCTTCGCGCCGCTCTACGTGCTGGGCCTGATGGGCATTACCCGCCGCATGCGCGTCTTCGACGATCCGAGCCTGCAGATCTGGTTCGTTATCGCCGGCATCGGCGCCCTGGTCATTGCCGGCGGCATCGGCGCCATGGTGATCCAGTTCGCTGTTTCGATCCTCGGCAAGAACAAGGAATGGGACACCACGGGCGATCCCTGGGACGGCCGCACGCTCGAATGGGCGACCTCCTCGCCGCCGCCGCAGTACAACTTCGCCTTCACCCCGGTCATTCACGACAATGATGCCTGGGCCGACATGAAGAAGCGCCAGGCCCAGCGGCCGACCAAGGGGTTCCTGCAGATCCACATGCCGCGCAACACTTGGGCCGGCGTGGTCCTTGCGGGCCTCGCCACCGTGCTCGGCTTCGCGCTGATCTGGTACATGTGGTGGCTGGCGGCGTTGAGCTTTGTCTCTCTGATCGTCGTCGCGATCATCCATACCTTCAACTATGACCGCGACTACTACATCCCGGTCGAGGCCGTTGCCGATCTCGAAGACCGGCGCACGACCCTCCTGGCGGGGAAGAACTGACCATGAGCGCATCCCCGACCACCACTGCCGACGCGCCGGAATTCTACGAGCTCACCGAGCACCACCATGCCCCGCATGGCTCGACGGCGATCGGTTTCTGGCTCTATCTGATGAGCGACTGCCTGATCTTCGCAACGCTCTTTGCCGTCTATGGCGTGCTCGGCGGCAATTATGCCGCCGGTCCGTCTCCCGCGCATCTGTTCGACCTCAAGCTCGTGGCGCTGAGCACCACGGCGCTGCTGCTGAGCTCGATCACCTATGGCTTTGCCATGCTCAACATGGACGAAGACAAGAAGGAGCGCACGCTGTTCTGGCTGGGCCTGACCGGCCTGCTGGGCGCAGTCTTCCTCGCGCTGACGCTCTATGAATTCTACCACATGATCCACGAGGGCGCCGTGCCGCAGCGCTCGGCCTTCCTCTCGGCCTTTTTCGTTCTGGTTGGCACCCATGCCCTGCACGTTGCCTTCGGCATCCTCTGGCTGGGCGTCCTGATGGTGCAGGTGGCCCAGCACGGCATCCACGCCTCCAACCGCATCCGCGTACAGTGCCTCTCGATGTTCTGGCACTTCCTCGACGTCATCTGGATCGGCGTCTTCACTGTTATCTATCTGATGGGAATGCTGCGATGAGCCAGACAAAGACGGTCGATCACGCCACGGCCAGCAAGATGGCGCATGCCCATCCCAATCCGGCTGCGCATGGCGATGGCCACGACCACGGCACGCGCCGCTCCTATCTCACTGGCTTCGCGCTGGCGGCTATTCTCACCGCCATTCCCTTCTGGCTGGTGATGGGCGGCGTCATCGAGGACAAGCTGGTCACCACGCTCCTGATCATGGCCTTCGGCATGGCCCAGATCCTGGTGCACATGATCTATTTCCTCCACATGAACACCAAGTCCGAGGGCGGCTGGACCTTCATGGCGGCGATGTTCACCATCATCATCATCGTCATTGCACTCTCAGGCTCGCTTTGGGTGATGTACCACCTCAACACCAACATGATGCCCGGCCACAACATGGACCCGGCCACCCTGTTGCAATGATCCATGCCCCAGTCGACGTCACTGCGGCATAGCCTCGTCGCGCTCTGGCCGATCGTTCTGATCGGCCTGCTGATGGCCCTGGGTTTTGCGGCCTTGGGTGTGTGGCAGGTCGAGCGTCTCGCCTGGAAGAACGCATTGGTCGAGGCGGTCGAGACGCGCAGCACCGGCTCGCCCCTTGATCTCGACCAGGCCGACTGGGCGGGGATCGATGCGGAGGCCGTGCAGTATCAGCGGGTCAGCGTGACCGGCCGCTTCGGGCCCGAGGTCGCGCTGGCGCAGGCCGTGACCGTCGCGGGCAGCGGCTTCTGGGTCATGGCGCCACTACAGCTCTCTGATGGCAGACAACTCCTGGTCAACCGCGGCTTTGTCGCCCAGGACAGGCGCGACGCGCTCGCATCGCCGCCTGACGGCGCCGTGACGGTCACCGGCCTGTTGCGCGCAACCGAGCCGGACGGCGGCTTCCTGCGCTCCAATGATCCGCAGAACGGGCGCTGGTATTCACGCGATACCCTGGCGATTGGCCAGAGCATGGACATCGACGACCTGCCGCCGTTCTTCGTCGACGCCGACGACACTCCCGGCGATGACGTGCTGGGTGGGCTGACAGTGCTCAGCTTCTCCAACAACCATCTCGTCTATGCGCTCACCTGGTTCGCGCTGGCAGCCTTTGTCCTCGGTGCGCTGGTTTTTGTTGTCCGCGATCGTGCACGACACTGACTGGCGATTGCCGATCCAGCGGTCTTCCACTACGGTGAGTCAACTTGCCGCTACACAGGGTGCCGAGTGTGGCAGCAAAGCACCGCCCGCGACGCCATGGCCGCTTTGCCTGGGCTTGCGGGATTGCAACGATCTTGCACAAGCGACCGGGTTGCTGCTTCGTTCTCGGTCAATCCCCGATATCGCTGCTTTGCCCATAATGCACATCCATTAAGACTCTTTTAGCCGATTCACCCTGCCGGTATGGTCATGATGATTCGGTTGCTGGGGGACAAGCAGCTGCGTCGGAGATGGCAGGAGTCAATTCTGATTCCGCGTTTAGCCTCTTCTTTTGAGTGCATGTGTATCGGCTCTTTGGGGAGCCGGGCTGGCAACGATAATTGACCTAGAGGGCTGCTATGGCGCCGGATCACTTCCGGAAGCATTGGGGATTCGCACTACTTGCTGCGGCTCCACTGACTTTGATGACGGCGGTCCCCGCCCTGGCGCAAGCCGCGAACCCAGCCGCTCTGGGTGGCGCTGCCCCATTGGCAGTGGCCATTGGCGCGGGTGCCTTCGGCGTTCTCGCCCTGGCCATCATGCGCACCATGCGCAGTGATACCAAGGTCAACCGCCAGCGCGCCCACGATCAGATTGCCGGGCTCCGCGCCCTGGTCGACGAATACGAAGCCCTGCTTTCCGGTTCACGTGAAGTCACCATCCTCTGGACAGAAAGCTCGGAAGGCGCGCCGCGCCTGCTTGGCCAGGCCGCCTCGGTCCTGCCCATGGGCCGTCGTCCGGAAAGCGTGCTCAACTTTGCCTCCTGGCTCAACGCCAATGATGCCGAAAAGCTGGCCCGCCAGCTTGAGGACCTTCGCGTTCACGGCCATGCCTTCGCCATGAGCGTCACCGCGCTCGACGGTCGTCTGGTCCGGGCCAATGGCTGGGTGCTAGGGGGCGGCGCGGCCCTGCGCCTGCGCCCCGCCTTCCTGCAGCCCGGCGCCGAGCCGACCCTGGTGGCTGCCGCAGCGACCGGCGACCTCTCAAGCGTCCGGGCCATCCTGGTGGCACTCTCGCAACCGGCTTTTGCCCGCGACATCACCAACCGTCTGGTCTTTGCCAACAGCGCCTATCTGCAACTGGCCAAAACCCTGGGCAAAACCGGCAGCGAGACGGCGCCGCCCGAACTGCTCGACACCAACCAATTGCGCCAGCATCTGGCCGCCTGTGATGGTGGCAAGACCGGCACCATGCCGGTCACCTGGCCGCAAGGCGCCTTCGAACTCGTCGAATTCCCCATCAATGGCGGCCGCGCCGGCTATCTTCGTCCCGCCAGCGCCGAGGCCACCGGCCAGCAGCCGGCCACGGGCCTGGGTCATGTCAGCGGCATCATCAGTGCGCTGACCACACCCATCGCCATCTTCAACGCCCGGCGCGAGCTGGTCCAGTTCAACGAGGCCTATGCCCAGCTCTGGGGCCTGAACCGCATGTTCCTCGTGCCCGGCCTCGACGAACGCGCCATTCTCGACAAGCTGCGCACCGAGGGCATGCTGCCCAATCAGGTCGACTACCAGACCTGGCGCAACAAGCACCTCGAAAGCTACGACCGCAAGACCCCGCACGAAGCCGAGCCCTGGCACCTGCCCGACGGCCGCTCGATCAAGGTGATCTCGGCCCCCGCGGGTGCACAGGGCGGCGTCATCTATGTCTTCGAGGATATGACCGAGCGCCTGCAGTTGGAATCGACCAACAAGGCCTTCTCCAATGTGCAGCGCGAAACCATCAATGCGCTGACCGAGGCGGTCGCCGTGTTCGGAACCAATGGGCGGTTGACCCTCTCCAATCCGCGTCTCTCCGCACTCTGGAAAGTGCCGCTCAACGAGTTGGGGCAGAACCCTCATATCGACCAGATTGCCGAGGCCTCGGGCCGCGCCATTCCCGAGGATGGCGCCAGCATCTGGCGCGATCTCAAGCGCGGCATCATCGATCTCAACCCGACCCGCTCCGACCAGACCGGCCGCCTCAACCGATCCGACGGCCGCCTGCTCGACTATGCCATCACCCGCCTGCCCGACGGGCAGACCATGATGACCTTCCTCGACGTCACCGAAAGCGCCAGCTATTCCAAGGTGCTCAAGGAGCGCAACGACGCCCTGGTGGCAGCCGACCTGCTCAAGGACGCCTTCGTCGAAAACGTCTCCTATGAACTCCGCTCGCCGCTGACCAACATCATCGGCTTTGCCGATCTATTGGCCGGCAGCGAGGACGGAACGCTCAACGAGCGGCAGAAGGCCTATATCGACTATATCCGCGCTTCCTCGGTGACGCTGGGCGTGCTGATCGACAATATCCTCGACCTCGCTTCGGTTGATGCCGGCATTGCCGAACTGCGGCCGGAGCATCTCGATGTGCTCCAGCTGATCGACAAGGCCAAGGCCGGACTGTCCGCAACCTTCCCCGAGATCTCGGGCGAACGGCCGATCAATCTGGTGGTCGATATCGAACAGGGCCTGCCGCCCTTCATCGCCGATGGCACGCGCATCGTTCAGGTGCTCTATAACCTGCTGTCCAACGCCGCGCGCTTCTCTCCGCCCGGAGGTGAAATCCGCCTCTCGGTCAGCCATCGTGCCGATCGCATGCTGTTTGTCATCGAGGACGAGGGCCCGGGCGTCACCGACGAAATGCGGGCTGCCATCCAGACCCGCATCGATACGCCCTCCGGCCGCCAGCGCGGTGCAGGCCTGGGCCTCGCCATCGTAAAGACCTTCGTCAATCTGCATGGCGGCACGATCATCGCCGAAAAGCGCGAACCGCGTGGCTCGCGCATCGTGGTCAACCTCCCTTTGGACAGCGCCCTGGCGGGCGTGGCTGAATGAGACTGCTGCCCGATGATGCCGCGACGGCGGCTCTTGGGGCTGAGCTTGCCACTGGCTTGACGCCGGGTGATCTGGTGATCCTCGAAGGCGACCTCGGCGCCGGCAAGACAGCGCTGGCCCGCGCCATCATCCGCGCCTTGGCTGGTGACGAGCGGCTCGACGTACCCTCGCCGACCTTTGCCCTGGTCCAGCCCTATGACACGCCCCGAGGTCCGGTGCTCCATGCCGATCTTTACCGGCTGGGCGATCCGCGCGAGGTGGACGAACTGGGCCTGCTCGACAATCCCGATGCCGTGGTGCTGGTGGAATGGGCAGAGCGGTCTCCCGAAATCGTCAAGGCGGCGACCCTTAAGATCGAGCTGTCCATTCCGCCCGGTGGCGAGGGGCGCAACGTGGTGATGTCCCGCTAGAGCAGGTCGACCGTCGCCTGATCCTCGCGTCCTCGAAAGAAGGCGCGCAGGGCACGGGTGAAAATCTCGTCGTCCCCATCGGCGCGGTGAAACAGCGTCATCGACGAGTGAAACTTGAGATCGTCCGGCGAGCCGAAAATTTCGGCAAGACTGCGCGGCGCTACCCCGCCCGGTCCATGCAGCAGCACCGCCTGTGTGCATTCGCGCAGGCGCGCGGCCAGGATCGGATGGGCAAGGTAAGCCTCGGCCTGGTCGAGATCCTCGATGGCATAGTGCCGCGCGGTGGCGGTACGGCCAAGACCCGCGATCTGCGGGAAGATGAACCACATCCAATGCGTCCGCTTGCGCCCGGCGCGCAATTCGCCCAGGGCTTGCGGATAGACCGCATTCTGCGCCTCTAGATACTTGCCGATGAAGCTGCCGCCGCCAAACGACCGGCGCGGCGCCAGCGTCGTGCTGGCCTGCTGGAAGCCGGGATATTGCATGGCTAATTGTCCCGGCGCGGGCTGCGCTCGTCGCTTTCGTCGCCGTCATGCTCTTCCTCGAATTCCCCGGCCGGCAATTCGGCATCGCGGCGGGCCTCGGTCAGCGAGGAGAAGCGGGCGCGGCGTGGCCCGGTGAAGCGTTCCGCCTTGCGGAACTGGCTCTGGCTTGTGGTCTGTACCATGTCATGCACTCCTTCCGTGAAGGGCAAACGGGCGGGATGGGATGGGGTTGCCGATTGTGATCACGCTGCCGCTCACAGCTGGGCGAGCAGAAGTGCCCGGTGGCATAGGCCGGGTCACGCCTCCGATTTAGAAACAATAGTCATACGCCAGGCACGGCGCGCTTGACGTCGCCGAGGTCGGGCGCATCCATCCGGCGATAAAGCCCCTGCACAACGCTATAGGCACCAAAGGCCACAAGACCCAGCGCGGCGAGACCATAAAGGAAAGGGCCGAAGGGCAGGGCATGCACATAGTCCAGCGCATCGCTGATGCCGCCGGCCTGCTCGGGCGAGACAGTGATCGCGGCATAAAGTACGAAGCCGCCCAGGATAGCGATCAGCACGCCACGGGCTGAAAGGCCGAAGCGGCAGACCGGGTCGAGGAGTTTCGCCTGCCGACCGGGCAGCGACAGGCGCTTGCGGTACTCGCGCGTCACGCCTTTCCACACCTGCACCAGCCCGGCCGCAATGACACCCAGTGCGGCAAGCCCGAGGAGGAATGCGCCGAACGGCTGCTGCAGCAGCCAAGCTGACGCGCCTTCTTCGCCGCCCTGTCCGCCGCCGCTGCCACTGCCGGCAATGGCCATCTGGGCGGCCGAGAGCGCCAGAAACACATTGGCGCCGGCACTGATCACCGAGCCGATCCGCCCGGCAAAGCCCTTGGCATCATGGCCGGCATCGTCCGCATCGAGCAGCCCCTGCGCCAGCCGCCACAGGATGTGACCAACCAGTCCGATCGCCACCAGCCCCAGCAATACCCGCCCGAAGGGCAGGCCCAGCAGCGTGGACAGCGCATCCGACGACCCATCGGCGCCCGAGCCGCCCCAGACCGCCGAGGTCAGCGCCAGTCCGCCGAGCAGGAGATAGACCACGCCACGCGCGGCATAGCCAAAGCGGGCAAGGGTTTCGAAATGGTTGGACATGGGCGGGCACTCCGGTGGACCGGAAGGGAAATGGAGCTGGTGAGACGGAGTTCCGTCGGCTGGCTGCGAAGCGGCCTGGTCGCGCAATCTGCCGCAGCGCAGGCTGTTGAACTGGCGAACGGGAACGCTACGATGGTGCACAGGCTCCAGAGGTGACAACATCATCTCACCATCCCGCCAGGCGCTGTCGAAGCGCTGGCGCCGAGGGCCAAACACATGACCGCGCTGCCCCATTCCAATGACAACCTGAGGGAAACCAGGGCCGCCATCCGCGGACTGGATACAGCCCTGATCCTCGCCCCGCATGAAATTGCCGCCGAGGCCGAGGAAATGGGCGTCAAGAAAAGCCAGAGCGACACCGTCACCCTTCTGGCGCTGGCCGTGCTGGCGGGCGCCTTCATCGGGCTGGGCGCCATGTTTGCCACCACTGTCGTCGCGGGCGCCGAAGGCATGTTGCCCTATGGCGTCATCCGGCTCCTCGCGGGCCTGAGTTTCTCGCTCGGTCTCGTCCTCGTGCTGATCGGCGGCGCGCAGCTCTTCACCGGCGACATGCTGATGGTCATGGCCTGGGCCAGCCGGCGCATCAGCGGCAGGCGCATGATGCAGGTCTGGACCCTGGTCTGGCTCGGCAATTTCATCGGCGCCGCGGGCGTCGCCCTGCTGGTTTTTCTGTCCGGCCATTACACCTTCGGCGATGGCGCCATCGGCATCTCCGCCCTGCACTATGCCGAAACCAAGAGCGCCCTCCCGCCGCTGCAGGCCTTCGCGCTGGGCATACTGTGCAACATCCTCGTCTGCCTCGCCGTCTGGCTGACCCTGGCCGGTCGCAGCGCCACCGACCGCATCCTGGCCATCATCTTCCCGGTGACCGCCTTCGTCGCCGCCGGCTTCGAGCACTGCGTGGCCAACATGTACTATTTCTCGATCGGCCTGCTGATGCACTGGGGCGGCGCGGGATTTGAGGCCGTGGAGATACCCCTGGGTGGCGTGGCGCTGAACCTTGCGGTGGTCACGCTAGGCAACTGGGTCGGCGGCGCGCTGCTGGTGGGCGGGGTGTATTGGGTGATTTATCGGCGAGGGAAGTAGGAAGAGAACGGTGCAATGTTGTTAGCTCACAAGCGCTACTATACAGCGTTGACAGGGGTTTATTACGAACCGAGTAAATAGCAACCAGTGGCGCGACACTGACTAAAGCTTTGTCGCTGAACAAATCATAAACATTGCTTATGGAATAGGAAGTCGTGTATACATCATGCAGTGGTGTGTGGTGGCGAAATGACTGCATATGGTTTTTCTGCGTTCTTGAAATTGGCGAATTCCAGCGCGAAGCGTCAGCGCTCTCTGATTAAAGAGCGGCTGGCTCCATCAACGAATGGATATGACTTCCACAAGGCAATGCGATCTATATGTCGGGGCCATCTGGTTGAAGGCGTGGCACTTGAAACTAGCCTCGCGGCAATTCAGGCAATAACCAAAGATGCCGAGCGCAATTCCGCCACCAATGCGCTGGCCCGACTTAGAGCGTGGCAGGATTTGAATCCGGGAGATATTTTCCACCTTTCCGATCGGACGTATGAAAGCCCCGCGGGCGTCTTCAAAGTTCGCTTCTCTCCGGATTTCGGTGTGGAACTTGCAGGCCGTCGTGTTGGGGTCCACCTGTGGAACACTAAGGTTCCTGAACTTGATACTCGCTTGACGAGGGCGTGCCTTGCACTATTTGGCGATGCATACGAGCAACAAGGCATGGATGACTTGGCTGTACTGTCACTGAGAAAATCGCAGCTCATAAGTCTGAACGGTTCAACGGAAGCGGCCGACTTGGCAATCCACATGATCGAGGCCATAGAGGATATATTTGATGACTTCTCCGATGGCCCTATCGGGCCAAGTCCTGGAGTTCATCCGCAGCCTTAGTTTAGGGCGCCCTCGTCCGCCTTTTGGGCACCTTCTCCCGCAAGGGGAGAAGGATGGCCCGGTGTGCGGGCGACATGGCTAATGGCAATCCTGCTCGCGGTACACCCGGGCCCTGCGAGCGTAGCTCTCCGGGCCTAGCAGTCTAAAATCGCTCCACTGGAGCGATTTTGCCGCTAAGGGCGGCCGACTACTAGTGCGCCTCATCCCAGTTCTTCGCCGCATGCGCATCGACCTGGATCGGCACTGACAGCCGCACCGCCGGTTCCGCGGCCCCTTCCATCACCCGCTTGATCGCCGGGATCGCCACATCCTCGCTGCCTTCCGGCACTTCGAAGATCAGCTCGTCATGCACCTGCAGCAGCATGTCGGCTTCGACGCCCGCGCGGGAGAGTTCGCCTTCCATGCGGATCATGGCGCGGCGGATGATGTCGGCGGCCGAGCCCTGGATGGGGGCATTGATCGAGGCGCGTTCGACAAAACTCCGTTCGGCGGCGTGGCTGGAATTGGCATTGGGGAAGTTGATCTTGCGGCCAAAGATCGTGGAAACGAAGCCATCCGCTTTCACGCGGCGGCGCTGGTCTTCCATATAGTCCTTGATGCCGGGGAAACGCTCGAAATAGGTCTTGATATAGTCGCCGGCCACGCCGCGTTCGATACCCAGCTGATTGGCGAGGCCGAAGGCGGAAATGCCGTAGATGATGCCGAAATTGATCGCCTTGGCGCGGCGGCGCACGTCGCTCGGCATGCCTTCGACCGGCACGCCGAACATTTCCGACGCCGTCATGGCGTGAATGTCGAGGCCTTCCTCGAACGCGTCCTTGAGCGCCTGGATATCGGCGATATGGGCGAGGACGCGGAGCTCGATCTGGGAATAATCCGCGGAGATCAGCATCTTGCCCGGCGCCGCGACGAAGGCGGTGCGGATCTTGCGGCCATCGGCGGTGCGGACCGGGATATTCTGCAGGTTCGGATCGTTGGACGAGAGACGCCCCGTGAGCACCGAATGCTGCGAATAGGTCGTGTGCACGCGGCCCGTGCGCTGGTTGATATATTCGGGCAGGGCGTTGGTATAGGTGCCGATCAGCTTGTTGAGCTGGCGCCAGTCGACAATGGTGCGCGCAAGCGGCACGCCCTTGAGGGCGAGGTCTTCCAGGACATCGGCGCCGGTCGACCAGGCGCCGGTCTTGGTCTTGGTGCCCCCTTCGAGCCCCATGCGGTCGAACAGGATTTCACCCAGCTGCTTGGGCGAGCCGAGATTGAAATTGGACCCGGCCAGCTCATAGGCCTCGGCTTCGAGCGCCGCGGCGCGCTGGGCGAAATCACCTGAGAGACGGGCCAGGATCTGCCGGTCGACATTGATGCCGCGTGACTCCATTCGGCCCAGCACCGGCGCCAGCGGACGTTCCAGCGTCTCATAGACCGTGGTCATGTTCTCTGCGGCAAGGCGCGGCTTCAGAATCTGCCAGAGGCGCAGCGTCATGTCGCTGTCTTCGGCCGCATAATGGGCAGCCTTGGCCAGATCGACTTCGGCAAAGGTGATCTGCGACTTGCCGGTGCCGATGAGCTCCTTGATCGAGGTGCCGGGCACGCCCAGCCAGTGATCGGCCAGATCGCCGAGCGTGTTGTATTGCGGACCATCGAGCGAATAACTCAGCAGCAGCGTGTCGTCGATCGCATTGACCGCAATGTCATAGCGGCGGAGCAGGCCAAGGTCATACTTGGCATTGTGGAAGATCTTGAGGATCGCCTTCGACGCAAACATCGGGCGGACCATGTCGAGCGCCTGGCGGATATCCATCTGGCCCTCGACGAGCCCGCCACCCAGCAGGTCGCCGGCGCCACTGGTATGGCCGAGCGGCAGATAGGCGCCGGTGCCCGGAGCAATGGAGAAGCTGAGGCCGACGAGATCGGCGGTCTGGTTGTCGAGGCCGGTGGTTTCGGCGTCGGTCGCGACATAGCCGGTCATCTCGATGGCATCGAGCCAGCGCTGCAACTGCGTCGCGTCGCGGATGATCTCGTAGTCTTCCGCCTTGAAGGGAATGGCCTTGATGCGCGCATGTTCGGCGGCAGCATGCAGGATCAGCGGTGCCTCGGCCTTGCCCGAAGCTTCGTTACGCGCGGCGCGGGCTTCGGCGCGGGCCTCGTTGTTGAAGCCGATCGGTCCGGCCTGCTTGACCGCCAGTTCCGGATCGGGCGCCCAGGCCTCGGGGTCAGCGCCCAGGATGCCGGCGAGGCGCTTGGTGATGGTGGCAAATTCCATCGCCTTGAGGAAGGGGAAGAGCAGGCTCGGCTCTATCGGCTGGCGGGCCAGCGCGTCGAGATCGAGCTCGACCGGGACTTCCCTCGAAAGCGTCACCAGGCGCTTGGAAATGCGCGCCAGCTCCGCATTGGCGATCAGCTTCTCGCGGCGGGCATTCTGCTTAATCTCGGTGGCCCGCTCGAGCAGGGTTTCGAGATCACCATAGGTATTGATCAGCTCGGCCGCGGTCTTGACGCCAATGCCCGGCACGCCGGGGACATTGTCGACCGTATCGCCGCACAGCGCCTGCACGTCGATCACCTTGTCGGGCGTCACGCCGAACTTGGTGAACACCTCGTCCATGCCGATCCAGCGCAGCGGCGGCTGCCCGGGGCGTGGGATGGTATCGAGCAGGCGGATGGAGCCGTTCGGCTCGACCAGCTGCATCAGGTCCTTGTCGGAGGAGACGATGGTGACCTTGTAGCCGGCATCGCGCGCCATGCAGGCATAGGTGGCGATGATGTCATCGGCCTCCCAGCCTTCCATTTCGATGGAGGGGATGTTGAAGGCGCGGGTGGCCGACCGCGTCAGCGGGAACTGCGGCACCAGCTCTTCGGGCGCCGGCGGCCGCTGGGCCTTGTATTCGGGGTAGAAATCGTCGCGGAACGTCTTGCCCTTGGCGTCGAAGATGACGGCCATATGGGTCGGCTCGTCGTCGCCCTTGAGGTCTTCGGTCAGCTTGTAGAGCATGTTGCAGAAGCCCTGCACGCAGCCCACGGGCAATCCGTCCGACTTGCGGTTGAGCGGGGGCAGGGCATGGAAGGCGCGGAAGATGTAACCCGAGCCATCGACGAGCAGCAGATGCATGAAACCGATTCCGTTCTGAGGCGAGGCGCGACTTTAGGGCAGTTTGCCGCGGGCCAAAAGGGCTTGGATCGCAGCGACGGATGCAACCAGCGCAATTAGGCCACGTTCAAGGGCTAAATGACTGTCACAAATCTTGGACACTGCGCTGGTGTCAGGCCGTGTCAGCAACTAGGAAAAGTCTGGGCAGAGGCCCGTGATGCGCGAGAAAGAAAAGCAATGACCGCTGATGAGACCAAGGCCCGTTCGACCATCCTGGTTGTGGATGACGACGCGCTGATCAGCATGAATACCGTGGATATGGTCGAGGACCTGGGCCATGTCGCGCTGGAAGCCTTTTCCGGCAAGCAGGCGCTCGAAATCCTGTCTGCCAATCCCGATGTCAGCGCGCTTGTCACAGACTATGCCATGCCCGGCATGAATGGCGTGGAGCTAGCGCAGAAGGCGCGCGAACTGCGCCCCGGCCTGCCCGTCCTGCTCGCCACCGGCTATGCCGACCTGCCGAGCGGCGAAGAGGTCGATCTGCCGCGCCTGCCCAAGCCCTATCAGCAGGCCGAACTGGCGGCCCAGCTCGAACTGATCCTGGCGCTGGCCACCGAAGCCTCCTGAGGTTCTTGTTAACCGGCAGCTGTGCTAAGGCTGGGGTCCCGGCCTCAACAGCGTTGTTTTCATGAATCCCCTTGTCGGCATTGCCCTGATCCTCCTGCTGATCGGGGTCAGCATCATCATCGCCCTGTCCGAAATCGCCTTTGCCGCGGCGCGCGAACTGCGCATCCGCTCGCTGGCCGAAGCCGGCAACAAGCGCGCCCTGCGCTTCGTGGCGCTGCGCGAAAAGTCCGGCGAGGTGATCACCGCACTCCAGATCGCCACCAATGCCGTGTCGATCCTGGCTGGTACGCTCGGAGAGGACACGCTGGGGCCGGTGTTTGGCGCGGGCCTGCTGGCGCTGGGCGTCGAGGTGGGCGCGGCGCGGATTACCGGTTCGGTGCTGGCCTTCGTGCTGGTCACCGGGCTCTTCGTGCTGTTTGCCGACCTGACGCCCAAGCGCATCGCCATGCTGGTGCCCGAGGATGTGGCGCTGAGCGTGGTGTGGTTTCCCGAACTGGCGCTGCGCCTGCTCAAGCCCTTGGTCTGGCTGTTCGGCAAGATGTCCGACGGGCTGATCGGCATGCTGCAGCTCGAGCCAAAGGTGCCGGCCGACGCGGTGACCGCCGAGGATTTCCGCATGATCCTGGCCGGTGGCGCGGCCTCAGGCGTCTTGATGAAGAACGAGCACCGCCTGATCGAAAATGTCCTGGCGCTCGAACTGCGCAGCGTCACCTCGGTGATGACCATCCGCGACGACATCGTCTATCTCGATATTTCCGATCCCCATGACATCCAGCAGGACAAGGTGCGCAAGCGCCCCTTTTCCCATTATCCGATCTGCGACGGCGGCATTGACGCAGTGATCGGCTGCGTCCGCGCCGAGGATGTGCTGGCAACGGCGATCGACCGCAACGAGCCGCTCGATTTTGCCAAGGCCCGCCGCGACGTGCTCTCGGTGCCCGATACGCTCAATGTCTGGGAAGTGCTGGCCGAGTTCCAGGCCCAGAGTACCGGCTTTGCCCTGGTGGTCAGCGAATACGCGCTGGTGGTGGGCGTCGTGACCTTCAAGGACCTGATGGGCGCGCTGATGCAGGGCCTCGCCAATCCTTTCGAGGAACAGGCTATATTGAAGCGCGACGACAACAGCTGGCTGGTCGATGGCATGGCGCCCTTTGTCGACGTGACGCGGGCGCTGGGCATTCGTCATCTGGAAGCCGAGGCCGCCTATGAGACCATCGGCGGCTTCATCGTGCATCGCTTGCGCCGTGCCGCCCGCAAAGGCGACAAGGTCGAGGCGGCCGGCTATGTCTTCGAAGTGGTCGATGCCGACAAGATGCGGCTCAACCAGCTGCTGGTCAGCAAGGCCAAGTCCTCAAAGTCCGGGCTTTAAGCCGCTTTCTCCACTTCGATCGTCACATGCGACAGGTCATGGATATGGGCCAGCATGGCGCGATAGGCCGAAGGCTGCTGCGGCTGCCGCGCCATGATCGAGACGATGGCTCCGTGATGGCCGGGGCCGAGCTGCCAGACATGAAGATCGGTAATCCTGTCGCCATCCTGCTCGATCGCCGTGCGGATTTCCTTCGGTAGCTCTTCGCTGGCCGGCACATAATCGACCAGCACGCCACCGGCATTGCGGATCAATCCCCATGACCAGCGCGCAATGACGAGACCGCCGACAATCCCCATGGCCGGGTCCATCCAGTTCCAGCCATAAAGGCTGCCCAGCACCAGCGCGACAATGGCCAGCACCGAGGTCAGCGCATCGGCAAGCACGTGGAGATAGGCGGCGCGGAGATTGTTGTCCTGCGCCGGCGCATGGTGGTCATGGTGCTCGTGATCGTGCCCATGCGGATGGGCATGGCCGTGTCCATGGTGGTGTCCATGGTGCCCGTGATGGCTATGGTCGTCGCGCAATAGCCAGGCGCAGAGCAGGTTCACCGCCAGGCCAACCACGGCCACGGCAATGGCCGAGGTAAAATCGATGGCCACCGGGTTGGAGAAGCGCAGCAGGCTTTCCCAGCCGATCAGCAGGGCAATCAGCGCCAGTACCACGGCACTGGCAAAGGCCGCCAGGTCGCCCAGCTTGCCGGTGCCGAAAGTGAAGCGCGGATTGCGCGCGTGCTTGCGGGCATAGCGATAGGCCAGTGCCGCGATCAGCATGGCCGAGGCATGGGTGGACATGTGCCAGCCATCGGCGACCAGCGCCATCGACCCGAAGATCGAGCCAGCCGTGATCTCCACCACCATCATCGCGGCGGTAATGGCGATGACCAGCCAGGTGCGGCGCTCGTTGCGGTTGTGATTATCACCCAGAAAGACATGCTCATGCGGGCTGGCGAGGCGGGTGTCGCTCATTTGAGGTAGGTCCTGACAATGTCGATGAGTTCGGCCGCGCCCTGGGCGCGCTCCGGGTTGTCGTCCTGGTCGGGGTTGGAGACATGCTCGCGGATATGATCCTCGATCAGCTCGGCGGTGAGCCCGTTGACCGCGCCGCGCACCGAAGCGACCTGGTTGAGAACCTGGCCGCATGGCGCTTCGCTTTCGAGCGAGCGCTCGATCGCCTCGATCTGCCCCTTGAGCCGCCGGACCCGGGCCAGCAGCTTGTCTTTGTGCTTGTGTGTATGTGACATAATATAGGGGGGTACCCTATATTTGAGCGTTGTGCAAGGCTGGTGGCTCCCGGGCATTCACGGATCTGTCACACGCCGGGCGCTATTGGGAGCCATGATACAAGGCCCGACCCAGCACAGATTGCGGACAGCCTGCGAGGATCTGCTGCGCGCGGCGCAGCATCCCGACGAGGTGACCGTGCGCTCCATCGCCCAGCGCGCTGGCACCAATGTCGCGGCAGTGTCCTATCATTTTGGCAGCCTCGAACAGCTGATCTTCGTCGTGGCCGAAAAGGTCTACCTCCGGCTCAATGCCGAGCGTCTCGCTCTGCTGCAGGCGGCCGTGCAGCGCGCCCATCCCAAGCCGGCTTCGGTGGAAGACCTGATCGTGGCCCTGGTCGGGCCTTCGATCCGCTGGAGTCTTGATCCGGCTTCGAACTACAATGTCATGCGCCACATGACGACCCTGGCGCAGTCCAGCGATCATCCGGAAATCTTCCGGCCGATGATCGAGGATATTGAACACCACCGCCAGTTCATCCCCCATTTCAGGAAGATCGCGCCCGGACTGAGCGAAGTCGATATCGGCTTTCGCATGTCCTGCCTGCTCGGGGTGCGGACGCAGATGACGCGCAATCGCCACCGCACCGACGAGTTGACCGACCACGCGCTCGATCTGAAGGATTCCGAAGTGGTCATCGCCCATGTCGTTGCGGCAACGGCGCCGATGTTCACGACGCCCACGGTTTCAAACACTGTTCCAAACTCGTCACGTCACTGACGAGCAAGACGTCTAGATCAGCTCCCGACACAGGAGCACGACCATGGCCGAAACCGTTTTCATTCATCTGACCGATCTGCATGTCGGCAATCCGGCTGTCGCCGACGACCACCTGTTCAGCGACACCTCGGCGACGCTTGCCCGCGTGCTCGACCTGATCGGCACCATGGATACTAGGCCGCAATTCATCATCGCCAGCGGCGACCTGACCAATCGCGGCGATGTCGACAGCTATCGCCAGCTCAAGGCCATCATGTCGGCAACCGACCTGCCGGTGGTCTATGCCATCGGCAATCACGATACCCGCGCCGGCTTCTACGAAGGCATGCTGGGCCGCACCAGCGACCTCGACGTCCCCTATGATCATGACCAGGTGATCGAGGGCGTCCATGTCATCACGCTCGATACCACCACGCCCGGCGAAATCGGCGGCAGTCTCGATGAGCAGCAGTTCGCCTGGCTTGAAGCCCGGCTCGAAGACCACGCCGACCTGCCCAAGCTGATCGTGGCCCACCACGCTCCGGCGCTGGGCGATACCCCGCCCTGGGACCACTGGCGCACGATCGAATTCTCCCAGAGCCAGAAGCTCGCCACGCTGCTCAAGGGCCGCAATGTCCTGGCGATCCTCTCCGGTCATATCCACCACGACCGGTTCTCGGTCTGGCATGGCATTCCGGTCATTGTCGGCATGGGCCAGCATGCGGCGACCGACATCCTGACCACCAACGTCCTGCGCATGGTCGAAGGCGCGTCCTTCGGCATCGGCACCATCCGCTCTTCGGGCCTCACCATGGCTCTTGTGCCCCTGCCTCAGACCCGCAACGAACTCAATCGCTACGACCTCTCGCTGCTGCGCCAGAAGCAGGAAGCAACTCTGGCCGAAGCGACCGCCGGCTAATCCCTCCCCAAGGACCAATGCAATGCTGAAACGGACTTTCCTGAAACTGCTGGCTGCGGCCAGCCTGGGTGCCACCGCCATGACCGGCCTGGCCCATGCCGAAATGGCGGGCGAGATCACCGAGCCGGTGACCATCACCTTCTACAATTACAACCTCGCAACCGCGAGCGCCGGCGCCGATGCAACGCGCGAAATGATCGCCAAGTTCGAGGAAGAAAACCCGCTGATCACGGTAGAAACCGTTGGCGTCCCCTCCAACGAAATTATCACCCGTCTCCAGGCCGACATGGCCGCCGGTCTTCAGCCCGACGTTGCCCAGCTTGTCTTCCGCGACCTGATCTACCTGTCGACTGATCTGGGTGCCCAGCCGCTCGAAGACCTCGCCGGCGCGCAAGGCTATGCCGAACTGGTCGATGGCCTCATCCCGCGCGGCGTGGATCTGGGCAAGGTTGACGACAAGACCTATGGCCTGGCCTATACCTTCTCGACCCCAATCCTCTATTACAATGCGGACCTGTTCCGCCAAGCCGGTCTCGACCCGGAAAACCCGCCCAGGACCTGGGCCGAGGTCAAGACGGCGGCCGAGGCGATCGTCGAAAAGACCGATGCCGACGGCTTCTTCCCCGGCGCCTATGGCCCCGCCGACGGCACCTTCGTCTATCAGGGCATCCTGATGTCCAATGGCGGCAATGTCCGCGAAGGCAACACGCTGACCTTCGCCAATGACGAGGGCATCGAGGCCGTGCAGATGCTGCGCGACATGGTCGATAGCGGTGCCCATGCCCGCCTCGATCCGGCCAATCCGCAGGAAGCTTTCGGCGCGGGCAATCTGGGCATGTATCTTTACACCAGCGCCCTGCAGAACTCGCTGTCCGCCTCAGCCGAAGGCAATTGGGAACTGCGCGTCACCGGCATGCCGGCCTTCGGCGACAAGCCGACGGCTCCGACCAACTCGGGCTCGGCGCTCTATGCCTTCTCCCAAGACCCGGTCAAGCAGCGCGCCGCCTATGAGCTGATGAAGTTCCTCACCTCGGACTATGGCTACACCATCATCACCTCCAAGATTGGCTACCTGCCGCTGCGCCTCGACATTGTCGACGATCCGGAATTCCTTGGTGAATGGACTGCCGCCCATCCGCTGATCCGTCCGAACCTGGAACAGCTCGAACGCCTCACCCCCAATGTTGCCTTCCCCGGCCAGAACTATCGCCAGGCCGAAGCCATGATGAAGGAAGCCGTCACCGAAGCCGTCCTCGGCACCGGTGACGTCACGCAGACCCTGCTCGATGCGCAGGCCAATGCCCAGGGCCTGATGCCCTGATCGCGATCGGGCGCGGCCAATGGGTCGCGCCCCCTTCGCCCTCCGCAATTTTCAAAAAACCAAGAACACTCTGGAGGCCGCCATGCCATTGGTTGCGCCGCGTCACTGGCCCCTGCCTGACACTCACAACATTCGCGACCTGGGCGGCTATCGCCGGCTGACCGGCGGCATGACGCAATGGCGTCGCATCCTGCGTGGTGAAGCCCTCCATCCGCTGACGGCACAAAGCATGACCGAGCTGATTGGTCACGACCTCTCGCTGGTGATCGACCTTCGCGGACCCCACGAGACCACGGTCACGCCTCACCCGTTTGTCGGCCATGCCAAGGTCCAGTACCGCAATGTCGTGCTGTTCGACGCGCTGGCGCCCATTGCTCTCGCTCAACAACCCTTCGACATGGGGCGGCGCTATTGCGATGCCCTGGATCGCTGCGGCGAACAGTTCGGTGACGTATTCCGCGCCATCGCCAATGCCCGGCCCGGCATCGTCCTGTTTCACTGCACGGCCGGCAAGGATCGCACCGGCGTCGTCGCGGCGATGCTTCTGGCCCTGGCCGGTGTGTCCCGCGAGGACATCGTCGAAGACTATGCGCTGACCGCTTCCGCCCAAGGCCTGATCGACCAGCTCCGCCTGCGGGCCCTGGCGGCCGGCAGCAAGCCCGAACATGTCGAACGCATGCTGGCCAGCGACGCGGTCACCATGGAGACCTTCCTCGCCTATCTCGACGGCACCCATGGCGGCATCGTGCCCTATCTCGAAAAGATCGGCCTCGGCCAGTCCGAGCAGCAGATGCTGACCGACCGGCTATGCGCCTGATGCGGCGTTCACACGTTTGTCACGCAGCGGTGACAGGGCGACCCAATCCATTTTGAAGGAACGCGCAATGGCACTGGCAGCCCAGCCCCCCACACGTCTCCGACGGATGTCCCAGTCCCGCTGGGCCCCCTGGATCTATCTGGCGCCGGCCCTGATCACCCTCGTGGTCTGGATCTACTGGCCTCTGGTCGACGCCCTGCGGCTGAGCTTTTACCAGTGGAACATGCTGCCCACCTCGCCGCAGACCTTTGTCGGTTGGGAGAACTACCAGCGCATCTTTGCGCTGCCCAAATTCTGGCAGGCCCTGCGCAATACCGGCATCTACATCCTGGGGCTGCTGCCGCTGGCCGTGCTGATCCCGCTGGCCATCGCCATCTATACCCATGACCTCCCCGAACGGTCGCGCAACATCTATCGCGCCATCATCTTCGTGCCGATGATCATCGCCCCCGTCGTGGCCGCTGCCGTCTGGCGCTGGCTGCTCGATCCCGGCTATGGCCTCGCCAACCAGATGCTCAAGGGCATGGGGCTCGACCCGGTCAAGTTCCTGTCCGATCCCAATGTCGCCATCTGGACGGTCATCGTCATCACCGGCTGGAAGCTGATGGGGTTTTCGACGCTGATCCTGTCGGCCGCCAATGCCAATATCAATCCCACTCTGGTAGAGGCCGCCCGCATGGACGGCGCCAGCAAGTGGGAAATCATCCGCGACATTCGCCTGCCGCTCCTTTCCTCCACCGTGCTGTTTCTCGTGGTCATGACCATCCTGCTCGGGGCGCAGTGGAGCTTCACCTATATCAACGTCCTCACCGGCGGCGGGCCGCTCGGCTCCACCACCAATATCTACTATCTGCTCTGGGATTTCGGCTTCTCCACCATGTCCGTGGGCTGGGGCTCGGCCTCGGCGGTCATCCTTTTCCTTGGCTTCGGCGTCATAGCCTTCGTGCTGTTCCGCCTGATCGACAGGTATTCATTCCATGACAACTGATGCTCTGGCGCGGCCGCTGGCCCGCCCCCTGCGCCGCATCTCGCACCGCTCAGGCCTCAACAGCGCTGCCGGGCACCTGCTGATGGTGCTGCTGTCGATCTTTTGCCTCTTCCCGGTCTATTGGATGCTGGCCAGCTCCTTCCGGCCGGCCAATGCCATGTTCGAGACCAACCTCTGGCCGACCACCATGTCGCTGGACAACTATACCCAGGCCGTGGACGCCATTCCGATCGCCCGCATGCTGGTCAATACGCTGGTCTTTTCCGCCCTTTCGACCGTTTTCCAACTGCTGACGGGAATTCTGGCGGCCTTCGCCTTTGCGCGCTGGACATTCCGGGGCGACAAGCTGGTCTATACCGCGGTGGCGCTGACCTGGCTCGTGCCCTTCCAGGTGGTGATGATCCCCAATTACCTGCTGATTGCCCAGATGGGCCTGCTCGACAGCATCATCGCGCTCATCCTGCCCAATCTGGCAGCGGCCTTGGCCATTCTCTTGCTGGCTCAGGCCATGCGCGGTTTTCCAAGGGAAGTCATGGAGGCCGCTCGCATGGATGGCGCCCGCAACTGGCGCATTCTCTGGGAAGTGCTGGTGCCCAACCTGCGCGGCACCATCGCCTCGCTGGCCATCCTCATCTTCATTTCGACCTGGAACGAATATTTCTGGCCCCTGCTGCTGTCGCGCACGGCAGAAAACTCGGTGATCCAGATCGGCATACAGATGTTCATGACCGCCGAAGGCAATCAGTGGGGCCCGCTGATGGCCGCCTCGACCCTCGCCAGCCTGCCGGTCCTGCTCATCTACATCGTCCTGCAGCGCCAGGTCGTCCAGTCCTTCATGAAATCGGGTATCCGCTGATGCAGGTTTCATGCCGTCCCGCCACGCCGACTGCCCTTCAGAAAGACACCCGATGACCGACCTGACCATCACCGACGTCAAGAAGTCCTATGACGGCAAGCCGGTGCTGCATGGCATCGATGTTGCCATTCCCGACGGCGATTTCGTCGTCATTGTCGGCCCTTCCGGCTGCGGCAAGTCCACCCTGCTGCGCATGATCGCCGGGCTTGAGGACATCACCTCGGGCACTATCGCCATCGGCGGCACCGTGATGAACGACATCGAACCCGCCGATCGCGGCTGCGCCATGGTGTTCCAGAACTATGCGCTTTATCCGCATATGAGCGTGCGCCAGAACATCGCCTATCCCCTGCGCATCGCCAGGCTACCGCAGGCCGAGCGCGACCGGCGCGTACAAGAGGCCGCAAAGATCCTCAATCTTACCGACTACCTCGATCGCCGCCCCGCGCAACTCTCGGGCGGTCAGCGCCAGCGCGTCGCCATGGGCCGGGCCATCGTGCGCGAGCCCAATGTGTTCCTCTTCGACGAGCCGCTGTCCAATCTCGACGCCCTCCTGCGCGTCCAGATGCGCATCGAGATCAAGAAGCTGCACAAGCGGCTCAAGGCGACGTCGATCTTTGTCACTCATGACCAGGTCGAGGCCATGACGCTGGCCGACATGCTGATCGTGATGAATGCCGGCAGGGTGGAGCAGATCGGTTCGCCTGCCGAAGTCTACCGCAGGCCAGCTTCCGCTTTCGTTGCAGGCTTCATGGGCGCCCCCGCCATGAATCTCCTGCCGGCCACGGTCGGCGACGACGGCGAAGTCCTGCTCGATGCCTTTGCCGGCCAGGTCGGTGTCGGCCACGCCGATCTGCCAAGGGGCAGCGTCATCACGCTGGGCATCCGCCCGGAAAGCCTTGTCCTTTCGGAAAGCTCCGGCCGCGGCTTTCCCGCCAATGTCGAACTGGTCGAGGAACTGGGTGGCTCCCGCGTCGCCTACTGTAATCTCTCTGGCCACGAAGTCTCGGTAGTCCTGCCGCCCGGTGAGAGCCAGCTCGAAGGGCAGACCGTCTGGCTTTCCTTCCCCGGCCAACAATTGCATCTGTTTGATCGTGCCAGCGGCCAGCGTCTCGATCTGGCCATGCGCGAAAGGCACAACAAGCACCGCCAACTGGCAGACTGAGGATCGTCGGGGGAAGAGAAGCTAGATTTCGATCTCGCCGCGCTTGGCCGCTTCCACGGCCAGCTGCACCCGGTTGGTGGCGCCGAGTTTGACCATGGCCGCTTGCACATGCTGTTCGACCGTACGGGCCGCGATGCCGATGATGATGGCAATCTCGTGCGAGGTCTTGCCGGCCGCCACCCATTGCACTACCTGGCGCTCGCGCGGCGTCAGGATGGAGTCGGAACGCCGGCTTCGGGCCATCACTTCCGCACTGGCATCCGAGCCGACATAGCCGCCCAGCTTGCCGTCGGCAGTGAAATAGGGGTGGCCCACTGCGATGACCCAGCGATACTCTTGGTCATGCCGGCAAAGCCGATATTCGGTATGGTAGATCACGCCCTTGGCGGTGGCGGTGAGGAAAGCCTCCAGCGCCGAAGCGCGGTCATCCTTGTGTAGCGCCTTGGTCCAGCCATCGCCCTCGGCATCGCCCGGCGTCTGGCCAGTGAAGTCATACCAGTTCTGATTGAGATAGACGCAATAGCCGTCCGGATCGGTGATCCACACCATCAGCGGCGACTTGTCGGCGACCTGGCGCAGCTCGACCCTTTGCGGGTCCCACACGACATCACGGTCCTGTCCCAGTGCGAGCTTCGATACCTGAGCCAAGAACGCCTCCTCGCGTGGATTGGTCTAAACGTGTTGCAATGATTCTGGTTGCATCGCGAGGCAGGATTTTTTGCGCGACAGCAGATGCTTGAATTTGTATTCCGGGACCAGCACACGACCGCAAGGAGTGCGACATGCTGCCATGGATCAGATTGGGCGACGCGCAGGTGCCGGGCGGCGACAAGCTGCAACTGATGCAGCGCGGCAGCGAGTTTTCCATCATGGCCGGCACGACCGAGCTGATGAACAGCCGGCTTAGCGGTTCCGAAGAGGCGCTGGCAACGCTCTCCGCCCAACGGCTGGCTGGCCGGCCCGGGCCCCGTATCCTTATCGGCGGTCTGGGCATGGGATTTACCCTGCGGGCTGCGCTGGCGAGCTTTCCGGCAGACAGCGCCATCGTCATCGCCGAACTGGTGCCCGAAGTGATTGACTGGGCGCGCGGGCCACTGGCCGCCATTCATGGCACGAGCCTCGACGACAGCCGTGTTTCCATCCATCAGGGCGATGTCGGTGAGGCCATGACGCGCGGTTACTTCGACGCCATTCTACTCGATGTCGACAATGGTCCGGACGGCCTGTCGCGCCCGTCCAATGACCGGCTCTACAATGCGCGTGGACTGGCCGCCGCAAAGACCGCCCTGACTGGCGGCGGTCATCTGGCGGTCTGGTCCTCGGCGCCGGATGCGCAGTTCACCAAGCGGCTAAAGCAGGCGGGATTTGCGGTGGAAGAGGCCAGCGTGCGCGCCAGCACAAAGCGCCGCGGCGCGCGTCACACCATCTGGTTCGCAACCAAAGGCGCCTAGCGCAGACCGGCCTGTTCAAGCAGGCCCGCCCGCTTGGCATCGTAATAATAGCCGCGGGCATAGAAACGCACCGCCTGGTCGGAATTGCCGCCGGCCGTCACATAGGCACCGGCCAGATAGCGCACGGCATAGCGCAGGTTGGTTTCGGCATCGAGCAGGCCTGAGGGCGAACCCTTGTAGCCCTGGCCCGACGCCGTGGCGTGGCTGATCTGCATCAAGCCATAATAGGGTCCATTGCGCGCCGCCGGATTATAGCCGCTCTCGCGCTCGATGACGCGACGCACCAGGCTCTCCGGCACGCCATATTCATGCGCATAGTGGCTGATCAGCGGATCGAGCGATCCATCGGCATAGCCCATGGCACTGGGTGCAGCCGGCACGACGGCCGCCTTGGGCACATGGCCTGCCGGTGTTGGCGTCGCGAAACTGGCGAGAGCCGCAGTGGCGCCGCCGCCCGGCGCGGGCTTGAAGGCACTCATCGAGCAGCCGGAGACCGCAATTGCCACGAGAACCATGGCGCCAAGGGGCCTGATGCTGCTGAAAAGTGTCGTCGTCTGAGCCATATATCCACACTAGCACGGTTTTACCCTCCGCGCGATAAGCCCAAATCAAGGCGCTCTGATGGCAATTGCAAGACAAGGCCGTTCTGACGCAAAACCCCCGTTGCGCGGATCACCGGCTTTGGCTAGGTTGCGCGCAGTTCAGCCGGGGCAGGCCCCCGCGTCACGGATGCACCCGTAGCTCAGCTGGATAGAGCGCTGCCCTCCGAAGGCAGAGGTCACAGATTCGAATTCTGTCGGGTGCACCAATCCTTTCAATGACTTAGCGGATTTTATGAGTTGTAATCTGAGGGCCGAGTCACCACAGAGTCACTATCGTACCTTATAATCCGTTCGCGGTGACACCGCGTAGTGACGAACCAGCATGCCAGTCAGGCGATCAATCCCGGTCTTTGCGATTCAACCATGAGTCGGGGGTTGGCGTCAGCGATTTGAGACGGCGCCCGCTCGAACGCGCAACGGATGGCTTGGCCTTGCCCCGCCCCAATGGTCGAGGCGGCTTGACTGGATCCGACTTAATGGCAGGCTCCGCCTTGGGTATGACTACGGCGGCCTCAATCCAGGCCTCTACATCCTCAGGGCGATAAAGGCATTTATCAGTGGGCTTGTAAAAGCGCGGCCCCCTGCCTTCAGACGCAAGCTTGGCTAAGGTGTGCTGGGAGATCGGGTAGCGTTCAGCGACCTGTACGCGGGTGAGGTAATTGGTCGACACTGGAAGTTCTCCTAAGCGAGCCTAGGCTCGCCATGTAGGAGCTAAGGCAACCATAAGCGAGTTCACGCCGGCCTGATCGTTCCCGCGTCGGCCGTGGCTCTCTTTGGCCATTCTGAACGCGACGACTCCAGACTGTCGCCGCCCGATGGTATCAGTCGAAGGGTGACGGCTCCAGATTCCATGGCGAAGCCACAGCCTCGTCTTCCTGAGGCAACAAATCTGCTTTCGCGAGCCCCGGATGGGGCCGATCTGGCGTGCGAACCTTACGCGCCGCTTCCACGCTAACGAGCGCTAGGCCACCTTTTCGCCCTTGCTGCCGTGTCCCATATGCTTTTTGCGTCGCCGTGCTGGCGTGGCCGAGCGCCATCGCAATGGCTTTTTTGTCGTAGCCCCAAGCGTGCTTCAACTGGGATGCCAGGTAATGCCTCGCGATATAGGCACAGATCGGGGGTAGTCCGGCTTTTCCGGATGCTGACGCCATGTTTTTGTGAAGGGTGCGTGGCTCGCGCTTGACCTGAAGGACGCCGCTCTTGCGGGAGGTGATCCGCCACAAGACCGCGGCGAGATGGGACAGCCCTACGTCAAACGTCAACTTTCTCCACTGCTGTCCATTCGTTTCGGTGACTTTGGCGCCATTGATGGAAATGCACAGGTGCCGGTCATCTATAACGCGGACGGTAATTCCCATGCTCAGTTCCTCCGGCCGGCACCCTGAGAGCAGCGACACTAGAATTGCTGGAAGCGCCGCAGTGCTCGTGTTGTCGGCAAGGCGCTTCTGCCAATCGTCCGGAAGATTTTTGAGGCAACCGCGTTTCGATTTGCCTTTGCGGGTGAACGCGTCTTCGGGCGGATTTTGCGTGCGCAGGTCCTCAATTATCTGGCGATACGCTAAAGCCAGGTCGACGTCAGCTGCGGCCGACATTGTGAGTCCCTGAATGATCTTCCGTACGGCCTCGCGCATTCTACGCAGGATGCTGGTCCACAGTCCGTGGACCATGGCAGATCGGGTGAGCACGAACTGGCCCGGCGTTACCATCGCCACATGAGCAACATACCTCACGACTCCGAGGCGCGACGCATTCATCGCTTTCCAGATACGCTTGTATCTGTCGACCGTATTCGCCTTTTTCGGCTTAGCCAGAAACGTCTCCGCCTCACTCTGCAGGTCCTTGATTTTAAATGCCATGGCGGGCCTCAGGTTGTTCTGCTGCGAGGCTAAGCGGAGTGCCTGAAAATCGGAAAAGTGGCCCTTGGGCCAGAGCCAGATGGCCTCGGTGTGTCAGATGCTCTTGAGCGCTTCGCCTTGCCACGGCCGCCCCTCGCCCGCTGCGCAGGCAGGGCGGCAAGGTCTGGCGACCCATGGCCAGGCGCAGCGACGGATGCTCCTTCCGGCCCTCCTTCGCCCAAAGTTGGGCAGGGGGGCGAGCTCTCTTCGCTCGCCGTAATGATCATCCGTGGCAGCAGATCGAAGCCGATCTCCTGCCCGCCTGCTGGTTTAAACCGACGCCCCCTCGATCCATACTGGATCAGGGGCGCAAGCTCGCTTTGCTCGTCGATTTGAACCAACAGGCCCTATTTCCGGAACCGCCTTAGGCGCATCCGGAAATAGGGAAAGAGCATCTTATCCGACTGGGTCGAGGCCATCTTTTCTAAGAGGTGGTTTAATACCCTGAAGGTATCCATAACAGATGAGCTTGACCGAATGTGTATCGCTGCATAAGAGCTTCTGGACGCTGGAATCCTACGCGATCGTTTTATATTTTCGCTCTGGCGCCTGCGTGGCACGATCGCCTTTTTAATATTAGTCCTCACCATATAGGACAGGGGCGCACAGTTTTAATTTTACTCAACGAGATATGTAGATGTGGCGGTGTCACCGACTTGTTCTGCTGCTGCGATCGACGTTGATTCAGAATGTTGGCGCCTTAACACTTGTGCAGATTGCCAATTATATCGCGCCCCTTCTGACCCTCCCATATCTAACGCGCGTGCTCGGCCCCGAGGCATTCGGTACTGTCGCCTTTGCGCAGATATTGATGCTCTGGCTGGTAATATTGGTAAACTATGGTTTCCCTTGGAGCGCAACGCGCGACATTGCCGCGAGACGGGATGATCCTGAATATGTGGCCCGTCAGTTCTCCGCCAACTGGACTGCCCAATGGCTTCTCACGTTGCTCGCCGGTGTCGTTCTCGTACTCGTTGTCACGATGGTGCCCGCAGTGCGCAAGGATGCGACGCTATATCTGTCGGGTTACACGATCGTTCTTGGAACTGCCCTGTTTCCTATATGGCTGATGCAGGGACTTGAGCGGCTGCGCGAAGTGGCCGTCCTGCAGGTCGTCGGGCGATTTGCGCTGCTGGCGCTGGTGTTTATTCTTGTGCGTGGCCCGGAAGACGCCGCCTTGGCGGTCATTGCTCAGGGATCGGGGGGCATCGTCGCCGGGCTCTTATGCCTGTGGTGGATCAAGCGGAAAAGGCTGGTACACTATGCGCTTCCTACACGGAAGGAAATCTTGGCGGCAGCGCGCGAAGGCGGCAAGATTTTTATTTCGCAAGTGGCGATTAGCTTCTATACGGCCTTCATTCCCACAGCGCTCGGCATGGTCTCCGGCACGGTGCCAGTAGGCCAATATATGATAGCCGATCGCGCGCGGAGCGCCGCGCAATCGTTTATGGGGCCCATTTCTCAGGCGCTTTTCCCGCGTATGAGCTTTCTATTCGGCACCAACGATCTAGGCAATGCCCGCCGCATGCTCAAGATTTCGCTGATTGCCACGTTTGTCGTTTCGGGCGCAGCCAGCATCGCGCTCTTCGTCTTGGCCGACTGGATCGTGATGCTCCTGGGCGGGCAGGAATTCCTGTTTGCTGCGCAAATCCTGCGCTGGCTGTCTCCGGTTCCATTTTGCGTTGGCCTTTCCAATCTGTTTGGCCTGCAAATCATGCTGCCGCGGCGCAAGACGCGTGCGTTCAACACGATACTAATTTCAGCGGCCGTTTTGGGGACCGCACTGATTTTCCCCATGGCCAATTGGCGGGGTGCCGAAGGCGCGGCAATGACTGTGCTAGCGGTGGAAATGTGGGTAACACTGACCATGGCGGCCTATCTGGCCAAAAATGGACTAACAGACGAGAAAGCAAGCGAATGAAGACAGACTGGTTGATCGTCGGCGCAGGTTTGACAGGGGCGACTTTCGCCGAACGCATTGCCAATGAGCGCGGCGAAAAGGTCTTGATTATCGACCAGCGCGATCATATCGGCGGCAATGCTTGGGATGAATATAATAAGCACGGCATTCTCGAGCACAAATACGGTCCCCATATCTTCCACACCAATAGCGACCAGGTCTGGAATTATCTGTCCCGTTTCACCCAATGGCAGCCCTATTCTCATAAGGTGCTGGCGCAGATAGAAGGGCAATTGGTGCCCCTGCCGTTCAATCTCAACACAATCGAAAAGCTATTTTCTCCGCGCATGGCTGAACGCTTTGCTGATAAGCTCATCGCGCTCTATGGCTTTGGCTCAAAGGTGCCTATTCTAAAGCTGCGCCAAGCCGAGGACGAGGACCTTCGCTTCCTTGCCGATTATGCGTATCGCAACGTGTTCGAGAACTACACGCGCAAGCAATGGGACCTGGGCCCGGAGGACCTGTCGCCTGCGGTGACGGCGCGAGTACCTATCCTCGTGTCCCGCGATGATCGCTATTTCCAAGATCGCTACCAAGCCATGCCCCGCCATGGCTACGGCGCTATGGTGCGCCGCATGCTTAAGCACGAAAACATTTCCGTCATGCTCAATACACGTTGGCAGGATGTTGCAGGCGAGATCAATTATGGCCGCATGATCTTCACCGGCCCGATAGATGAATATTTCGGCTTCAAGCACGGCGAGCTGCCCTATCGAAGCCTGCGTTTCGATGTTCAGACACACCCCATGCACCAATACCAGAAGGCGGCCGTGGTTAATTATCCAAACGACTACGCCTACACCCGCATCACCGAGCAAAAGGCTTTGACGGGGCAGGATCACGCGCACACCACTGTGCTGGTGGAATATCCCCAGCCGCACGTGCATGGGCAGACGACGCCTTACTACCCCATTCCCACCGATGCTAACAAAGCCTTGCACAAGCTCTACGAGCAGGAAGCCGAGGCTCTGGCGGAAGAGATCATGTTCGCAGGGCGTCTGGGTGATTACCAATATTACAACATGGACCAAGCAGTCGCCCGCGCATTGACGCTGTTTGGACGACATCAGAATGCGTAAGGTTCTCGTACTTGCACAGGTGATCAGGCCGGGCGGCGGACCGGGCGGCTATGTTTGCAACCTGGAGCGGGGTATTCAAAACCTTCCGGAGTTCGAGACGGCCGACCTACATTTTCGGTTCGAAGGCGCACGGGACGGCCGTTCGTCTCCCAATCATTCAGGCCAACGCTTCAAGCATCTCACGACGATTAGAAACGCACTGGAGGTCACGGGGCTTCGTAGTGTGTTGCTAAAGGCTCGGTTTCATTTTTCTCAGGCGTTCAAATTTCTTAGAGAAGCAGTCGATGCTTCTGATGTGGTCGTTATTCATGGTCCTTTCTTTTTGGACATACTCAGGTATGCCAATAAAAAGAAGAAGCTGACCATATATATGCCGCACAGCCCGGTTATATATGCCGATGAGTACCGGGATACATTGCTAAACAACGGCCTGAAATTGCCGCGGGCATCATACAATATTCGCTACAAGTACGAGCGGGATTGCATCACCGAAGCTTCCTTCGTTGTTTTTCCCAGCCCGGGGGCGTCGAAGGAGTATGTCGATAAGTTTTCGTTAAAAGACACGGGTAAGGTGCATTACCTCGCGTCTGGAGTAACCGTGGATTTTCAGCCATCGCCCGACGCCACAGACCCTGACCTTGATATTCCCACCGTGCTGTATGCGGGCCGTTATGTGGATCACAAGGGCTTCGCCGATTTTTGTCAGGCGGCTGAAACAGCAGCGTCCAGGCGATTGCAGGCAAAGTTTGTAAGCGCAGGCGCCGGGCCATTGAAGGCCTCGAAGAATGTGCATGATCTTGGCTGGCGATCGGACATCCACGCACTGGTCCAGGGGGCCCAGTTGGTGGCGATACCTAACAGGGTCGCATATTATGATCTGTTACCCTTAGAATGCGCGGCTTTGGGAAAGCCGATGGTCATGTCCGCAGTAGGTGGTAGCATAGACCAGGCCGCCTTGCTTCCGGATACTGTGGCATACTCACCCGAGGGCGAGGACGCTCTCCTTGTGGCCGTCGAAACCGCTTTACGCAGGCTCGCCGCAGACCCTGATTGGGGAAAAGAGAATGCGTCTCGCTACAAGCTTACTTTCACTTCGGAGGAAATGGCCCGGCGATGGGTGTCGTTAGTAAGAGCTATTTGAGAAGAGCTCTCAGAAACGTGTCCAGTTGGGAGTTCACCAGGACGTTCTCCCAGCTTAAGTCGCGCACTGAAACTGGGGAGATGACGAAGTCATTAAGCTGGTTTATCGTTTTAAGGTCATCAAGCCAAACGATGTTAGCGCCTCTGTCTCGGGCAAATTGTTCGACCCACTGACCACGCGTAGATATGATCCCGAGCCCGGACGCGAGGTATTCCAGTGTCTTGGTGCTCGTCTGCCTATTGAACGGGTAGACGTCCGGGGTGAAATTAAGCCCGAACCTGGCTTGCGAATAGAGCCCAGGTAGTTCAGGGCGCGAAACCCTGCCGGTCAAAACTATATTCTTGTGCAGATGAGATTTGTCTTCAGGAGAAACCTCTCCCACTAGCAAGACTGTGCACCCCATCTCACCCAAGGCGTTGAGTTTTAGTATTAGTCCCGTTCGACCCCGAACACTCCCCGCATAGATAATGTCGTAGGCAGGCGAAGAGCTGCGCGTATCCGCAAAAAGTTCTTCATCTATACCCATGTCTCGAACGATATGCGGGCGGGGGTTGTAGAACCAGAAGCAGGAACGAACAAATTCACTGAGGAAAATTCTCCCATCAGGCGCGCGCTCGGTCGCAGACTTCAGCAGGTTTTTTGCCACTGGGAACGGGGGGACGGATGCACTGGTATAGTCATACACTACCCTGCGAGAAGAGGATGCGGTCTTCCAAAATGGGAAGTGACCGGGAAATAGAATCTCAATGTCGCAATTTGCATCTGCGTGCTCTATTGAGGCAGTGACCGTCCAACCCCGACGATCTAGGAAAGTGCGATATGCACTCGCCTCGGGAAGATACGCAGTTTTGGTGAGGCGCAGGTGGGCGGTCGGCATGTGATTGCAAACTATCGAATAGGTGGTGCTGGATGAGTTTCAACGCGCTCTTCGCGCAGGCGTACTTGGGGGCGATTTATCTGGCGCTGTACGCTACTGTCGCAGTACTGGCAATGTTAAAAAGACCAGTTTCCCAACTGGACTGGCTTTGGATACCCTTCACTGTCTTGCTCGTAATTTTCGTCGGCTTCAGACACGAGGTGGGCGCCGACTGGGCTGACTACGCCACTATGGTGAACGAGGCAGGGGCCAGAGCGTTTCCAGCGGTATTCCTAATGCGAGATCCCGCATATCAGTTACTCAACTGGCTTGGTAGTAATGTTGGTGGTGGTGTCTATGTACCCAATGTTGTGTGCGCGATTTTGGCGGTTGTGCCGCTCTTGCTCTTTTGTCGGACCCGATCCAATCCGGCCCTAAGCTTGCTCGCTGCAGTACCATATCTAATCATCGTCGTCTTTTTGGGTTATACGCGCCAGTCGGCAGCAATAGGCTTATGTATCCTTTCCATACTGTCCCTTGAGCGCGAGAAATTCTGGAGCGCCGCGATTTTCTCAATAGTTGCGAGTGTTTTTCACTACACCGCTGCTGGTTTCTTTCTGCCAGTAGCAATTATATGTCTTCTGAATTACAAGAAAATTGGCATATTAAGGTGTGTCTCTATAATTGTAGTTTCTTCGGCGATACTGGCAATTATACTGATTTTTTCCTCCGGGCTTTGGGAGAAGATCAACACCTACATATTTGATCCGACGGGGATTTCGGAACGAACTAATAATCTTGACGATATTTTTTCACAGGGCAGATCAAATAGTCTGGCATCGAGTCCTGCGCTGAATTCGGCGGGATCTATTCCTCGGAATGCTTTAAATGTAATTTTTTCTGTTGGGTTTTTGTTGTTGTTATACAATAAATCAAAAATCATAAGACGGGATTACATTTGGGTCCTATTATCTCTTTCAAGTTTCATTTTGTTTCCTGCGTCCTTTTTTCTATCTACTTTTTCTGACAGGATTGGGTTGTTTTTTATCCCTCTTCAGATGCACGCAGTGAGCGCGATAGATGGAAGTTTGGCGGATAGATATCAGCCTTTTTACAAGGCTTTTGTAGCTTTATCCTATGGGTCGGTTCTTGTTATTTGGTTATTTTTATCCAGCTACTCAAATTATTGGATGCCGTACGATAATTTATTTTTTTCATTGTTTCTTTAACTACAGGGGTGGGTATGGCGTCTGTTGCTATAATTGGTAATCAAGGCTTCTCTTTGCTAAATTTTCGCGGCCCTCTCATTGAGGATCTCGTTGCTCGGGGGCATAAAGTCTACGCCCTTGCACCTCAAATAGATGATGACATAGCAGAAGCCTTGCGGACGCTGGGGGCGGAGCCAGTACCTATCGTGTTGGCGCGCACCGGCACCAACCCGCTTGCCGATTTGGCGTCAGTCTGGCATCTACGGAAGGTGCTGGGTCGAATCGGACCTGATATATGCCTCGGCTACGCGGCCAAGCCGGCAATCTATGGCACGCTGGCGGCCTGGTTGGCTGGCGTTCCCTCACGCTTCGCCATGATCGAAGGCTTGGGTTATGTCTTCATGCCAAGGTCAGGTGAAGGCCTTGCCAAGCGCATTTTGCGCCAGACCGTAATCGGCCTTTTTCGCGTCGCGCTAGCACGTGCGGACAGGGTCTTTTTCCTCAATCCCGATGATATTGCCGATTTCTCAGCTCTCGGTCTGGTGCAGCCCTTCCAGCCGGTTAATATCGGCGGCATAGGGGTCGATCTGGATTACTGGCAGCCTGCGCCGCCCGTGCTTGATCCTGTCACCTTCCTGTTTGTGGGGCGGTTGCTAAAAGACAAAGGCGTACTCGATTTCATTGCGGCGGCGCGCCAGATCAAGGCGTCCTATCCAGGCGCACGTTTCCTGCTCGTCGGTGGTATCGATGAAAATCCTGAGTCCATCGCGCAAAGCGACGTCGACATCTGGGTTGCTGAGGGACTAGTCGAGTGGGCCGGCCATGTTCCGGTTCGGCCTTGGCTGCGCCAGGCCTCAGTCTTCGTCTTGCCATCATACTACCGGGAGGGCGTGCCGCGCAGCACGCAGGAAGCAATGGCCATGGCGCGGCCTATCATCACCACCGATTCAGTAGGTTGCCGCGAAACCGTCGAGGACGGGCGCAACGGTCATCTGGTGCCGGTGCGTGATCCCGATGCCCTCGCCCGCGCGATGCTGGCCTTCATAGAAGTGCCTGACTGTATTGTCACTATGGGAGCTAACAGCCGGGCGATGGCCGAAGCACGTTTTGACGTCCGCAAGGTCAATGCCACTATCATCGATACGATGGGCCTCTAGCGTCTTCGCTCCTTTACCCTATCTACGCGCAAACTTGGAATAATACATCAGCGTGAAGAGCATGCTGATGCCAAGCCAGAAGCGTTACTACTTTGCGCCTTTGCGAAATAGAACGGTTTTTATCGTCTTGGTCAAAATTACTATGTCCATGTCGATAGAAAACTTTTTTATATAATAAAGGTCGTACGACAGTTTAGTTATTTCTTCGCTGACAGTCGAAGCGTAGCCGGACGTAACTTGAGCCCATCCGGTAATTCCGGGTTGGACTACACATCGGTAGGCATATTTGGGTTCTGCCTTGATGCTAGCCTTGGCCACATATTCGGCGACCGGACGTGGTCCAACCAGGCTCATGTCTCCCTTTAGGATGTTAAAGCATTGAGGGATTTCGTCGATACGCAGCTTCCTCAAGATTCCGCAACCGGGAATAATTCGCGCATCGCCAGAATCCGTTGAGCCGCCAGCAGTGCCTTGAAACATAGTCCGGAATTTATACATACGGAAAGGACGGTTGCCAAATCCCCGCCGAATTTGAATAAATAAGACCGGGCCTGGGTCGCGGATGAATATATAAATAGCTGTTAAAGCCGATACAAAAATTAATACGGGAGAAAAAATTACAATGAAGAAGAGATCAAGGATGCGTTTTACTTGGGAGTATAGTAATTGACTTGGTGAGTATACTACATGGAATATTTCGAATTTATCGATATTTACTCGTCCAGTAACGCGCTCCAGAAAAGTACTGCTATTAATTATGTCGATTCCTAATATGTGCATTCTGGAAATAAATTCGGAATACTTTGAATTTTCGTATGAAATATCATCGACAAGCAGAATATCGAAATCAATTTTAGTAGGAAAATTCGCCACCTCATCAAGTGTGAGGATTCGTGATCCGGGGACTTGTTCTTGAATGATATTTGCCCCCGCGAACGGCATAATCCGTACCTTCTCTCCTCCTAGTAGGTGGAACCGGTAGTTGGCCGCGCAGATTAGGAAAAGGCCTATCGTGCCACAAATGGATAAGGCTACGTAACTAATTGGCGCACGGGTTGCCGATATTATCGAGACCATTGCCAAAAAGAGCGCGCCGTAGACAGCTAAAGCGCTGATGATCGGAGAATCGTGGCGTCGAAACGCTGCGAGAACCATTGACGCCGCAGCTACTGGAGTACCTAGAGCAAAAAATGAGAGGAGAATCGAATCAGGGTTTACTCCCTTAAAAGGGAATACAAATGCTGAATACGACAACACTTGAACGATGACTGAAATCACAGCGAGCCAAAAGAAGGCCGTTAGATGCGGTAAGTACCTGTGCTGCCGGGTGTGACCTCCTAAGGAAGTAACGAATGTCAGGTCCCGGGGCATGGACGATTTATGCCTATGTGGTGAATTGGCCATAAGGACGGGGCACCTGCGCTAATGAGTTGAAATTTTGCTATACAGGCGATGCATTGAGTTGGCACGCACTTTAGCCAGACACTTGCGGTTAGTAGGACGCGTTCCTGGCTCCGACATACATTTTGCGGGCCTACTTGGTCATGATTTCCTGCAACGGCGGTGGAATAACTGAAAAAGAAATAGCCCTCAGTCCAGCCATCGCTTCCCTTCTCAAATGTCCGCTGAATTTGCCCTCGACCGCTAGTGCTAGGTCGAGGAAGAATAATTGCGTTCGCTGCGCTGCGCGCACATTGAAGAAGTGAGCCTGGCGATGGCTTTGACTCATAAGCAGGCCGCGGACGCCTTCGGCGTTGCCCCAGCGCCGATGCCGCTGGGGGGATTGATGGTAGGCGGCCTGTTTCTGCGTCAACTTCGGGCTCGATTGGCTAAATCCCGCCCAAAAGGTTTCCATGACGGGGTCAGTGAACCTCGCTTTCTTTTTCCTTTACCTACTTTATAGTCTACGAGAATGCATCCCTCTTGGCTGCCGCTTCGGCGGAGCACTTGCCCTGAGCTCTTGCGAGTGGGGAAGTGGCCGCTGGCATGGATGGACTTAGAATGGTCCAGTCCATGCCTCGCTTGCCAGTTATGCCCGGCTTGCCGTAAGACGCAGATTGGGCAGGAACTTGGGCGCCTTCACCAGCAGGCGGAAAGCCAGCCAAGGGTGAAGTACACAGATCATGCCCGCATACCAGCGCAACAGTGGCTTGACGGTATGCGGCTGGGTCAGCAGCAGATTGAGCCGCGCGCTATTGGCGGGGCCGATCACGGGCTCGATAGCCGGCAAAACTTTGAACACATGAAGCATAAGCGGCGCCCAGTGCAGGGCATGCCGGGTGGCCAGCAGGATTTTCAGACGCTGCTGCAGCTCATTGTGTGCACCCGGGCGCTGCTCCGGCACCACGTTGCAGCAGATTTCAACCTGCGTCAGGAAGGCGAGTACGGCGCCAAGGTCTTGCGCGATGGCACTGTCTTCGTTCAAACCGCCAATGGTGCGGGCAATATGGTTCCAGTGTTCGAACACCGCTGTGCTGGCCAAGTTCATGGCGGCCGCGCGACGGATCGCCTGACGCTGCGGACCAAAGCTGGCATTGGCAGCAGTCAGCAGCGCCTGGTTGTACTGCCGCTCGCCCTCCGTTTGGCGCTGGCCGGGGTGCAACAGCATTGCGTCGGTCCCAACCAGGCGGGGCTGCCAGACATTGTGGATGGGGCGCCCCTTCACTAGGCGCGGGACAATGCTCAGCTCCTTGAGCTGGAAAGTGCCACGGGCGAGTGACGCGGCGATCGAGGCGTCGTCGATGGCAAAGATCCGCCCGCCAGACGTGAGGTGCATATCGCAAAACGCCTGCTGGGTCAGGCGCGCCAGGTCAACGGCATCGGTCAGCACCACGTGCTGGATGTTGTTGGCGGCATAAAAGTTCGCGCGGTCGTGAATGGTGAAGATCGGCAGAGTGGCCAGTTGCAGATCGAAGGCCATCATCCTCCCGTCAACCTTGGCGCTGACATCGGGCACGCGCCAATTGCCATCGCTGCCCGCGATCCGCTTTTCCACCTGAACCTCGGTAACGCGAGGATCGTGCCGCAGGCACTCGGCCAGAGCCTGCTTGAGGCTGTGGTGGTCCAGTCCCTCCTGCGCGCCATTATACTGGGCGCTTCCGATGGAGTGCAGGTTGGGCTGGGTGCGCCAGGAACAGGCCGGCGCGTCCTTGTCGGAAAAGTGCTTGAAGTAGGCCGCATCACCATTGCGCGGCACGTCGGGCGCCGCCGGGCGCTGCGCAACAAAGACCGGCTGCCCGCACTGTGCGCAGAGGAAAAGAGAATGCCCATTAGCATTCTCTGCGTGCGCTTCGGTGCGAAGCTCGGCCAGGCTCGCCACCGTCTGGGGATCGAGCACGCTTTGCGCGGTGCGCCGCTGCTGGCCGAGAGGCAGACGTGTGTCGAGCACCTCGGTGATGGCCCGAAAGTCGCCATTGCCGAGGTGCGGGTGCCCAGAGACCGCAGACTGGCTGGCGGTTGAGGCGACGTTGGACACGGCGCAGGCAGGCTTCTTGGTCGATTTTGTCATTGATACGGTCCTTTTTTGCGTTTTTGAGAAAAATGGTCAGTTGAGGATGGGGCGAGACGACGCGGCAGAGGCGACCTCCAGCAGTTTGTGCAAAGTGCGCAGGCTGGTGATCTTGCCGCGGCGCACCTCTGCGTTGATGGCGTCCACCAGCTCAGGGTCGAGGCCGCGACGCTCGATCTCGAGCGAAGCGATGTGGGCAATTTCTTTGGGAGAGGGTGGCGCCAGGCGAATGACCTGACAGCGGTCGAGCAAGGGCTGCGAGATCCGGCTCAGATCGTTGACCAAAACCACCCAATTGATGAAGCTCAGGTCCACAGCCAGTTGGAGATAATTATCCAGGTGGCTGGCGGCGCTCTGCTTCTCGAACAGGCCAACTAGGGATTCGCTGGGCCGCGGGCTGGCGTGCCGGCCAAAATCCCGGATTTTGTCGAGTTCATCCAGGCACACGATCAGGTTTGCCGACGTTGAGTTCGCTAGGCCTTCCATGACTTCACTGTGACGTGCGCCGGACCAGCTCGCGTCTTGACTCACGATTGGGCTCATATTGGTCATGGTCGCGCAGTCGAGATAGACCAGTTTGAGGCCACTATGCGCCGCCAGCCGATGCACGAAGCGGGTTTTGCCAGCCCCTGCGGTGGACTCGATAACCAATGGGCGAAACTGCAGCCACCGCGCACCACGACGAATGTTCACCTGCGCCGACCGGCGAATAGCTTCGACCGCTGGAGCAAAGTTGTGCGCTTCCTCAAACAGGGCTGCTGCAAGCTCGTCCACCGCGTGGGTGTTCGAGGGCCCAGCCAGCGACTTGATCTCGCCCAACCGACCGATCAATCGATTGACCGCCATTCCATCGCGGCGGTCACTGGCACCGCGCCGGGCGTCTTGCTCGTCTCGATCGACGCTTTGCGCCAGGCGCACGAATGGCCGGTCGAGGCCCTCCAGCAGCAATACGCGGGGTTTCCCCAAGGCCGCGCGATCGTAGGCCTCGATTACAAACTCACTGCGCATGAGGTCGCGCAACGCCTCGTCGTCGTCAGGTTCCGGGCTTGGACCGGACGTCATTTTCCAGTTTTTCACGATTTTCGACATTTCTGCAGGCGCACGGAGCCGTGGCACAAGCGGGTGTGCGGATCAGCGCGATGGATCGGATCGACGGCGCAGTGGCTCAGTCTCGCGCCATCAGCGCGAGGTCGGAGTGCAACTGGCAATCAGGACGGGGGCAAGACCTAGAGTGCGTGAACTACCAGGCAGGCGTCGCGCAATGCGGCGACGCCAAGCCATCCGATGATCCCGACGGGACCAGAAATGTGGAGGAAAATCTTGCGGCGAATCCGATCGCGGCAATAGAAGTGATCAGCCATGGCGGCTTCTCCTGTGTCTTCAGGATGGTGGCTGCCTGGTCAGGCCGCCAGAGTTGTTGCAAGCAACGCTGGTGGCCGCCTTATTGGCAACCGGGAATCCGGGATGGAATCCTCGCTTGACCTTCCGTTAGCTTTTTTCCGTTGTCAGCTGGTTTGTCCAGAGATGGTTAACAGAAAACTGTGGCTGACTGGCCGATAGATCTAGTGGGCAGGCAAAAGCAGGTCGAGCCACATTGGGCTCCGGCAGAAGACGTCGTCGCACAGCATCCAATTCCCGGACCCAATAAATTCGCATACGCAGTGTCCGGGCTATCAAAAGGTTTGGAAAAAGTATTTCCAACCCCCGGGTCGCAAGCGCCTATTTCCATTTTCCACTCACGTTTATTGCTCCGGAAAACGGCAATAAAATCTTTCATTGAGTGATTTTCCAGTGCTGGTTGGCTCCATTCAACATTGGAGATACCCATGACCAGGATCCGGAAATGACCAAATCAACGAGCTTTTCATATCGCCCCCGTCTGCGCCGGTGGGCCGCCGCTGAATATCTGGGCGACATCCATGGTGTGCAAATTGCGCCTTCCACCTTGGCTAAGCTCGCCAGCGTGGGCGGTGGTCCAGCCATCACTTACTTCTCCAAAATTCCGCTCTACGCTTTGGCGGACTTGGACGACTGGGCCTTTTCCAAACTGCACCTTCCCACGTCATCGACCTCCGAGACACCGGTCCCATTGTGGATCGGCAATGAACCCGATCTTGAGCCGTAGGAGTTTAGAAATGGACTATACGGCCGCCACTGACCTGTTGCTCAAGGCAAGGGAACACTGCGATCATATTTTTATGCATCTGGTCGGGCAGCCCAATCCGCGCGCGTCAGGCAACACCGCCCTGCGGTGGCACGATGATGGCAAACTGCTGCTCAACCTGGCTGGAGACAAGCGCGGCACCTGGCACAATTTTTCCACCGGTGAGCACGGTGATGTTTGTGACTTTGTCCAGGCAGAGCTCTCGCTGACATGGTGGGATGCGGTTGCCTGGATTGATCGCTGGTTCGGCTCACCGAACGACCTCGTTCCGTCGAACGACAGTCGGGGCGCTCCCAAGAAAAACACTGCGAACTGTGCTCCGGACACAAAGAGCTATGGCCTTGAGCTTTTCCATGCTGCGAACCCCAGCCTGCAAAACACTATTGCCTACCGCTACCTCCAAAAGCGGCTCCACGGGTTTCTTCCCGAAGAGGTGGTTCAGGGCGGCTCACTTCGCTTTTCGCCAACTCATCGCAAAATGGCAGGCGTAACCTTCGTGGACTGCGTCGGTGCCCTACTGGCTCTGATGACAGACCCCAAGACAGGCGAAGCCACCGGAGTTCACCGGACTTTCATCAATTCCAAATTGGAGCGAATTGAAAGGGCTACGCTGGGGACCCAAGGCGTTGTCCGGCTTTTTCCCGATCACGCTGTTGAGACTGCTTTGGCAGTCGGCGAGGGGATCGAAACCTGCCTCAGTGCTCACCTTTTGCTCGACGGGCCGCCTGTCTGGTCCTGCTTGAACACGGGAGGTCTCTCGATGATGCCCGTTCTCCATGGCATCGCGGCTCTCACAATCTATGCCGACAACGACGAAAACCAAGCCGGCCAGATTAGCGCTCGCAAGACCTTCGAGCGCTGGCGCAATGCGGGTGCAGAGGTAACGCTGCATCTTCCAATGACTCAGAGTGCTGACTTCAACACGATGCTGGCCGATCTCGTTTCGTTCAAGGCCGCAGAATGAAAAAGCTTCTGCCGCACGAACCGCGCGCCTCGGCAGCGCAACTGACGCAGACCACGACCAGCGCACACCAGAACACCCATATCTTGCCAACTTCTGGGGAGCGTGTTCAGCCTCAAGCTGCGGAAAACAATGATGATTTTTTGTGCCGGAACACAGGAACACCTGGAACACCCAATTTTATTATCTCGTGTGAGGATGCGGCCAACGACATTGTTGGCCTCGATGCGAATGAGCCATTGTCCGATGTCGGTGTGTTAGGTGTTCCGCGTGTGCCGGACGATAAAAAAGAGAGTTCAAACAAAGCCGTAGCTTCGGAACACCTGCCTGATCTGCTGCCTTTGGCTGGTGTGCCCGGTGTTCCAAGCAGTTTCGTCTCGTTCGGTCCTTACCATTCATCCGCACGAGGCCTTTTCTACCTTGCGGACGAGGAAGACGACGCCATGTTCCTGTCCAGCCCGATCGCCATCATCGCGCTGACGCGCAATGACTCCAACCGTGGTTGGGGCCGTCTCGTGGAAATCGAGGACCGGGATGGCCACATCCACCAGATAGTGATCTCCAGCGAAATGCTGGCGAAGTCGAGCGGAGAAGCCGTTCGTGTTCTGCTGATGGATGCGGGTGCCACGTTGGCGACAAGGCGCACTCCTGCGGCTCACCTGAACGAATATTTTGCCACCGTTCAGGTCCCGGCTCGCCGCCGCATTGTCCAGACCACGGGATGGCATGACAACGACTATGTTCTGCCCGGCAAGGTCTATTCTTTGGACGGGACCAGTGACCGTGTGTTTTTCAACGCCAACGTTGATACCGCAGCGCAGTCGAGATCCGCCTATGCACAGGCGGGAGACCTCGAAACCTGGAAGAAGGAAATTGGACGCCTGGCCTGCGGCAACAGCAGGCTGTTGCTCGCACTGGCAATTGCATTTGCCGCGCCGCTGATCGGAAGGCTGGATATATCCGGTGGTGGCGTCCACTTCCGCGGCGCCTCTTCGATTGGCAAAACGTCCCTTATCCGGGCCGCCTCCAGCATTTTCTCAGATCAGCGCTTCATGCAGACATGGCGAGCGACTAGCGCGGGCTTGGAGGGAATTGCCGCTCTTCACAATGACGCCTTGCTGGCGCTCGATGAGATCGGACAGGTTGCTCCCGACGCCGCCTCGGAGGCTGCCTACATGCTCGCCAACGGCCTCGGGCGGACTCGTGCGACCAAGGATGGCTTAGCGAAAGAGACGGCGCGGTTTCGTCTGCTGTTCATCAGCACGGGCGAAGAATCTCTTGCCGACCGGGTACAGGATGATCGCATGGGGCGGCGCCGCGCGATGGCCGGTCAGGAAATTCGGATGCTGGATATTCCGAGCGAGGTGGGCAAACACGGTGTGTTTGAGAACCTTCATGGTTTCCCCAGCGGCGCCGCGCTGGCCGATCACCTACGCGAGGCTAGCCAGAATCAACATGGGACGCCCTTTGAGGCGATGGTGAAAGCCATCATCGCCACCCGTCCAGATGGTATCGAAAGTTTGAAGGCCCGCGTCCGGAGCGTCGCCGGTGAACTGTCGAGGGGCCTTGAAGGAGGCCAGGTCCTGCGAGCGGCCGAAAGGTTTGCGACGGCTTGTGTCGCGGCACAGTTCGCAAGCGAACACCGCATTGCGCCTTGGTCGTCCAGTGAAGCGATGGATGCCATTCGCACCTGCTTCGATGCCTGGCTTCTCGAGCGTGGTGGGGATGGCGCCCTGGAGCGCACAAAAGCCATCCAAGCCGTTCAGCGCTTTATTCAGGCCCACCAGACCTCGCGGTTTGAATGGATTGGTTCGCCGAAGGCGGAAGACTTTGATCCTGATGACATGCCGCGCACCAACAATCTGGTCGGGTATTATTTCCGGGATCGCGATGACGTCCGCTACGGCTTCACCAAAGGCGGACTTGACGAGGCACTCGGGGGCCTCAACTTCAAGACGGCCGTCGCTGATCTGGCAAATGCCAAATTTCTCGAGAAGGACGGTGCCGGAAAGACCAGTGTCTCAAAGAGTGTGCGTGGCTCCAAAATGCGGCTCTATATGATCAACGCCAGCATTCTGGAGTTTGAACAGAGCGGACGTGAGCTGCCTGCTGCGGACAATCATGGCGAGACGACAGGTGGTGCGGAGAAATCTGTTCCTTCCAGCATCTGACGATACACCTCGTTCGCGATAATGTTGGCCGCCGCCAAGAGGACGGGGTCCAGATGATGGATGTAGTCGGCGGTGATGGAATGCGTCTCGTGGCCGATGATGGCGCCGATCGTGCTATCGGTAAACCGCAGGTCATTGCCAATGCTGGCAAATGAATGGCGAAGCGTATGGGCGGTAATGCCCTGTAGGCCGGCCCTTGCGGTAATTCGGTCTATTGCGCCGTCCAGCCCTCCGTAGTGGCTGGCGAGGTTCCGAACCCCACTCAAGGCATATGTGCTGGCGTCTTTGCGCGGTAGCTTCTGCAAGATATCGCGCATGACACCTGTCACCGGCCTCAGCGACCTGCCGGTCTTGGTGTCTTCCAGAATAGCAGTGTCCCTCGAAACGGAAATCCACTTAAGCCGCGCGATTTCGCTGATGCGAGCCCCGGTTAACGCCAGCAGCCAGACACCATCGCGTGCCTGATAGATCTGATCGTCAGCGTCCCGAAGAGCATCGCCCAGTTTTTTGTATTCGGCTGGCGTCAGGCGGCGATCCCGCTTGCTATAGGCAGGGCGGGGAACGCCAAACGCTGGGTTGGTCGTGATAATCCCCTTGTGTTTTGCATACGTCAGTATGCCGCTGAGCAGGCCAGTTGTGCGCGTGGCGGTGCCCGCGCCACCAGTAACGACCACCTTTCCGCGCTTATTAGGGGATGGTTGAGTGGTAGCGGTCTTGCCGAGTGTTACGTCTGCAATGAATTTGTGGATGTCCGACGGTTTAAGATCAATCACCAGGCGCCGCCCAAGCAGGGGCTTTATGTGGCGAATGATGCGGCCCTCGTCGGTATCGAGAGTTGACGCCTTCTTGGGCTTCTTCTTGCGACCGAGCACCAGCCCCTTGCGCGCATCGACAAGGTAGTCGTCGCACAGCTCGCTCACGGTAAGAGATTTGCGACGCGTGCGTCGCTCCAGCGCGGCGTCGCCACCGCGCAGCACATCAGCCAGAATAATGCGCGCCTCCTTGCGTGCTTCTTCGGTCGTCAGCTTGCCGTGGCTGCCCAGCGCCATGCGGCTGCGCTCACCGCTCCTGTTATAATAGTCGGCATAGTAGGATTTTGCGCCGCTGGGGAACACGCGGACACCGAAGCCTGCCAGTTCCGAGCACCAGATGAAAAAGGGCTTATCTAGCGCTGCCGCACGATCGACAACGGTCTTGGTCAACTTCTGTGTTTTTGCGCGCTTGGCCATGTGACACCTCCGACTAGAGTCACCATAGAGTCACCACGACATCGGAAGCGCTTGCATTGGCGAGTTTACACAGGAAAATCCGGAAATGGTTTAAGACGCTGAAATCATGACAGAAAAACCGAGCTCTCTGATCGTGGTCAAACCCAGAAAATGCTCAACGTCAGCCCTCCGAAGGTAGAGGTCGTGAGTTCGAATCTCGCCGGGTGCGCCACTCCTTCCCCCAGTGTTTCCAGTGCTTTTGCACCACCTCCGCCACCCAATGAGGCGATGTCTTCGGCCGCTTCGGCCACAGATTGGCAACAGAATGCGCCCGTTGGGCCGGCGGAGGCTGGCCATGCGTCCCGCGAGCAAACACGACACGGCCGTCGCCAGCTCACCTCAGATGACCTGGTCCGAGAGGCTACCGGCCGCCGGATGGAGCCGATCGCATTCCTGGAAAAGCTGGTGGCAGACAGAAAGCTCGCACACCAGACCCAGGTCATCGTCGAGAAGATGGCAGCTGCGGGCGCGGACCTGCGCCTCTCGAACACCAATAGCCGAGTTGATCTTCTGACGTTGGAGGTCGATCAACCTGCTGGTTTTCGGGCATGCCGCTTTCTACCGTTAGTGGCTCGCCGGGAGCGCTCCGCCTACCTCACGTCGTTGGAGGCCTTTTTGGCAGACTCCGCAGCACGGCATGCTCGGTACGGCGTGGTCACCATGGGGCTACCGGTTTGGTCGCGCAACGTGCGATTGCGATCCTTGCTAAAGCGATTTCATCGCAAGATCAGCAAGTGGGCGGCAAACGGCGGCAATCTGGCATTCTCGTTATGCAGTATCATGACCCCGCCGCGACGATTGAGCCGCTTGAGCGTGGGTTCGCCATCAATGATTACGAGAACGACATCACGATCTTTGGGTGCCAAGGAGCGGTCGACAACGACAACGTCGCCCGGGAAAATCTTCACGTCGATCATACAGTCGCCCACGACCCGCCAGAGATAAGACGAAATGGGATTGGGGACGAGAACCTGGTTGAGGTCGATCATCTCCTCGATGAAATCGTCTGCCGGGGATGGGAAACCGGCGTGGACTGCTTGGCCGACGAGTGGGATGAGTATCTCTATCAGCGTCGAGAGAGGAACCGGCATGCCGCCAGGTGCCATAACAATTCTCGAGATACGCATGCGTCGACTCCTCGGCGATGTGCCAAGGCTCGGTTATATGCACGAACAAACACAGAACAAAAGTCCGACTTAGATCACAACTGACGGTTCGATTTGCCCGGGTGTGATTGGAAACTGGCCGACACATCAAGGCAATCAGTTTGCCGATCGATGCTCCAGCTCATTGACGGGCCTTATTGTTCAGAGCAGGCAAACGTGAGGAATTGTGCGAATCCTGTCGAGAACGGATCTACGATCAACTGGATCGAAGAACGAGAGAGCAATTTGGAGAATCGTGCGGTAGCTGCAACCCGTCAAAGTCGCGGGTTGACGCGATCCAAACGGCCAGACACTCACCCCAACCGACCGCCATCGGCGGCGGGGTGAGGCCGCAGGCCCGGCCGTTTGGGTCGAGTCAAGCTGAGCCAAGGTTCCAGGGAATTGCGGAGCGATTTTCTGGAAAGCTCAGCGACCCCAACTTTGTCGTCCCCGTCTAATCATCGAGCCCAACCAACAGATTGGTAGTCGTCATGAGCCGGGCCGTAGGCCTCGTCCCCCCTGGCGCAGAGCGACGAAGGGGGGCGGCTCATTCCAATACCGCGTCAATAAAAGCGGCAAAGTCCCGCAGGGCCCTCGGAGAGCTCACGAACTTTTGGGGTGGCGAAGCCGGGGCCCAAAAAGTGCAAAGTGAGTTCCCGCTTTTCTACCGAAGCGGGAATCTGGTTTTTTGTCTTTTGGATTTTCATCCGCTTGCCGGACGTTCGGCTAGGCCGTAGTCGGATGCTGCCATCTGTCCGGCCTCTGATGCAGCACCAGAGGCTGCGGGCCCGTATGGGAGTTCGCGGACCGGATCCATATCACCCACGGCGTGCTCAAGGCACAGTGGATTGCGCTGGTTTTCCGATCCCGTCTCACCGACTGTTGCGCCATACCTTCCTTCGACCGACTCCGTCTTCGACGACCTCTGGTCCGCCTTGGCTTATGCCGCAGCCGCGACCGGAGCTTTGTATTCCTCTTGTTTGATGAGCAGCGCCCAGATGATACGCGCGGTCTTGTTGGCCAGTGCTACGGTGACCAGCATGCGCGGCTTGCGGGCCATCATCTGCTCCAACCACGATCCTGCCGGTGCACCTCGTCGACTGGCCTGCAGGACGACTGCACTGCATCCGATGATGAGCAGGCGCCTCAGCGTTCGTTCGCCCATCTTCGTGATCGATCCGAGTTTCTGCTTGCCTCCGCTCGAGAGCTGACGCGGCGCCAGACCCAACCAGGCCGCGAAGTCCCGGCCTTTGGTAAACGTCTCGGCTGGTGGCGCGAGGGCGGCAATCGCTGTCGCGGTGATCGGGCCCACGCCTGGTATTGTCATCAGTCTCCTGGCGATCAGATCCTCACGGGCGAGTCGGGCGATCTCCTTGTCCAGTTTGGCGATCTTGACGTTCAGCACCTCAAGCAGATCGAGCATCATGCGGAACATGGGCTTGGCCGCATCCGGAAGCGACGCGCCTATCTCGCCATCAAGCAGGTCACCGAGCACAGCTATGTGCGACGGTCCCTTTGGCGCCACCCAGCCATACTCGGTCAGGTGACCGCGGATCGCATTGATCAACTGGGTCCGCTGCCGCACCAGCAGGTCGCGGGTTCTAAACACCAGCGCCGATGCCTGTTGCTCCTCGTTCTTGATGGCCACAAACCGCATGTTGGGTCGCTGCGCGGCTTCGCAGATGGCTTCTGCATCGACGGCATCGTTCTTGTTCCGCTTCACGAAGGGCTTCACATAGGCCGGCGGGATCAGCTTGACCCTATGACCCAGCAGCGTCATTTCCCTGGCCCAGTGATGCGCACCGCCGCAGGCCTCCAACGCCACCAGGCAACGGGGCTGTTTGGCGAAGAACTCCAGCAACTTGGTCCGGCTGATCTTGCGACTGAACAGCGGCCTGCCGCTGGCATCTGCGCCATGCGCATGAAAAACGTTCTTCGCGATATCCAGACCGATTGTGGTAACTTCCGACATGGGCGCCTCCTCAAGTGGTGTGTTCAACACCTCCACTTTGGCACATCGATGCCGCCGGGGGGCGTCCACCCCATCACCCCCGAGGCGACGGTCGGCCGTCGACCCCATTTCAGTCATTCAACATGACGCCGTCGCTTTATGTAAGCTGCTATAGCCAGTCATGATCCGACTGCTTAGTCGGATCAAGGTCCGCGCCAAGGGGCTCTAACAGAATGTCGAGTCTCCGGTAGTACTCGTCGGTTTTCGGTAAGCCGAAGTTGTCCCGAACATGGCGGCGTACGGATCCGATGATGGTATCCATCTCGTGCCTGAAATGTGGCGGATAATCAGCGAGGTCCATGCCCGGTCTCTAAGACTAAGTCCCAACGAACATATCACCGGAGTCAGGGCATGTCCCTTTCCAGGAGGCGGTATCTTATTAGCAGTCCGTCTTCTACCCACCCCGGAAGAGCCGGTCTCACACCGACCCGTTTCAGTCAATAGCTCCATGTTTGCGTTCATGAAATCGGCCAGTAAGATTACTCCTTTGGGAGGAAATAGCGATCAAGCGTCGTCGCTGATGACAATCTGGCAGTCTCGCTCGTGGCCCGCTGCGATATTGGCCTCGTTACAGGCATCCAAAGCGCCGGCTGCATTCTCACCCGCCCAGATCTCGAAAATGGTGCTGCTGGAGGAGCGTGCCACGACGGCGCCTTCCGGCAACTGATTGGCGGTTTCGGCCAGCGCCCTGATTGCCTCGTGATGCAGTTGCGGCATGGCCTCTGTCCAGCCTTCGGGCAGGATCTCGCCGAACAGGCTGCATTCGCCATCGCCCGCTTCCCTGGCTTCTTCGCAATCGGCAAGCGCGCCCGCCTTTGCCGCGTCGCGAGAGTGCAGGCCGCTACGGAGCTTGATTTCCATAATGCCGCCGTCCGCCGGAATATATGCGTAGATGGCACCATAGAAATGGTTGTTCATGACATCCATGCCGATCTGGCCTGCAAGCTCCTGCAACTGTTCCTGTGGTAACAGGTCGGAGGAAACGTCTATGGTAAAGCTCACATGGTCGGGCAGGTTTTCCAGGGCCGCAGCTAACGTCATGGGTGCAGGGCCTTCCTGGGCCGTTGCCGCGCCGGTCAATGCCATCGCCATTCCCAGAGCCAAAAGCGTCTTCATCGTGTCTCTCCGTGGATTCATATCAATGTGACGATGGCATTAGGTCGGACCTTGGTCGAAGGATAAACATCGTGCTCGCCATGACCACAATCATGGCAATCCTTCTCATAGTCCGCACAGCGCCGAGGTCGTTGTTGTCCCTCATCGCAAGCCACCTGCCAAGGTTTCCTGGTCTGCGAGCGTCCTACTGTCAAATCCAAGAAGGGACACCATCATGCCTGTGAGGTTGACCAATGCATTTGACCCGTCGACGGAACGCCTGATCCAGATATCGATGGCAGTGGGCATCGCTGGACTTTCCTGTTTTCCATCCCTCGCGAGTGAAAGCACCGTGCGAGAATTGGACGCCTACTGCATCACGGCCGAAGGCACGCGCATGGGCGTAGCGGCCAGCCAGGATGGTGCGACAAACACCTATGTCTGGCCGCATGGCGCGGACATGGAGATTACCCGAAGTGCGCACAACCGCATGATCGTTTCCCTTTGGCACAGGGAACTGGATTTGATTGGCTTCGACAGCCTGACAAGTCACGCAATCCCGCCACCCCATTGTGCGATCGCGCGAGAAGAGCAGGGGCAGTACCACGTCGTTCGCTGGCCTGAGGGTCAGACGCCGCCGTCGCTTGCGGCAGTGTTCGCTGCCATGCTGGTTGGTAGCTCGACGCAAGGAAGGCCAGTCCGATGATGCGTGCTTCGGTCTTCATGGGCGCGTGGAATTTCAGCCTTGGCTTTGGCCTTGTCCTGTCGGCCATGGCCACTCCGGCCGTGCAGGCAGCTTTGCCGCCCGAGAGCCGGCGCGTATCCGAAGTCCACGCCGTGCTCGATGCAACAGCCAGGGCCCTCGCCGGTCGCGGCGAGATCATCGTCTCGATCGAATTTGCGGATCCGGACTATGTGGTCCGGTCGCGAAACTGCACCGTGACTGCTCGACTGGTTGCACCAGAGTCTGCGGCCGGTCCGGAGGCGGTGCCAGTTCCCGGACCGCGGCAATTCTCAGTCACGATAGAGCCGCCCATTTGCGACTGAATTTGTGGATTTTGACTGCGTTTTCGCGGCTGTCGATCGCGAATCCGCGGTGAGATTTCATGCTTTTGCTCGGTAATCCCTGGATCGGCGCCATAGGGAAGTCGTCTTTCGCGCTGGCGCTCGATGACGTGGTGATCCAGGCGCCAGCACCCGAAGCCATGGCTGCCTTGACCAAAACCGATCCGTCCGTTGCCGACAATACCATCCTGGCGGCCGCGCTTGACGGACTGAGTGGGAGTGTCAAGAGCGACGGGCATCAGATCGTACAGGCCGTGGTCATTTCACCTGCATTCGGCCTTGCCGACATCGACCCTGCCGCCGTGATTGGGGCGACCAGTATCGATGAGGCCAAAACCGTGCTGGAGGCAGCGATGTTCGAAGGGACGCAGGGCATCCCACCTTATCTCGGCGGCATTGTTGCCGATGTGCAGCATGAACTCGGCCCAACCGTCACGATCGCACTGACCTATCCCGACTGTGAAACCGCCGACAAAAGCGTTGCTGCGCTTGAGGAGCGCTGGGCTGCCAACATGGCCACGGTGGCTCAGGCAAATGGGCTGTCCATTGCCGCAGAAGGGGCGCTTTGTGCCGCAGTGGTGAGCTTTATCGGAGAAGATGCGGGCGACGCCGGCAATCCTTTATTCGTCGAAACCCTCAGCCGCCATACCAGGCGTGAATTCAACCTGCTTCAGATCGGAGCCGCATCCTAGGCAATCGATCAAAATTGATAGATCAGGCCGGATGGCAACATGAGAGGCGCGCTTGAGCGACAACAGTCTTCATCTCGTACCCGTCCACCAGGGCGACTATCCCAATGCCAGGGACAAAGCGCACCAGGCCCTGGCCTTTCTCGTTGAAAGAGACATGGTGGAGGCTCAGCCATCCGACTGCACGCTTGCGACAGCTCCTGGCCACCGTTTCCTGCCGGGTGCCAGGGAGCTGTTTGAGGATGGCGATGCAATCCATCTCGGTCTCGCCGTGTCTGGCGTCAGTCTCGAATGCGAAGGCCGTCGGGCTTTCCACCCCATGGAAAGCGCGGATTTGAACCTGACCTGCGCCACCTGTGGCCGGGTCCATATGTTCGACGAGGCGGTCGAATTCATTCCCGGCTGGCTGTCCGGCGAACAGGAATTTCCCCGCTGTCTGGCCTGTGGTACCGCGCGGCATCTTGCTGAGTGGAATTGTCAGCCCGAATGGGCCTTCAGCAATCTGGGTCTCACCTTCTGGAATGGCGGCACGTCGTCCGAACGTTCGACGAGCACGGCGCAATCAATATCCTCCCGCTCAGACAGTTCGCGAGGGTACCCCGGTCGCACTTCACCCCGGCTGGGGTCCATTTCTCGCGAGATGTCCGCAATGCGCTCCGCCAAGGCGATACACTCGGGAGGTACGCCGGCGAATGAAGGTGTCGAGACAATCGCCAAGATGGCCACTAACAGAGAACGCTTTATCATTGATGGGTCCACCCCGTCGGTCTACGATTTCCAACGTTGTATCAGCGTGTTGAGGCCGCGTCCCGTTGATAGCGACAGCAGGACGGACCGCGTAGCGCCGAACCGAAGGGTCACCTGCGCCGCCTGTGGAGAGTAACATGAGGAAAATTCTGCACGTAACGATCTCGCTGGCAGCGTTGCTGCCCCTCCCGGCCGTCGCGGCGCCGACGTGCTTCTCGCGAGTTTACTCGCCCGATCATCTCGATAACAATCCTGGCCAGCAGGTCGCCCAAATCCGAGCTCTGCACATCCCCAGGATCAACGACATGCCGGAAAGTTATGACATCCGCGTCAGGTTCCGCGACGACACTCGGGAGTTCTCTGCCATAACATATTGCGACGATATCGACGGCACGACGACCTGTATGATCGAATGCGATGGCGGGATCGTTCTTCCAACGTTCGATCAAAGTGGTCGATTGCGATTGAACACCGAGTATCTGCGCGCGGAATACGCGAGATCGGCGGCAGAGGAGATTGGCTGCGCGGAACCAGTGACGCGTTCGATTGCCGATGTTTCGCCATCAGGAGATGCCATGCCGACGGTATTTCTTCTGCATTCAGAAGAACCTGGGCTGTGCGACTGGGACGGTCGATAAGTCCGGCAGTCCAAATTGACGACATGGAATACAGCCTATGACCCAGATTAAGCGCTCATGATTGCCTCTGCCACACTTTCGATTGCTGCTGGTGTTCTCATGTGCCTTTTTACGGCATTCCCCCAGCCCATGGCGCAATCGACGTCGATCTATGAAGACAGCGCCGTCATACCGCCAAACGCCGCCTATGTCGGCACCGCCGACGGTGGCCAATTCATAGTTCTGGAACGGCGGGACATTCCATCCGATGACGGCAACGCACAGGTCGGGTTCTATATGCAGGTCTTTTATGCCTGGTCCACCGGCGGGCCCTACGGGAGAGAGCGCATAGGCGATCTCGCATTTGAAGGTAACACAGTCTACGTCCCACCGCCGGGATTGCCGCCTGACCTCCAGGTGCCGACGGTAGACTACATCCTTGGCACCACGGACGGGGATGCAAATTCCTCCTTTGAAGACGGTGTGCTGTCCATCCGCATGCCGGAGACCCACGGGAGTCAAAGCAAATGGATATCCCGCCTCGTACCCTTTTAATGGAGCTGGAACGCGATTATGCGGCAACGTTTATGCGCTCGGGCGGCATCCATGCAATTGTCGGTTCATCATCAACAATCGAAGGGTCTGGTCATGGTCCGCGTTCGCGCCACCGTCTTGATGGTCGCCTGTTCAATGGCCATCGGTTTGCCGGCGGCAGCCAAGTCAGAGAGCGTTTTTACGCCTGCGCCGGGCTCAAATGAGCGCACTGCCATACTGGATGCGCTACGTAGCGGCACCGAAGTTTTCGTGGTCGAGGAGATGAATGTCCAGGTCACCGATTGCGGAGCATCGGCATTCGTTATCGCTGATAGCGGCGGTGCCAGCGCGATTTCCGCACTTTTGGTCAGCGACAGGGATGGCCCGTGGTTGCCAATACTGATCATGAATGATGGCAGCGAGATTTGCGGACAGGATATGGCCCACCGATTTGAGACCGTTGCTGCTGCGATTGAGGAACATGGCGGAAATGCCGACAGCATCATGCCCGGTTTCTCGGAATTGGTCGTAGAAGTAGCATCGTCAGACGGTCTGCATTGCCTTCCTGACGTCTCTTTTCCGTCCCTCGAATAGGGTCGCAGTAGCAATCGTCTTTGCCGATTGCCCTTGATGCAAGCCCGCCTCTGGCAAGGGTTGGCCCCGCCGCCCGCGCTATGCACCTATGAAGCTAGATCTCGGGACTTTCCGCTGGTGCCCTAGCGATATGCGCGAGGATCAATTCTCGCGTCACCCGCTGATTGCCCGGATATTCGTTGAAGCGGGACGAAACTGCGGGGCCGTAGCCGGACAGGGATCGATCACTCTGGCTGGACAGCCAGTTCGTAAATTCCTCGTCGCTGTCAAAGGTGAGTAAGGGCTCTCCGTGCGGCAGGCCATCCTGCGACTGGGAGAGGAAGAAGACGCAGGCCTTGCGATCGTGGAAGAGACCGTGGCCTGTATAGTCGCGATGCGCCCGGACAATGGCGCCCAGATCGCCAAACCATCTGTGCCGTTTCAAAAAGGCGGCCGCGTCAAGCGCCAAAGCATTGCCGAACTGCAATCCGTCATATCGATCTAAACTGAAGGATGTCATTGGCTGATCTCGTCCGTGTACTCACCGCAATAGATCGTGTCATCGACTATGCGGAAGTAGATGTCATAGGGTCGACCGAAATTGGCCTGCATTTCCACAATTGCTGCCCTCTGCTGAATGGCCTGTCAGTCACGAATTCGCGGCCCCCTATTGCGCGACCAGCACGGCGCGGATCGGAATGGAAAACGTCTCCGACACGGGGATGGTACTTGCATCATTTTCGTAGGATATCGCCAGATCGAACCGCACGACAAAATCCTGCGGCGCGTTATTGGCGGGTCGGCCCCAGCTCGGCAATATACGGCTGCGAATTGCGTCAACGTGCCTTGTCCAACTGCTGATCAGCAGATCCTCGCCGGCTCCGATTGTTTTGTGCTGCGCATTGGTGCCGCCGGTGACATCGTTGAAATCCACAGCCTGATTGGCCCTGCCTGCAGGCCAGATGGCCGTGGACCGGAAAGATCGCGCAGGGTCTAGCTGATAGCTTACAGTGACCGGTTCAGGACCTGTATTACGGATGCGCACTGTCGGCGTGTAGGGAGCAAGATTCGCGGTCCCCTGCGGCTCGATACACAAAGTGTCCGCACCGAACACCTCAAGCACCAACATACCGCTGGATTTCGTATCGAGTGTCCTGCTTTCCATACTGCATCCATCGGACGATGCCCCATTTGCAGGCGCGCAGACCAAAACTGCGGTGAGTGCTGTTTGGATAAGTTTGCCCGATATCCGCTTGAACATCTCTATTGCTCCCTATCGCGACTGTCCGAACCTAGCCCGCCACTGCCGGGCTGCGATCAACCCCATTTCGGTCATCGCGCACCTCGGGACTAGCACCGGAAGGCGGACCTGCCCAAGTCGGGTCCTTTTCAGTTTTCGGAACATCAGGATACTCCGTCGAAGCCTAAACTGCGATTCCGGGTCAAAGCAGAGACAAGTCTGCTTTGGCCTTTCCCTGGCTAATGCCGCATGTCTGCTAACTACCCCGACGACGTCGGTCTCCACTCCACGCCTTAGATGTGGCTTAGGAGATCTAGACGGCAAGCTCCCGTCGGGATGCCAAAGCCAGCGCTGCGATCAAGTCATCGGGGATTGGTTTCGACGGTGAAAAGGCGACACCAGTTTTGGAAGCCTTAAGGCCAGCTGAAGCGATGTCGTCAGCATGGTGAGCAATGGCGCCTTTCGCCACGTAAAGACCGCACTGTTTGCTGAACGCACCATAGCCTGCGATGATTTTCTTCCCGAAACCAAAACCTGGCATGCCGTACTGATTGATCTCCTCAGCGTCGGGGAGAGTCCGTCTTAGCTGGTCGCGGACGTGAGCAAGCTGCGGCCGTAGAGCTTCCGGTGCAGCAGCGATATATGATGCGTGGTCGAGAAATTCCGTCATGTCTGATCCTCCGCTACAGTTCGGTAATTCGCACACATAGCCATGTTCGATTTAAGCCCGAAGTTCACCAAAACCAGACGGACTGCAAACCACCCCATTATGGACATCCGTGATAGCAAACTCTTGTTGCTCATTGACCAACTGGCAGGACAGTTTTGGGACAACGCAACACACAAAGAGCAGTAAAGACGCCTTGAAAAAATACGAAGCCATCCTATAAGTTTCAATGCGTTAGCAGTATTGACAAAACGGGAAAAGTCTAAAATCGAACTCCGAAGGCAGAGGTCGCAGGTTCGAATCCTGTCGGGTGCGTCAAGTTTTATATTTAAATTCAGTTACTTAAGCTTCTGTTCTGTAGGATTTTGATCCTCAATCAAGCGGCTTGCAGGCTTTATACCGATCTAAAAAGCCCAATCCTTTCAAAGGCGCCCAAATCCGCGAATACTGCAACGAGGGGCTGATATGCGCTCTGATAGCGTTGGTATGCTCCGCACTATCGCAATATCTGGAAATCCTTGTCATGCTCTTCTGCGTCTCCATGGCGATCAAGAGCTGGCAGAGCATGACTACGACAGATATCTGGCACGATTCTCAAGGGAAAGTTTCTCACGGCGGAGGCTGCGACCAAAGCGATGAAGGCTGGCGGCGGTTCTATCTTTCAGACCGAGTCCGTTTGGGCGATCTAAGTACTGGGCGCGCCGCCCTCAATTGTCAGCCCAAGATCGGTGAAGAACGCGACCTTCACGTCGAGATCCTCGAAGGCAATCCCAACATTGTCCATCCGCCTAGGCGCCATAGCCGCAGCTCCTGAGCCTATCAGCCGATACTCACAAAACAGATTGCATGATCCAAGTGGTTTTCACTCAAGCGCCTGCGCCCATCAGCCTAGCACGGTGTGCATAGACCGCGTCCTCGTCATAATGCTCGCCCGATTGCGCCGCCTGCTCGACGAGGCGCGCCAGCCGCGCCCTATCGAAATGCAGCGCCACCACAGCCCCGGCCAGCGCCTCGACATCATCGCGTGGCGTCAATAGGGCACCACCGTGCTCTTCAGCTAGGCCCTTCGCATAGGCCGAGTCATAGCCTACCATCGGGCAACCCGACACCAGTGTCTCGATCAGGCACCGCGCCGATTCCATAGTCTTGTGACAGAAGAGCAGCATGTCGCTGTCGCGCAGCGCTGCCAGCAGTTTCTCGCGATCCGTCTCGAACCCGGGCAACATGATCTTGTCGCCCAGCGAGGCCGCCTCGACCCGCTGCCGCATCTTATCGATATCAGGCCCATCCCCGATCCAGCGCGCCCGAAAGGGCACGCCGCGCCCGTTCAGAATTTCGAGGACACCCAGCCAGTCCCCGGTCCCCTTCATCGTCGCCGCGCGACCTGTGTATACGATTTCAAGCGGCGCGCCCGATCTGATCCGGGCCAGCTTGCCTTGTAGCTGCGCCGCGCCGATCTGGTCTGTCGCCGTCGTATGCGTATCGTATATGCAGTGCGGGTCGGGCGCCGAGGCCCTGAAGTAATTGAATGTATCCATGCCTTGCAGCAGAGCCCTTCGGCTACTGCCGAGGATGAATCGCTGATAGCGATCCATCAGTGGCAACTCGATTGTAGACTTGACCCTGCGCTTGAGCGATGACCCCGCCATCGCCTGCCGGATGATCTGCGGCTCGACGCGATCGATCCAGACGACATAGTCGCGCTTCTGCTTGCGCGCCTCTAGCGCTGCAATGGCCGGCCAGTCACCAATCAGCCCGCCAATGGTGAAGCACAGATGCTCATGCTCTGCAATCGCTCCCCGCAGCGTCTTCCGCACGGACCTATAATGCTTGATCATACGCGACAAGGCATAGCCGTCGGGCAGCACAATGGTCCTGCAGTCTGCCGTACCTAGCTGCTGCTCAAGAGCCACCCAGGCCGATGAACTGCCCGCCCCCTCGGCGGTCATTCCCACATAAGTCACTCGATCGAAGTGCTTCCGCCACTGGGCAATCCCCCTGGCTGTCTGTTCATCGATGAAAGTGCCGTCGGCACTTTCGTGGATCGGAACATGCGTCACCACCAAGATACTGCTTGCCACGTCGCCTCCCCACGCGAATGATAATGAGGTCATACAACTATTCAGACATGACATCCTGAATACTGGACAAATCGCCGGGAGAAAAGCCATGGCTTCGCACAAAACGGCCCCGAAATGGACCGGAGCCCACTTTCAATTCTGCGCTGGAAACGAAGCTTATGCGGCGTCATAGCCGTAGTCTTCGAGCACCCGGACCGGACCTAAGTCCTGACCCTTAGCGAAGTCGCGATCGTTGAATTCGATCACGGCCATCGGGGCGTTGTCGCCGTAGCGGACCCTTCGCCTCTATGTTGGGCTTACCTTCGCTTTTAGCCTTCCCTTGGACCAAGCTAATCCTGCGATAGCTTGGCTTGCTGGGTGCCGAATCTGCTTGCTGCGGAATGGTATTTTCGTCGTCATGACATTGTCCCTTTGCCAGTGTGATAGCCAAAAAGCTGTCAGCCGACCGTTAGGCTAAAGCCTATGGGGAAGGGCAATTATCAACCTAAATGAATTGCTCGTGATCTGGAGGAATTGGCCGGCTACGATGCTTCGAACAGACCTCGCGAGCCACGATGGTGGGCGGGCAAACCACCTCAACTCCTGCATCCTTGCCACCGTGCGGGGTTGTCTTAGGATAAACCTTGATGGACGGAACTCGCATCTCCCAGTAATATTTAGGACCATTGGTGTGGCAATCTGTCATCGATATTTTATTCCACGATGCCAATGTACGCCACAAAATTGCTCGTGTCGGAGACTTGTTTTTAAAGTGGCGCCGATAGAACCTGACATTTACAAAGCTAGTTAGCTATTTGGGATTCTAGTGAACAAGTTTGTTCTCTTTGCCATTGCTGGTGCACTGTCGACCTAGACAGCATTTGCTGCTAATCTGATCAATCCGCTTCCAACCAGACACCGACATATGAGGCCGACTTTAACTGGACCGGTTTCGCAACAGGCGAAAAAGTCTCCCAAAAAAACCAGTCGACATTGGCCCCATACACCCCGCGATTTACTGCGGGAATGCATACCGAGATGGGTGCGTGGTGTATGTCGGGTAAGAACCTACAAATCGAATTTGTGATGATGCTCATCGGCTGCCTGCACGGGCAGCAGACCGGGGCCCGTCGGCAACCCCTCGGGGTCCACCACAGCTTAGTCGATTCTGGAAAGGCCCGGACGCGGCTGGGCTGGCATTACCCGGCCTAGGGTCCCGGTTCGGCCAGCACCTGCATGTCGTCGGCATCGCGTCGAGGCGGGGCACCGAAGAAGCGCTTGTACTCGCGGGAAAACTGCGATGCGCTCTCGTAGCCGACCGCATAGCCGACGGACGCCGCTTCCGCGCGTTCCGTGATCAGCCGGCGCCGCGCTTCGTGCAGCCGGATATGCTTTTGATACTGTAGCGGGGTGATCCCCGTGACCGCCTTGAACCGCCGGTGAAACACGGAAACGCTCATGCCCGCCACTTCCGCCATGGCGTCGATGCTCAGGCGGTCGGCGAAATGCTGCTTGATCCAGGCCATGGCCCGCCGGACATGGGCGAGTCGCGAATCTGCATTGGCAATCTGCCGGAGCAGCCCGCCCTGCGGCCCCATCAGCAGCCTGAAGATGAGTTCATGCTCCAGATGATGCGCCATGACGCGAGCCTCATCGGGCTGGTCCAGCAGATTGGCAAAGCGCCGCCACGTATCGATCTGTGCCGGGCTGGCTTGGGTAACGCCGAAACCAGATTGCAAGGACGGCTCCGGCTGCCGGGCCATGTCCAGCAGCAGGCTTGATATCACCGCCGGGTCGAGCAGCAGGTTCAGCGCCAGATAGGGTTCGTCCGGGCTGGCTTCGCACACCTGTCCCATGGCCGTCAGCTCGGCCGCGACCACGATATATTCGCCGGCGCCATATTCGAGCACGGTGTCGCCGATGAAGGTGCGCTTGCGTCCCTGCAGCACCAGGCACACCACAGGTTCATAGATGAGCCCCGCTGCATCGGTCAGGTCGTCGATGCGATAGACCAGCACGCGCGGCAGTGCCGGATTGTGTCGGCCCGCGTGGCGCAGCGCAATGGCGCGAATGTCGTCAAGCTCACTCATGACCTCATCCCACATGGCTTGCCTCAAAAGGTCAAGCGATCGGCAGGATCAGGCAATCATTCAGGACCATCAGGCATGCGGTTCGCCATCTCGGTACCTATCTTCTGGTGGCACAAGCACGAGAGGATATCGTCATGCAAAAACGCAGGCTGGGGCGCAATGGCCCCGAGGTTTCGGCAATCGGCTATGGCGCCATGGGCTTTCATCTCGCCTATGGCGCGTCCGACGCCCAGGCGGGCCTCGATCTCATCAGGCGCGCCTACGATCTGGGCGTGACATTCTTTGACACTGCCGAACTCTACGGCTGGGGCGAGAACGAAAAATTCATTGGCCAGGCGGTGAAGTCGTTCCGCGACGACATTGTCATCGCGACCAAGTTTGGCTTCACCTTCGACAATGGCAATTACGGCGTGAACAGCCAGCCGGCCCATATCCGTGAGGTCGCCGAGAACAGCCTGCGCTATCTCGGTGTCGAGCAGATCGACATCCTCTATCAGCACCGCGTCGATCCGAACGTGCCGATCGAGGATGTGGCCGGCACGGTGCGAGACCTGATCGCCGAGGGCAAGGTCAAGTATTTCGGCCTCAGCGAAGCGGGCCCCCAAACCATCCGCAAGGCGCATGCCGTTCAGCCGGTGACCGTGCTGCAGACGGAATATTCCGTCTTCGAGCGCGATGTGGAAACCGTCCTGCCGACCACGCGCGAACTGGGCATCGGCTTCGTGCCCTATTCGCCGCTGGGCCGCGGCTTCCTCACCGGTGCGGTCAAGCCTGCTGCCGAATATGAAGAGAGCGACATGCGCCGTGTCGATCCCCGCTGGCAGCCGGGCAACTTCGAGAAGAACCGCGACGCCGTGCGCCAGCTCGAACAACTGGCCAGCAGCAAGGGCGCAACCGTTTCCCAGCTTGCACTGGCCTGGCTGCTGGCGCAGGGCGACGACATCGTGCCCATTCCGGGCACGCGCCGCATCGCGCGCCTGGAAGAAAACATCGGCGCGACCGACCTGGTCCTGTCAGCCGATGATCTGGCGCAGATCGAGCAGGTGCTTCCCGACGGCGCATTCGGTGCCCGCTATGCCGGCAACATGGTTCCGACCTGGATCTGAACGCAGGACGGCGGCGCGACAGCGTCGCCGTTCATTTCGGAAATGGACGGGCCATCACGACCAGACGTTATAGTCCTTTCCGGCAAAGCCATCCTCCCAGGCTTCATCCCAATTGGCTTCGTCGGCGTTCTTCTTGCCGCGATGGGGATTGGTGTTCTTGTCCTTTTCACTGGCGCCGGCGGTCCAGCCTGCCAGCCGGACCTGCTCCACATGCCGTTTGTCGTCTGCCATCTCAGTCTCCGGTTTGCTTGGGCACAGGAAGGTCCAGTGCCGATGTTCGATTGCTCGCCTCTGCATACTGGCTCGGCGGCATGCCGGCAAACCGGGAAAAGGCCACGCTGAACGCACTGGCCGAGCCATAGCCGATCCGCCGCGCCACTTCCTTCATCCCGCCATCGCGGCGGCGCAACATGTCCTTGGCCAGCGCCATGCGCCACGACAGCAGATATTCCATCGGCGCCATGCCTGTCAGCTTCTGAAACCTGTCAAAGAACACCGAGCGGGACAGCATGGCCGTCGCCGCCAGGTCTTCTACGCTCCAGGCTTTGGCCGGCGCTTCATGCATCTGGCGGATCGCTGGTCCCAGGTGGCGGTCCGCAAGACCCCGCAACAGTCCCGGTGTTTCCAACCCCGCCGCGTCCGAGCGCAGGGCCTCGATCAGCAGCAATTGCAGCAACCGCTCCAGCACGACCTCTCTCGCCGGTCTTGCCGCCTGCGCCTCGCTGCGGATCATCCGCACAAGGTCCGTCAGGCGTGGCTGGCCGCGCACCAGCAGCAGGCAGGGCAGCAGGGCGAACACCAGCGTGCTGTCCGGCGATCCGAAGGCCAGCCGGCCGATCAGCACGCGCATGTTGGGCGTCCCTGTCGGGTCGCCATGCCGGGTTTCGTCACCCAGCCGTGTCACCCGAAGGGGATCCGTGCCGTCGTCCGGTGTGTCCGCTGTGCTCGCCATCTTGAAGCGGTAGGCAGCGGGAATGAGCACGAAGTCATTCTCTTCCAGCGCGATGTCGGGTTCGTCATTGACCGACAGCCGCGTCGAGCCTTCGAGAATTACCGCAAAGAACGGGCTGCCGTCACTTGGGGCATCGACGCGCCAATGCCCCGACCCGCTCGCCGTTTTGGAAAACGGCAGGCTGGGCTGAAGCATGGTCACGATCTCGGCCAGCGGATCGATCATTTGGACGCTCGCTAATGCAATCAGGATGCATCGTGATAGCGCGTCCCGGCTGCGCCGTCCACATAGGGAGCGTTGGACTACGAAAGGACTTTGACGTGAAAACCGTTCTCATCACCGGCTGCTCCTCCGGCTTCGGCCTCGACACCGCAAACCACTTCCTGGCGCGCGGCTGGAAGGTCGTCGCCACCATGCGCACGCCGCGCACCGACCTGTTTCCTGCCTCCGAAAACCTGACCGTGCTGCCGCTCGACGTCACGGACGACCAGAGCATTCGCAGCGCCATCGACGCGGCTGGCCCTATAGACGTGCTGGTCAACAATGCCGGCATCGGCTGGCTCAACGCCCTCGAGGGCACGCCCATAGAGGTGGCTCAGTCCATCTTCGAGACCAACACAATCGGTACCATGCGGGTGATCCAGGCGGTTCTGCCGCAGTTCCGCGCGCGAAACACAGGCCTCATCATCAACGTGACCTCGAGCGTCACCATGAAGCCGCTGCCGCTGCTGTCCGTCTATACCGCCAGCAAGGCCGCCGTGAACGCCTTCACCGAGTCCCTGGCGATTGAGCTTGAGCCTTGGGGCATCGAGGTCAAGATCGTTCTGCCGGGCGCGGCTCCCGATACCAGCTTCGGCAGCACGGCCCTGTCCCGCCTGCAGGAGAACGGCGGCTTTCCCGAGCCCTATGGCGATTTCGCAAATGCCGTCATCACCGCCATGCGCCAGCCTGGCGCGCCAAAAACGCTGTCCTCCGACGTCGCCGAGGCCGTCTGGTATGCCGCAACCGATCCGTCTGCACCCACACGGATTCCCGCCGGGGCCGACGCAGTCGCCCTGGCGAACTGAAGCAGCAGGAAAGACACGTGTGATTTCCGGCTGGGATCACCGATAGCCTTTGTCGAAACCCTTTTCGAACCAGTGGGCGGCGGGCGCGGACACCGCGCTCGCCTCGTTCGTAAAGGCGATGATGATCCATTCTGCGGCTGTCTCGTCGGCGGCGGGCACGGCAAGGCCGAAGCGGGTGGCAATAGCCTGCCCGGCGGTGGCCGAACTTTTGTCATCAGACCATGGGAGCCAACTGTCCGACCTGTTGCCGTCAAGAACAGCCGCAAGGCTTCCCGCGAAAAAGCCCGCCTGCTCGGCTTGGGGAAACCAGACAGAGCCATCCTGCGATTGCGACGCGTTGAGCACATCGGCCAACGGCTCATGCGGTCGCCCGCCATGCATGACGACATGGAACTGCTCGACGAGCGCGGTGTGGTCCCCGTCTTCGACCATGGCTTGCAGATAGGCGCGCAAGGCTCGACCGCCGCCTGAACTGCGCTCCAGGTCATCGCTGACGCCCACCGGGTCTTCCAGAAGGGCCGCGCCGAGCAGTTTCATCTGCTGCGCTTTTCGCTCCGCCGGCAGATCGTTCAATTCCTGCGGTGACGACATGAACGCGTGCCAGGTTTGGACAGCGGGGGAAGCGGTGTCCATCTCTTGTGCCCAGGCCGGTTGGAGCATTCCAGCCAAAACAGCTGCCATGGCCATCAAGTACTTCCGCTTCATCCGCACGATCTCCTGCATTCCTCTGCCAACTCTGCCATGCTGTTCCCTGGATCACCACCCCGCGACACCTTGCTCGTACCAGCAAAGCCACCGCTGGACGCGACGCGCTGAAATGCCGATATTGGATGGCAAGGGTGCCAAAGGGGTGTGTCCGGCAGGACAGGGCCTCTGCCGGGCACGGAGGTCAGCACGAGGACGCGATGAGTCAGATCAAGACCGAATTGCACTGGTCCAAACCCACGGGCATGCTGCCCAACAGCCGCTTTCCGCTGCTTGTGCACCGCAATGCCGTTCCTGGTGGTGGTGAAGAGGCAGTGCTGGACCGCCTGCGCAGCAATGGCTGGCTCAACAACTGGCGCTATCCCGGCATCTATACCTATCACCACTTCCACTCCACCACGCACGAATGCCTCGGCTGCGCCCGCGGCTGGATGGAAGTCGTGCTGTTCGGCGAGAATGGCGTGACGGTCCGCGTCGAGGCCGGCGACATCGTCGTCCTGCCCGCCGGTGTTTCCCATTGCATGACCGGCAATTCCGAGGACATCCAGATGGTCGGCGGCTATCCCGACGGCCGGGATTGGGACAATTGCCAGCAGGCCAGGCTGACCCCGGACCTGCATCGCGAAGCTGCCAAGCGCATCATGATGCTGCCCATTCCACCGAGAGATCCGGCCACCGGTGCCGCCATGCAGGAATGGCTTGATGCGCCGTCATCGGTCGACGCCGATCTCAACGCCTTCCGCGACAATCTGGGCTAGGGGGAGGGGCGCCTGGGCGCCGCTCCCCGCGGAGAAAATCAGGCCTCGGCGCCTTCTGCCAACTGCCCGAGCTTGACCTGCACCAGCAGGCTCAACTCGTCATAGACATTCCACTCGTCGACGATCTTGCCGTCCTTCCAATGGTAATGGCTCATGCCCATCACCTGCACCCGCTTGCCGGTCGGATCGCCCAGCTCGCCCAGAATGCCATAGCCCAGATGATGACCCTCCATCACCCAGCGCACGGCGACCTTCGTGCCACCCTCTTCGCAGGGGTTTGACGCCACATGCTGGATTTCATAGCTCGCGTCCGGCAGCGAACCGATCAGGCCCAGATGCTGGTGAATGATGGCAGCGACGCCATAGAGCTCCTTCATGAGCGGACCGTGGTATTGCGCGGTCGGCGCATAATCCTGCGCAATGCGGCCGAACATGCGCTTGACGAACACCTCGTGCAGCATCTCGATCGTCTGCGCTTCGATATCGTTATGCGCAAGGCTCAGGTCCGCCTTCTCGTTCGGCCGGGTCTGGCCGAGAAAGCGTCGGTTTTCGCCGATATCGAGCGAGGTCAGGCCAGCGGCAAATTTCTGCTTGGCCGTGCGCAGGGCGAAATGGTTTGGATCGAGCCCGAGCTGCTTGATGATCGCCATCTGATCGGCCACCACCCATTCGCGATAGATCATGTTGCGGTGGATCATGCAGTCGGCAATAGTCCGCGACACGAAAGGCTTGCCCGTCGGCTGGCCGAGATGGCCATATTGGGTATGCCGGCCCGATCCGGTCACCAGATGGCTGGTATAGAAGCCGTCCTTGTCATTGCCGTTCCAGATCACCTGTGTGCCCATGCCCCGGCGCTCGGGGAAGGAAACCAGCCGCTGGATCGTGTCGCGCACCACGTCTTCACGATTATAGATGGTGCCCGTCGTGCCATAGAGCACGCAGTTGTGGGTGTAATGCGTATAGATCAGCCCGATATCGCGCTCGTCCCAGATCTTGTGCGTGCAGCGAATGATGTAGTCGACGATGTCGGTATAAATGTCGTCGAACCCGTCCAGAGACTGCGAGCGCGGGCGATCCGTTGGCGCCAGATCGGGATAATCGCGGCGCTCCACCTGCAGCACGCTTTCCTCCAGCGCCACGGCTGATGCGCCCTTGCTCTTGGGGTTGCTGGTGGTCTCGCTCATGGTCGCTCCTCGTGCGTCTGCCGGATTGGCGGTGGTGTCCGCCAGCCAGTCGCGCACATGACGCGCCACTGCGGCGGGATTTTCAAGCGGGGCGAAATGCCCTGCCTTGGGAATGGTGAATAATCGGGCGCCCGGAATGGCTTGCGCCATTTCCTCATGCGCTTCCAGCGGGCAAACCTTCTCGGCCTCGCCCGCCAATATGAGTGTCGGAACTGCAATGGCAGAAAGCCTCGGCCGGCTGTCGGCGCGGTGGATCGCCACCTCGGATTGCCTCGCCAGCACATCCGGCCCGGCATCGCCCGCCATGGCCGCGATTAATGCGGCCAATTCGCCATCCGCGACATTCTCCGGCGCCACCAGATTGTGCCACGCATCGGCTATATAGCCATCCATGCCCTCAGCGCGCGCCTTGGTCACTGCCGACCGGCGCTTGGCTGCATTGGCCTCGGGATCGGGCCGGGCTGTCGTGTCAATTAGCGCCAGACGCGCGATCCGCTCTGGGGCCTGCGCCATCATCTCCAGCGCCACGATGCCGCCCAGCGAAAATCCAAGCAGAGAGAAGCGCTCCGGCGCTTGGTCAAGGATGCGCGCCGCCAGCTCGGGTGTCGTTTCCGCGCCGGTCATATCCCCGATGATCGCCACCGGCATATCGAGCCGGGAAAGCAGCGGTGCGAATAGCCGCGCATCGCAGACCGTGCCAGGCAGCAACAGCAAGGGCAGGGGCGCCGCGACGGCACCCTCATGACTTTCCCTGTCGTGGATAGCTTTGTTCATCAACCCAGTCCGCCCCACCATCGGGGCAGGCCTCGACCAATGGCCAAGACCGATTTTGCCAAAAAACTCTGGCAAAATTTGAATACGTATGCAAGATCAAATTGTGGACACGGCAAGGTGACGTTTGTGTCACGCCAATTGCTAGCACTTTTGTCCCAAATGCTGCTGCTGATCGAAGGCGATGCGATGACCCAGAATACGAATTCTCCTTATCCCGGCGTAACTTACGTCAAGGCCCCCGAACGCTCCTCGGTCAGCGACAACGCGCCGGTCGAAACACTGGTCAGCGAGATCATCGCCAACGTTCGCAAGAATGGCGACGCCGCCGTACGCGAATACTCCGCCAGGTTCGACAAGTCGGACCTGGAAGTCTTCGAAGTCACTGCTGCAGAACGAGAATCTGCCCTCGCCGAGCTCGATCCTCAGACCCGCAAAGACACCGAATTCGCCATCGCCAATGTGCGAAAATTCGCCGAAGCGCAGCTCGCCACCATCCTGCCGCTCGAAGTCGAAACCCTACCGGGCGTCCACATGGGCCACCGCGTCATCCCTATCCAGCGCGTCGGCTGCTACGTCCCCGGCGGTCGCTATCCCCTTCTCAGCGCTCCAATAATGACCATCGTCCCGGCCAAGGTCGCCGGCGTCGACGAGGTCATCGCGTGCCTTCCGCCGAACGCCCACAAGGCCATGATCGCCGGCTGCCATCTCTCTGGTGCTGACCGAATTTTCCGCATCGGCGGGGCCCAGGCCATCGCCGCCATGGCCTATGGCACCGAGAGCGTTCCCGCCGTCAACAAGATCGTCGGCCCCGGCAATGCCTTCGTTAACGAAGCCAAGCGTCAGGTCTTTGGCCCCGTCGGTATCGACCAACTCGCTGGCCCGTCTGAGATTTTCGTCGTTGCCGATAGCACCGGCGATGCCGAAATGATCGCCACCGACCTCCTGGCTCAGGCCGAACACGACATCCGCACCCGCGTTGGTCTCATCACCACCGACAAGGCCTTGGCCGAAGCCGTCCAGGCCGAAGTCGAAGCTCAGCTCCAGACCCTCTCGACAGCGACAACTGCCCGTGAGGCCTGGATAAATTACGGCGAGATCACCGTCTGCGAAGACGAAGCAGCCATGATCGCCTATTCCGACCTGATCGCCGCCGAACACCTGCAGGTCCACACCAAGGACGCCAAGGCTTTCGCCAAAAAGCTTCGCAATTACGGTTCGCTCTTCATCGGTGAACTGGCCAGCGTCGTTTATTCCGACAAATGCTCGGGCACCAACCACACCCTCCCCACCATGGGCGCCGGCGCCTACACCGGCGGCCTCTGGGTCGGCGCCTATGTAAAAATCGCGACGCACCAGTGGCTTGATGAAGAGGGCGTCAAACAGGTCGCCCCTCCCGCCGCCCGCCAATCTGCCAGCGAGGGCCTCGAAGGCCACCGCCGCGCCGCCCAGCTCCGGCTGGATCGCATGCAGGCAGGCAAGTAACGAAAAAGGCCGGCGAAAGCCGGCCTTTCTGTTTGCTGCCAGATACTAACCGACTAACGGATCTCATCCGCTTCCAGCCACGCCGCCCGCAGCTTCTCCACCGTGAACCCCGGCGCCCGTGCCGCCGTCAGGATCGGCACTTCCTTGCGCATTACCACGTCGATCGCCCAGGCCATGCGCTCGATATGCTCGGCCGGGATCACCACCGCACCATGCCGGTCGGCATGAATCAGGTCGTCCGGTTTCACAGCCATACCAAACACCGTCACCGGGCGATCGAGCTCTGTCACATGCACGAAGGCATGGCTGGGCCCGACCGACCCGGCAATCACTTGATAGCCTTCGTCGAGCATGCCCAAGTCGCGCAAAACGCCATTGGTCACCGTGCCGGCAATGCCCAGCCCCTTATGCTGAGCCACCTGCATTTCACCCCAAAATCCGCCAATGGCATGGGGATAGTCAGTGTCCTCGATCACCACCACATGCGGCTCGTCGCCGTCCGAGACATATTCGTAGTACTGCATGCGCAGCGCCCGCACCTCCGCTGCAGGCTTTTGCGCAGGAGAGGTGGCGCGGATCTTTGCCGTGCGGGCAAAGCCCACCACGGGCGGCAGGGCAGGGTCGGCGCAGACCACCGGCGTCTTGGTGAACCCCTCGGCCGTGCGTCCGCCCATCACATGCTCCAGGGCGTTGCAGACCGTCGGCGTATCGGCCTTGCGCAAGGCATCCAGTACCTCGGGGGATATTGTGGGCATGGCGACATTCTCCTCAAAAAACACGAGTGACCCCGCCCGGCAAAAGGCGAGGCCATTCAGGTATCTGGCAGCTTATTCCGCTGCCTTGGCCTCTGCCCAGACCGGGGCCGCAGGCGCCGCCGCACCGCGCACCACAAAGGCGATCGCATCGGCCGACGCCGGGTTGCGGAAGCCATGCACTAGGCCAACAGGCACGGTCAGCGTATCGCCAGCGCCCAGGATCAGCGCGCCATCGGCCCAGTTCACTTCCAGCGTGCCGGACTGCACAAAGATCACTTCCTGCTCGGAGCGACTATGCGGCGCGATCACCGCACCGGTCTCAAGCTTCAGCCGTCGCAGCGCGAAATCATGCTGCCAATGGCCGATGATCGGGCCTGCCGCAAAGCCGTCATTGGCATCGACGTCGCCGATCAGCGCAGCCTCTTCCACGCCTTCGCCCGCCAGCGGTGAGTTCGGATTGCCCTTCATCTGCTCAGGCTTCAGCGCATATTTGGCCAGTTCCTCGATCGGTGGCGTCGCCAATTCCTTCATCTTGGCTTCGTCGGGTGGCAGTTCCATCTCGGCGCCCTCTGGCACCTTCTCGCCAATCGTCGTGTCGATCAGCTTGCCACCCTTGAGCAGCTTCAGGCCAAAATCCTCGGCCATCTTGAAGACGGAGGGCGCCCAGACCACCTTGCCCGGATCATCATGGCCCAGCACCACGGCGAGGAAGCCCGTGCCTTCGTCGCGTTTTTCGAAGCCGCGGAACATATGGGTCGGCACCGTCGCCACATCGCCGGGCTCGACGTCGAGATAACCCTCGTCCTTGTTGGCGCCAAAGACGAAACGCCACTTGCCGGTATGGACGAGGAAGGTCTCGGCTGTCAGGTGCGAATGCTGCGAATTGGTGCAGCCGAAGGGCTGGCGCGCTGCGCCGAAATTGAAGCCGTGCGCCTCGGGGATATGCACCACCTGCGCCTTGTTCTCGCTGACGCCCGGCCCAATGATGGTGAAATTCTCCTTGCGGTCCGAACCAGGCGTCCGCGCATCGATGAAGGCATTGCGCAACCCCTTGAGGTCGGCATAGCGCACCAAGCGCTTTTCCATTTCAGATTGAGTCCACTTGGTCATCTGTTTGTCCTTTCATCGCAGGTTGGGTCAATTTGCATTCGTATGCATCAATAGTCTAAGTGCTGACGCGACTGGAATATCCGTCATATCGGTCAGAGCTCTTTGGGTCGGAAAATGGTCTGGCCGTCGCGCTCGACCAGCCCGCTCTGCGGCAGGCGGGCCGACGTGCGGACCACGAGATCGCCATTGAGAATGCGATGCTCGGCCTCGATGTCGCCGCTGGCAATCTGGTCCATCAGGATATCGACCGTGGCCTCCACCATGCGCTTGACCGGTTGGCTCATCGAGGTGATGCCATAGGAGGTCCAGGTGGATGGGCCCACATCGTCATAGCCGACGATGGAAATGTCCTCCGGGATTTTGAGCCCGAATTCGTAGCGCGCTACATCCATCACCGCGACCGCCATATGGTCATTGGCGACGAACAGCGCTTCCGGCCGGTCCTTGCGACCAAACATCCGCCGCGCCGCATCCTGCGCTTCCGTGCGGGAATAATTGCCCGTCTCCGTCACCACATTGGCAAAGCCATGCGCGGCCAGCCCTTCGACAAAGCCCTGCTGGCGATCGCGATTGGTCGAGGAATTCTCAAGGCCCGCAATATAGCCAAAGCTCTTGTGCCCGCCGGCTACGAGGAATTCGGCAATGCGCTTGCCGCCTTCGCGATTGCGCGTCGTGACGCTGGACACCGCATCGCGCTCGGTGGTTCGGTTGAACAGAACCACGGGAATCCCGGCCGTCGCACACTCTTCCGACAGTTCGGAGGAGAGCGAGGTCGAGGCGAGGATGATGCCATCGACGCGATATTGCATCAGCTGGTCAAAGACCGGGTCGCTGTCGCGATCCATGAAGCCGGTAAACAGCAGCAGGTGGTAATTCTCCGCCGCCAGCGCCCGGCCCAGCTCTTCAAGCACATCGGGATAGAACAGGTTTTCGAGATAGGCCATCACCACGGCAATGATGCGCGAGCGATTGGTGATCAACGAACGGGCAATGGCATTGGGCCGATAGCCCAGCATCTTGGCCGAAGCGAGCACTTTCTGCCGTGTCTTGGGCGAGATCGAAGCGCCGGGCGTAAAGGTGCGCGAGACAGCCGACTGCGAAACGCCCGCATGTTCGGCGACTTGGCTGGACGTGACGCCCGGTTTCTTTACTCCGCTGTCCATCCGCCATCCACCAGAAGCGATGTGCCGGTCACGAGGCCCGCGGCATCGGATGCCAGGAACACGATCGGGCCCATCAGGTCTTCCACTCTTCCCAAACGGCCCAGCTTTATCTTGGAGAGCACCCAGTCGCGAAACTCGGGATTGCTCAGGTTTTTGGCCGTCAACTCGGTCTCGACAAAGGTCGGGCAGACCGTGTTGACGCGGATATTATTGCCACCGAGCTCGATTGCCATGGCTTTGGTCAATCCCTCCACAGCATGTTTGCTGGCGGCATAGACCGCGCGGGCAGGGCCCCCGACATGGCCCATCTGCGAGGAGATATGGATGATCGAGCCGGGCAGGCCGGCCTGCACCAGTTTCGCAACCACGGCCTGCGACACAAAGATCGTAGCGCCCAGATTGACGTCCATTACCGCCTGGTAGCTCGCCGGAGTGATTTCGGCAAAGCTGGAATGCCGCGCTGTCCCGGCCGAATTGACCAGCACCTCGAACGGCTCCACGTCGTCGACAAAGTTTCTCACGGCAGCGCTGTCGGTGATGTCGAGCGCCACGCCCTCGGCACTCAAACCCGCATCAGCCATCTCATTGACTACGGCTTCGATATCGCCCGCCGTGCGCGCCGCAATGGTCACCGCAGCGCCCGCCTCCGCTAGCGCCACTGCCGCACCCAGCCCGATGCCGCGCGTGCCCCCGGTGACGAGGGCTCGCTTGCCATCAAGCCGGAAACTGGGTGTGCGTGGCAGGATCATGTTACTCGGCGGCCTCGGTGCGTGGGGTGGCACCGGTACCATAGGGCACATTGCGGCCACCATAGCGGCGGACTCGAATATTGGCCTGCTCGGCATGGCCGACAAAGCCCTCGAGCATCGACAGGCGTGAACCATATTCGCCAATCATCGCCGAAGCCTGGTCCGTCGTGACGGTCTGCCACGTGCAGGTCTTCATGAACTTCCCCACCCAGAGGCCACCGGTGTAGCGCGCGGCCTTCATCGTGGGCAGGGTATGATTGGTGCCGATCACCTTGTCGCCATAGGCCACATTGGTGCGCGGCCCGAGGAACAGCGCGCCGTAGTTGGTGATATTGTCGCGGAACCACATGTCCCGGTCGGTCATCACCTGCACATGTTCGGAGGCAATGCGGTCGGCCTCCGCCAGCATTTCTTCGTAGCTCTCGCAGACAATCACTTCGCCAAAGTCGTTCCAGCTTTTCCGAGCAATTTCGCCGGTCGGCAGGATGGCTAGAATCCGCTCGATCTCTGCCATGGTTTCCCGCGCCAGCTTTTCCGAATTGGTCAGCAGGATTGCCGGCGAGGTCGGCCCATGCTCGGCCTGGCCCAGCAGGTCCGTGGCGCACATCTCGCCATCCACCGTCTCGTCGGCAATGACCAGCGTTTCTGTCGGCCCGGCAAACAGGTCGATACCCACACGGCCAAACAATTGCCGCTTGGCTTCAGCCACAAAGGCATTGCCCGGCCCAACCAGCATGTCGACCGGCGCAATACTCTCGGTGCCGATGCCCATGGCGCCGACGGCCTGGATGCCACCAAGGACATAGATTTCATCGGCACCGGCCATCGCCTGTGCGGCAACGACAGCCGGTGCCGGCTTGGCTCCAAAGGGCGGAGCACAAGTGATGACGCGCTCGCAGCCAGCCACTTTGGCGGTGATCACCGACATATGGGCGGAGGCGAGCAGCGGATATTTGCCGCCGGGGACATAGCAACCCACGGCGTTGATGGGGACGTGCTTATGGCCCAGCGTCACGCCGGGCAGCGTCTCGACTTCGAGGTCCTGCATGGTGGCGCGCTGTGCCTGCGCGAAATTACGCACCTGAGTCTGAGCAAATTCAATGTCGCTCAGATCCTGATCGGTCAGCTGATCCATGCAATCCTGGATTTCAGCCGGGGTCAGGCGGAAATCCTCGCGGTCCCATTTGTCGAACTTTTGCGACAGCTCACGCACGGCTCGGTCGCCTCGTTTTTCAATGTCGCCGAGAATGCCTTCCACCGTGGCGCGGACCTGCCGATCCGCTTCCGCCCGTTCCTCGACATCCTTGCCGCGCTTGAGCCAAACTGGCATTTTCGCGCCTCCCGTTTCGTTGTTTGTCATTCTGCATACGTATGCAAATTTGTAAATGCGGGCAGCAAAAACTGCCACTGTTCTTTAGTCTGTGAGGGCTGGCGGGCGCTGCACGCTGTGGTCAGTAGCCCGCTCGAAAGCGTGACCGATCTGCACGATCCCGGCCTCGTCATGATGCCTGCCGACTACTTGCATACCCATGGGCAAGCCGCCGTCGAACCCTATGGGTAGCGCCAGTACCGGATGGCCGCTGACATTGAAGCCAATGGTCCGCATCGGGGTCCACACCGCTTCCTTCTCGAAAGGCGCCGCCAGAGGGGCCGTCGTCAGGGCACCGATTGTCACGATGGCGTCGTGATGCTCCAGCAGGCGATTCACTTCGGTCTTGAATCTGGCACCCGCCTTGCGGGCCAGCGCCAACTCTTCATCGGTCACGGCGACACCGGCCGACAGGCTGAGGAAGGCGCGACGGCCAAAGGCTTCGGGATGATCACGCAGCTCTGCCGCGTGATAGTCGAAGCTCTCCTTATGCAGGATCGTCGCTGCAGCCACCTCGATCTCGTAATAGTCCGGCAGGTCCACCTCATGGATTACCGCGCCGAGTTCCGAAAATGTCGAGACGGCAGCATCCATTGCTGCGAGAACTGCCGGCTGGGTCTGGCCATCCGTGGCAAACCAGTTGCGGGCATAGGCGATACGCTTGCCGGTGATCATCTGGCCGATATGGCATGCGCTGGCCCTGTCGCCCGCAAGACCGGCCAGCACATCCAGCGTCACCGCGGCTTCGGCCACGCAGGCGCTCATTGGTCCGACATGATCCATGCTCTGCGACATCGGTAGCACGCCACCGTTGGGCACGAGCCCGGATGTGGGCTTGAGACCAACCACGCCGCAATAAAAGCTCGGTCCGCGCAGCGATCCGCCGGTATCGGTGCCAATTGTCGTCCGCAGCAGCCCGCCGGCAACAGCGGCAGAGCCGCCTGAAGACGAACCGCCGGTAATATGGTCGAGACTCCAGGGATTGCGGGCAGGCGGATAGAGCCCGCCTTTGTCTGGCCCCACCGTGCCCCACTCATAGGTTGCGAGCTTGCCGAGAAGGATGGCGCCGGCCTCCCGCAGCCGTGTCACCACTTCGGCGTCCGCCGCTGCAATCGCATCCCTGCGCCCGGGCGCATCGGCCGTGGTGGCAAGGCCTTCCATGTCGATCAGGTCCTTGACCCCGACCGGAATGCCATGCAGCGGACCACGATCTTGTCCCGTCGCTAATTCCGCATCGGCCTTTGCCGCCGTTGTCAGAGCGCGCTCAGCCTCGACGACATAAAAGGCGCGATAGCTTGAGTCTCGCTTGGCGATCCGCACGATATGGGCCTCCACAAGGGCGACCGAAGTAAGACTGCCATTGCGCAGCAGGCGACCCTGCTCGAAAAGGTCGAGATCCAGCGCATCCGCACCGGAAACCGCAACGGTCGATCCAAGCCGCGACAGGCCTTCGCTCATCCAGTTTGCGAGCTTGTAGGTACTTTCGGCCTCATCCGAGGTCAGGCGCAGGCCATGTCGCGCAACGCTATCGGCAAAACCCTGCCGCTTCGCCGCGTCATGTTCATCTTTGGCCAATGTCGACACTCCGCTCATCTCAATCGCCCGTCACGATACGCTGGCCGGTAGAGCGGTCAAATAGGTGGCAGGCGACGGGCGCAATATTGGCCCGCACCACGTCGCCGATCTCGGCGCGATAATCCTTGCCCACCTTGATCGAGATCAGCTCGCCCGCCACGCGCTGCGAGATCATCGTCGCCTCGCCGAGCAGTTCCACCGAATAGATAGGTGCTTCGATATGGCCCTTGGTATCCGCCAGCACGGCATCCTCGGCGCGGAAGCCAAGCGTTACTGGACCCTTGACCGACTGCGGCAGGCCGTCGACCCGAATGCCGGCGCCCGAAAAGACGCCGTTCTGGATCTCGCCATGCACCAGGTTCATCGCCGGCGAGCCGATAAAGCTGGCGACGAATGTATTGGCCGGACGGTCATAGATCTCCATCGGCGTGCCGACCTGCTGGATCAGCCCCTTGCTCATCACCACCACGCGGTCAGCCAGGGTCATTGCCTCGATCTGGTCATGCGTCACATAGATGGTGGTGCGCTTGAGCGTGTGATGGAGATTCTTGATCTGCGCCCGCGTCGAGACGCGCAGCTTGGCATCGAGATTGGACAGCGGCTCGTCCATCAGGAAGGCATTGGGCTCGCGCACGATGGCGCGGGCCAAGGCCACGCGCTGACGTTGGCCGCCCGAGAGAGCCGCCGGACGGCGCTGCAGGAAGTCGTCCAGCTCCACCATCTTGCTCGCCGCCATGACGCGCTCATGGTGCTGTTCCTGCGGAATTTTCCGGACCTTGAGCGGGAAACGAATATTCTCGTAGACCGTCATGTTCGGATAGAGCCCGTAGCTCTGGAACACCATGGAGATATCACGGTCCTTGGGCTCGAGCTTGTTGACCAGCCGGTCGCCGATCCAGATTTCGCCCTCGGTAATATCCTCCAGCCCGGCGATCATCCGCATGGTCGTCGTCTTGCCGCAGCCGGAGGGCCCGAGCAGGACGAGAAACTCCTGGTCGGCGATATCGAGGTTGAAATTGTCGACGCCGACGAAATTGTTCCAGCGCTTGGAGACGTTCTTGAGACGGATCTGAGCCATGTTTTTATCCCTTAACAGCGCCGGCGGTGAGACCCGAGACGATCTGGCGTTGGAAGAAAAGGACGAGGATGAACAGCGGCACGGTGGCCGAGACCACGGCGGCCACGGCAAACATCACATTGCCCTGTTCCTGCACCGAACCGAGGAAACTCGAAATCTTGGGCACCATGGTCTGGTTGTCCGAGCTCAAGAGCATCGAGGTGACGGCAAAGTCGTTGTAAGCGAGGAGGAAGCTGAACAGCCCCGTCGTCACTACACCCGGCCACATCACCGGAATGATCACTCGCCGGAAGGCCTCGAAGCGCGAGCAGCCATCGACCATGGCACTTTCGTCGAGATCCTTTGGGATCGAGAGAAAGAACGAGTGCAGCATCCACAGCGTGAAGGGCTGGTTGATGGCGACGAGCACGATGATCGAGGTCGGCAGCACGCCCCAGATATTGAGCTGGAAGAAGGGTAGCAGATAGCCCGACACCAGCGTGATATGCGGCATGGCGCGGAACACCAGCGCGATGATCAGGATCCAGAAGGCATAGCGCTGGCCGGAGCGGGCGAGGGCATAGCCGCCCAAAGTGCCCAAGGTCAGCGAGATCACCGTCACCGATACCGTGACGATCGCCGTATTGCCCACGGCGCGCCAGAATTCGCGGGTCACCCAGGCGCCGTAGTAGCCCGAGCCGGTGAAGGACGCGCCGTCATTCTGCCGCTGGGTATAGGTACCGAAAATTGCGTTCCACCAGCTTTCGCGGGAAAAGAAATCCGGCTCGACCTTGAACGAACCCCAAACCGTCCACAGGAACGGGAATGCGGCCAGGACCACCCAGAGGATGATGAACCCATAGATGACGAGGTTCAGGGGCAGGGGACGTTTTTGCGAGACAGTGGCTTCGGACATGTCAGACCACCTTGTGATTGAATTCGCGCCAGGTGCGGACCAGCACCGGGGCAAGAAGAATGATGACGCCGATAATGGTCAGCACCGATGTTGCGCCAGCCGAACCGAACAGCTGCGCATCGCCGGAGAGGTCATTGAAGATCATCCAGCTCAGCGAGGTCGCATTGGCCTCGGCCGAGAAGCCGACAATGGGTTCAAAGACGCGGAAATTGTCCATCAGCTGCACCAGCGCGACGAAGGTCGCGAGCGGCGCGAGATGGGGGATGATGACGTAGCGGATGCGCTCCCAGCGCGAGGCGCCGTCGATCATCGCCGATTCCAGCGTATCGCCCGGCACGGTCTGCAGGCCTGCGTAAAACACCACGAAGCTGAAGGGCGCATTGGTCCAGACGCCATAGAACAGCAGCGACAGCCAGGTCAGCACCGGCGACTGCCGCAGCGATAGCGTTGGGTCATCCATTAGATGCCGCAGGCTGGCGCCGATAATACCATTGGGCTGGATCATCCAATAAAGGATCAGCGAGCCGATCAGTGGCGTGATGATCATCGGCAGCAGTGAGAAGAAGATTACCGGTCCCTTGGTCACCTTGGGCAGCGTATTGACCGCCAGTGCGATGGCAAAGCCCAGCGCCATGGCCAGAGGGGTCACCACGAAGCAGAACACCAATGTGAAGCTCAGCGCCTTATAGAAGGGCAGGTTGTAGATTCGCGTCACCACATCGCCAAAGCCATTGTTGTTCTGAAGGATCGCGCCGATCTCGTTGACCGCCAGATGCCCGCGATTGAGGTAGGTGCCGAAGCCGTTGAACCGGCCCATGGGCTGCTCGGCCCGCAGTTCGGCCATGGCAGCCGTGTCGACACGGGTTTCGGTGGTGCAGCCGCCGAAGGGCTGGCAACTTTCGACCGAGACCAGAATGCGGCCATGCTCGACATGAAAGCTCTGGATGACCACTGACACGATCGGCAGCGCGATGAACAGCACCATCGCGATCAGCGACGGCAGGATGAAGGCAAAGAATGTCTTATGCGGCATGCACTGCCTCCTCTTGGCGGCGAGGGGATGGGAACTGGCGCAAGTCTGCGCGAAGGCCTCTGCGTGATGCAGGGAAAGCAGGAGAGGCCGGCTGGCGCCAGCCTCTCCGCAGGTTCGAAGCCTAGAGGTAGCCGCCTTCCTTGGCGGCAGTGTCATAGGCGGCCTTGACGTCGGACAGCGCTTGCGATGCCTCTTCCGTGCCGGCCATGAACTCGGCCAGTTCGGACGACAGCGCGGTGTGCAGCAGACCCATATAGGGCTGCATCGGATAGGCACGAGCGCCGGCATTGGCCGTGGCGATCACGCCGACAGCGTTCGGGCCGGGCTCATAGCCCGCAACCAGCCAAGTCGCGACTTCCGGATTGGCGGCGACCATTTCCGGGCTGATGCCATGCACCATGGCCTGGAACGACGCGGCCGCGTCTTCGTCGGAAATGTTCTTGGCAATGGTGAAGCCGTCCCACCACAGCGCCACGGCCGGTGTCGTACCGCCACCGATGGTCGGTGCGCCGGCCATCACAGTGTTGTCCACCACGCCCTCCGCAGCGCCTTCGCCCTTGAGCATGTCGCCGGCCAGCGAGCCCCACTGCACCATCATGGCGACCTTGCCAGCCTTGAATTCGGCCTGGATGCCATTGGCATCAAAGGTCAGGTAGTCGGGGTCCATATAGGCCGTCAGCGCCTTCATGGTCTCGAGCGTCTTGATGCCATTTTCATTATCGATGGCCAGTTCCGCCGAACCTGGCGCGAAGAACTCGCCGCCCGTGCCAAGGTAGGTGTTGACGAATTCAGCAGCCAGGTCCCAACCGGGCTTGTCGGAAGCAGCCAGCGGGGTGGCGATGATGCCATCGCCCTTGAGCTTTTCAGCGGCAGCCAGCATGTCCTCGTAGCTCTTGGGCTCGGCAATGCCGGCCTGGTCGAGCAGGTCCTTGCGATACATCAGGTGCTGCGCATTGCCCATGAAGGCAATCGCCATCACCTTGCCATCGATCTTGATCAGCTGATTGGGCTGCAGGCTCTGGCCATACTGGGCCACCAGATCGTCCAGCGGGCGGATCAGGTCGTCATTGAGCAGCGGCACGATGGAATTGTTGGCGACCACGGCCACCGAATACTCCGCCGGATTGATCGACAGCGCGGGAACCTGGAGGTTCTTGTGCTCGGCGGTCGCATTGGCCGTCACCTTGACGGTGTCCGAGGTGCATTCCCCGGCGGTGGTGTTGACGAGACGCAGCGCCTCGAAGTCATTGGACAGGATACGGACGGAGCCGGTGCCCTCGATACCGCATTCGGCAAAAGCAGCGCCCGCAGTGAGGCACAACACCCCAAGCGAGACGGTGGTCTTCAGCATAAGATTCATCGATGTTCTCCTGACGGTGAACGGCGCTCCTTTGGGGTACTGCGCCGACCATCCCCTGTTGTCGTTTACGCTCCCGCAGCTGTGTCCGGCCCCTAGCTCAACGCGTCCGGCACAGCCATTGTCTTCCGCACGTCACAATTGGTAAGCGGCCTTGCATACGAATGCAACAGATTTTGCATTCGTATGCAAGGAGGGCTTGAGTGTGCGTGTTCTCGGGTGGTGCTCGGAACTAAAGCGCAGATATTCAGATATCGTCGCGGGGACTAGTGTCCATCAATGATGTGCTGGGCCGCATCGGCAAGATCCGCCTTGGTCAGTGTAAGGCCTTTGGGCTTGCTGCTCAGAGCGGCCCGCCCTTCTCATTGATCATCTCGAACAGCCGCTTGAACACGCGGGCATCCGCACGTAGCCCGTCGTGCTCGTATTCATTGGTGATCCAATGATCCATATTGCCGACATGGCCTGCAGTTTCGAGTGACAGTCCAGCATCCACATACATGTCGTCATGGTAGATGGCGGCAGCGACGGGGACATCATTGGCAGCGAGCCGGTCAAGGTCATAGAGCTGGCTATAATTCTCGCGTGCTGCCAGCGCCTCGGCGCCCGCTTTGAACGGGCGCAGCGAGCGGATCTCATCGAGCATCCAGGGGAACATCATTTCGCCGGTGAACAACAGTGGGCGCTGATCGGTGCTGAACTGCGGCAGGGTGGCGCGAACCCGGTCAGCGGCCCAGGCGGTGGTGCCATGGCTTTCGCCATAAAGACTTTCCTGCAACACCACGAACAGCGGATTGCCGTCGTAATTGGTCATCCGCATCACCTCGGCCAGGAAATGCTCCGACAGCGAACCGGATTTGCCGTCGAGGAAAGCCTCATCAATCAGCCAATGGATATTTTCAAAGCCTGGCTTCATGCCGAAGTCGATGCCCACCGTCTGGAGGCGCCGCACCGAAAGCCTGTCACCATCGGGCAAGCGAATGTCATGGGCCTCGATATGATCGGCCAGGGCGCCGATGCGTGCCACGTCATCGGGGAAGCGCTTGTAGTATTGCCTGGTCTTGGCTTCGACGCGCGGATAGGTGCGCTTATAGACCTCGTCGGCCGAGGGACGAATGGCAGCAAGGCCGCCGGTAACGAGGCAGGCGGAAAGGCCTTCCGGCGCCTGGCTGAGATAGGTCAGTGTGATGAAGCCGCCATAGCTCTGGCCTAGCGACATCCAGCGCCTGCCGCCAAAGACGGTTTTGCGCAGGTGCTCGAAATCCCTGACGATGGAGTCCGCGCGGAAACAGGCGAGAAAATCGCCGGCAGCCTGGGCGCTAACGAAACCGGCCATGGTCTGCCCCTCGACCCGCGAGCTGCGACCGGTACCGCGCTGGTCGGGTAGGATGACGCGATGTGTCTTGAGTGCCTCGACCAACCAGGACGGACTTCCCTGTCCCGGTCGGGGCGACTTTCCGCCCGGACCACCCTGGAAGAAGACCAGCAAGGGCAGGTCGGCGGTCTTCTTGGTCGGGTCGACGACCTCGCGGGCAAACAGCTTGATGCTTTCGCTATCCGGCTTCGACCAATCGAGCGGCACAGCGATCTCATGGTCGCGGATATGCATGCCAGGAATGGTATATTCGGCAGTGATCATGACGGGCTCCAGTCAGTTGCTGCGCACGCGCGGGTCGAGCAGGGCATAGGCAATGTCGACCAGGATATTGGCGACGACGATGAAAAAGCCACCCAACAGCACAACGCCGATGATGATCGGCCGGTCCTGATTGTTGACAGCCTGCACCGCCAAGGCGCCCACACCCTGCAATCCATACACCTGTTCGATGACGATGGCGCCGCCGAGCAGGAAGGCGATGTCGGCGCCGAGCTGGGTGACCAGCGGTGTTAGCGTGGCGCGCATGCCATGTTTCATCACCACCTTGCCCTCGGGCAGGCCCTTGGCGCGGGCGGTGCGGATATAATCCTCGCTCATCACTTCGAGCATCTGGCCACGGGTAAGGCGCGCATAGACGGCGGCGGTGGTCAGCGCCACAGTCAACCAGGGAAGGGTCATGTGCCAGGCCCAGATGGCCGGATTGGGCAGGAACGGCTTGAACCCGCCAGGCGGGAACAGCGTGAAGCCGGATTGTCGTGGCAGGAAGTAGAACACATAGAGCGCGACCATGCCGAGCACGAAGGTCGGGAAGCTGAGACCCACGAGGATAAAGCCTTGCCCCAGCCGATCGCGAAAGCCGCCGGGGTGGCGGGCCGACATGATGCCGATGGGAATGCCCACGGCCAGCCAGACGATCACGCCGCCGATGACGAGGGAAATGGTTGCGGGCAGGCGATTGGCAATCAGCGTCAGCACCGGCTGCTGGTTGCGATAGGAAAAGCCGAGATCGCCCTGCACGGCGCGGGTGAGGAAACTCACATATTGCTCGTGGATCGGCCGGTCGAGGCCCAGATTGCTGCGGATCTGCACCAGTTGAGCTTCCGTCGCCTTGTCACCCGCCACGAGGCGAGCGGGATCGCCCGGCGCCACGAAGAACAGGAAAAACACGAAGGTTGATAGTGCGAGGAGGATCACCGCGGCAAAGGCGATACGGCCGGCGAGAAAGCGGATCATGCCTCGGCTCCCGTCTTCGTCCTGCGCTTCTTGCGTATCGGGCGAGCCTTGGGATCGAGCGCATCGCGCAAGCCATCACCCAGAATGTTGAAGCTCAGCGTCGTCAGCAGCAGGGCGGTACCCGGCACGAGCACCAGCCACCAGGCCACCAGATAGATCGAATTGGCGGCCGCATCGGCCAGCATGCCGCCCCAGCTCGGAGCAGGCGGAACGATACCAAGGCCCAGGAACGAGAGCGTTGCCTCGAATACGATGGCGCTGGGGATCATCATCGTCGTGTAGATGATGATCGGCACGCTGAGATTGGGGAGGATGTCCAAGAACATGATCGACAGCGGTCCCGCGCCCAGTGAACGGCTGGCTTGGACAAACTCTCGCTCGCGTAACGACAGCACCTGGCCACGAATGACTCGGCCCATCGTGGTCCAACTGAAAAACACGATGACACCGACACTGAGCGCCAGGCTCGGGCCAAACACCGACACCAGCGCCAATGCGCAGAGCAGGAACGGCACGCTCATCACCAGATCCATGCCGCGGCTCAGCAGCGTATCGGCCCAGCCGCCGTAAAAGCCGGCAATCAGGCCAATGGTGACGCCGATAAAGGACGCTGCCAGCGACGCCAGTACGCCCACCAGCAGCGAAACGCGCGCGCCATAGGCGAGGCGCACCAGCACGTCGCGGCCCAGCTGGTCAGTGCCAAGGACGAATTCGCCATTGGGCGCGACCGGCAGACCCATGGCCGACAGGCCGGTGTCGCGGAATTGCTGGATCGGCGAATGACCGGCCCATGCCTCGATCAGCGGCGCGGCGGCGGCGAAGGCGATAAGCAGGAGAATGAAACAGGCGGCGATGACGCTAGCCTTGTCGGCCCAGAGGCGCCGCAGGGTTAATTCGAAGGTGCCGCGTTGTACGACGGTCGTAGACATCATGCGGCCTCCCAGTCGCGGCTTTCGACCAGCATACGGCCGGGAACCCGCTCTCGGGCCGGCGCTGTCACCGTCGCGGAGAGCAGCGTGCGCGTATAGTCGTCCTGCGGATTTTCGTAGATGGCTTCGGCCTCCGCCAATTCGACGATCTTGCCCTTGTTCATCACCGCGATCCGGTCGCAGATCTGCCGCACGACCGAAAGGTCATGCGAGATGAAGAGGTAGGTGAGGCCCAGATCACGCTGCAGGTCGGCCATCAGGTTGAGCACCTGCGCCTGGATCGAGACGTCGAGCGCCGAGACCGGCTCGTCGAAGATGATCAACTCCGGCTTGAGCGCCAGGGCCCGGGCAATGCCGATACGCTGGCGCTGTCCTCCGGAGAATTCGGACGGGAAGCGGTTGTAGTGCTCGGGATTGAGCCCCACCAGTTCCATCAGCTCGCGCACGCGCCGCTTGCGTTCTTCGCCGCTGGCCACGCCATGAATGCGGAAGGGCTCGCCGATGATCGCGCCAACGCGGCGCCGCGGATTGAGCGAGCCGAAAGGGTCCTGGAACACCATCTGCACGCTTTTGCGCATGCTGGCCCAGACCGCCTTGTCCGATGAGGACGTATCGACGCCGTTCAGTAGCACGCGGCCGGCGCTGGGCTTGACGAGGCCGGCGACAACGCGGGCGAGGGTCGACTTGCCACACCCACTCTCGCCAACCAGTCCAAGCGTCTCGCCGCGGCGCAGCGTGAAGTCGATACCATGCAGCACCTTGAATTCGCCTTGCTGGCGGAACGGGCCGCCGGTGCGATAGCTGAGTTCGACATTTTCGACCACCATGATGGCGTCTTCGCTGGGCGCCTTGTGGGGAGGCGCAGCCTCTGGCACGTGCTCGATCTCGGCCACCGGCTCTTCCAGCCAACACAGCGATTCAATGCCATCGCTGTAACGGCGCAGGGGTGGCTTCTCGGTGGTGCAACGCGGCATGGCCTCGCTGCAGCGCGGCGCAAAGGGACAGGACACGCTCTTGAGCAGCAGGCTCGGCGGCCGGCCGGGAATGGCCACCAGCCTCTCGCCGGCGGCGTAATTGGACGGCGAGGAGCGGAGCAGTCCATTGGTATAGGGATGTGCCGGCGCGTGAAAAACCGAACTGCTCGGGCCATATTCCATGTGGTGGCCGGCATACATGACCATGACATGGTCGGCGACCGAGGAAAGCAGGCCAAGGTCATGGGTGATCATGATGACCGTGGTGCCCAGTTCCCGGCGCATCTGGTCGAGCAGCGCGATGATCTGGGCCTGGACGGTCACGTCGAGTGCGGTGGTTGGTTCGTCGGCAATGACCAGTGAAGGACGTAGCACCAGCGCCATGGCGATCATCACACGCTGGCGCATGCCGCCGGAAAACTGGTGCGGATAGGCATCGAAGCGCTCTTCAGCATTGCCGATGCCGACCTTGCCCAGCATCTCGATGGTCAACAGCCGCGCTTCGGCTTTGCTCATCTTGCGGTGGGTCAGCACGGCTTCGCTGATCTGCTGACCAATGGTGTAGTAGGGATGTAGGCTCGACAGCGGATCCTGGAAGATCATGCCGATGCGCGAGCCGCGCAGGTCCTGCATGGATCGGGTCGTTTCCTTGAGCAGGTCGCGTCCCTCGAAGATCACTTCACCTGAGATTTCTGCATTTGGCAGCAGGCCCATGATGGCCTGCATCATCACCGACTTGCCGGAGCCGGATTCACCAGCAATGCCGAACAGTTCGCCGGCTTCAACCGAAAAGGAGACATTGCGCAGGGCATGCACATCCCCGTCTTCGGTGGGAATGGAAATGGAAAGGTTCCGGGCTTCCAAAATGGGCAAGGGCAAATCCTTGTTCGAAACAGAACCGCCGGCCCGGACGATCAGGTCCGGGTCGGCGGAAAGAGTATTACTGCAGCCAGACGTTGGTCCAGTCGCCCTGTACGCCCAACGCATAGGGTGCAAAGTTCTGCACGGCCGGACCGTGATAGAGCACGACCTGGTTGGAGAGGTAGGGTACGACCGGAGCGTCGGCCATTACCAGCTCGTCGACCTGGCCCCAGAGCTCGGCGACTTCCTCGGGCGTCGTGGCATTGATGGCCTGCTGCGCGAGAGCGGTCGCTTCCTCATTGTTGTAGTCGGTGTAGTTGTAAGTCTGGTGGGTGCCGTTGAAGGTGAACTGCGGCTGGAATACCGAGCGCGCGGCGCCGCCGGCCCAGTCAGGCGTCCAGCCCACGGGGGCAATGTCCCAAGTGCCTTCCTTGGTGTTGACCGGGTTGGTCATGAACTTCGAATAATAGTCCGCCGGTGCCACGGGCGTCAGTTCCAGCGTGATGCCGGCGGCTGCCATGCTGGCCTGAATCGTCTGGGCGATAGCCGGCTCGTTGTTCTGGTTGCGATAGGGCATCTTGAAGGTGATCCCATCCGGGTAGCCGGCTTCGGCAAGCAGCGCCTTGGCCTTTTCCGGATCGCCCTTGTCTTCCGGCGAGGGATAGAGATTGAACTCGTGATAGCCCAGCACGCCCGGACCAAAGATACCATGCACCGGCTGGCCAACGGTCGGACCGCCCGACTGCTGCACGATGGCGGCTTTGTCGATCGCATAGTTCAGCGCCTGGCGGACCTTGAGGTCCTGCAACGCCCCGTCGTTGTTTTCCGACACGGTATTGATGAAGAGGAAGGCCGTATTGCCGGAGGACACGGTCATCATCTTTTCGTCACCCGTAGCCGTCAGCAACTGCAGGATGGCGGGTGGAATAGTGATGTCATAGGTCATGTCACCATCGCCCGACTGCAGCTGCTGGATGGCAGCGTCAGGCTGGACTCCGAAGGTGATCTGGATTTCGTCGACATAGGCCTTGCGCAGCGGATCGCTCTCGGCGGTCCATGCCGGATTGCGCACCAGTTGCAGACTGGAGTCCGGTGTATAGGCGCCTGGCGTATAGGGGCCGCTGGCGATGAAATTGGAACGATAGTCCGGGCCATCTGGCAGATAGTCCAGCACTTCCACGGGCGCGGGCGCCGATGTCGGCAGGCTCAGCATGTAGATGAAGTCGCCGGCCTTCTGGGTCAGGTTGATGACGATGGTTGCATCGTCCGGCGTCTCGATGCCGGTGATGTCATTGCTTTCGATATAGGCCTTCATCGCCTCGACCGTCGGCTCGACGTCCGAGAAGCCGGCGCAGAATTCGGCCATGCCCACGATCAGGTCCTGATAGTAGGTTAGTGCGGCCGAACCGAGCAGCGGATTACACATGCGCATCATGCCGCGTTCGAAATCGGCCGAGGTGATCTGGCGCGCACCCGATGGCGCGTTCCACTGCGCACCCGGACGTAGCGTGAAAGTATAGTTCAGCCCGTCATTGCTCGGCTGCGGCACTTCGGTGGCAAGGTCGCCTTCCGGCGTGATGCGGACATTCTCGTCGGTAGAAGCCTGGTAGCTGATCAACTGGCGGCTGACAGCGCGCAGGAAGTTGTTGGTGGTCACCAGCGCGCCCGAGGTCGGGTCGAAATGATCGACATCTGCAGTGCCTAGAATGCGCAGCGTGCCCCCCGGTACCCCGTCCTGTGCGATGGCGGCGGCAGGCAGAGCGATGGAGCCTGCCAGTGCTGCCAGGAATGCGGTCGTTGCGACGCGCCTTGATTTCATTGCGTTCATATATCCCTCCGTTCCGCGGGCTTCTCCAAACCCGAGAGGGCAGTAGACGCAATGACAGGTGGTCCTGTCAATCAGAATGTCGACAATTTGACGACAGCAAAATCTGGGCATTGCCTTGCGTCCGTGCGCTAGCTAGGAAATGGTATGCAATATGTCGACAGGGAGAGCTTAATGGAGAAGCGCATATCGGAAAAGCCGCTGGACCTTCTGCAGGCCTATATCGGCCGACTTGGTCTGGATGGCGTTATCGTCCCGCGCTTCGACCCCTATCAGGGCGAAGTCGTTGCGGCCCACGACGAGCGCTTGGCCTATCTGACCGGCTTCACCGGGTCAGCCGGCATCGCGCTGATCCTCAAGGATCAGGCGGTGCTCTTTGTGGACGGTCGCTATCAGGTGCAGGTGAAATCGGAAGTCGACCTCGCCCGTTTCACAATCGCCCATTTCTTTGACAATCCCATCGAGGCCTGGATTCGGGAGCGATGCAGCCAAGGCGCGAAGTTAGGCGTCAACGTCAATCTGATCCCTGGCAGTCTCTATGATCGGCTCGACGCAGCGCTGAAGACGCTGGGCGGCACGCTTGTGCCACTTGATCGTGACGCCGTGGATGCCATTTGGCCGGATCAGCCGCCGCCGCCCATGGGGCCGATCACAGCCTTTCCTTTGCTTCACGCTGGCGAAAGCAGTTCCGACAAGCGCCTGCGCCTGGCCAAAGCCTTGGCAGCAACCGGTGCCGATATGCTGGCCGAAACCCAGCCGGACAATATTGCTTGGCTGCTCAATGTGCGCAGCAGCGACATTGCCCACACCCCGATTGCCCATTCGACCATGCTGTTGCATGCATCCGGTCAGGTCGACTGGTTCGTCGATCGCGGCAAGCTGCCCAACAACCTCTCCGGCATCGAGGCTGATGGGCTTCAGATCAATGATCCCGACGCTTTCCTTGCCACGGTAGAGCAACTGGCCCGCGGCAAAACGATCTCCCTCGATGCCGGCTTTACCTCTGTTTCTGTCCGCCTTGCGGTGGAGCGCGCGGATGGCAAGCCGCTGATCCAGACCAGCCCGATAACCTTGGCCAAGGCCATCAAAAACCCGGTCGAACTCGACGGCATGCGGCGCTGCCATCTCGAAGACGGCGTCGCCATGACCGAGTTTCTGGCTTGGCTCGATGCGGAAGTCGTGCCGCGCCACGCCGCCGGCAATCCGGTCACGGAGCTGGAAGCTCAGGCCATTCTGCTCGATTTCCGTAGGCAAGGGCAGGATTTCGCCGAGGAGAGTTTCACCCCGATCTCTGCAGCCGGCAGCAATGCCGCCATGTGCCATTACTCGTCCAAGCCCGAAACCAATGCGCCGCTCACGCCTGACCTGCCCTACCTCATCGACTCCGGCGGCCAATATTTTGGCGGCACGACCGACGTAACGCGGACGACTGCTTTTGACCCAATGCCCGCGCATATCGTCGAGACCTATACCGCCGTAGTAAAGGGCTTTGTTGCCCTGGCCAGCGCCAATTTCCCACCGACGGCAACCGGCCATCATCTTGATGCCCTCGCCCGCCGTCCGCTCTGGGATCTGGGGCTCGACTATGATCACGGCACAGGCCATGGCGTGGGGCATTTCCTATCTGTGCACGAGCATCCCCATCGCTTCGGCAAGGCGGTCAATGCCCATGCCTTTCAGCAAGGCGTCGTGATGACGATCGAGCCGGGCTACTATGCGGAGGCGCAATATGGTTTGAGGGTCGAGAACCAGGTGGAGACAGTCGAGGGTCGCAATGGCTTCCTTGCTTTCCGCTCACTGACGCTTGTGCCGATCGACCTCTCCTTTGTCGATGCGACCAAGCTAACCAAGGTCGAGATTGCTTGGCTTGATGCCTATCACGCCACGGTCGTCCAGGCATTGGCCGGCAGATTGTCGGCCCGCGCCCAGGCCTATCTTGCCCGTCTCACCACACCCATTGTCGTCCAGTAATCAGAGGTTGATAGCGCCATGACCGGTCAATCCATCACCCCACGCATTGAGCGCTTTGTGCCAGCCGACAATGCCGCAGTGAGCTTCAGGGGCGGTTTCTGGGAAAGCTGGACCGAAACCATTCGCAAGGTCACTGTGCCGACCCAGCACCAGCGGATGGACGAGGAGGGTTTCCTGGAAGTCCTCAATTTCCATCTGCCACCGGCACCACTGGTGCGGCCGATTCAGCCCAGTGGGCTATCGATGCAGCATTTCTTCGACAGTGATTTCGGCAAGTGGATCGAGGCGGCCAGCTACACGCTCAAGGCCCATGCCAATCCCGAACTGGAAGCCAAGATCGATGACATCGTCGATCGCCTGGCAGAGGGCCAGATGACGGACGGCTATCTCAATTCCTGGTTCGTCCGTCGTGAGCCGGAGAAGCGCTGGACCAACCTGCGAGACCTTCATGAAATGTATTCCATGGGTCATCTGCTGGAGGGCGCAGTCGCCTATTTCCTCGCCAGCGGCAAGCGCAAATTCCTCGACGTGATGATCAGGGCGGTCGACCATATCATCGATACCTTTGGTACCGAACCGGGCAAGCTGCGCGGCTATGATGCCCATGAGGAAATCGAGCTGGCGCTGATCAAGCTTTATCGCGTCACCAACGACCCGCGCCATCTGGCGCTCGCGCAATACTTCGTCGAAGAGCGGGGCCAGATGCCCTCTTATTATGACGAAGAGGCCCGCAAGCGCGGACAGGACCCTAAGGACTACGTCTACAAGGACTATTCCTACAGTCAGGCGCATATGCCAGTGCGCGAGCAGGACAAGGTCGTCGGCCACGCCGTGCGTGCCATGTATCTGTTTTCAGCCATGGCCGACTTGGCAGTCGAGACGTCGGACCTCAGCTTGTTGGCAGCAAGCAATCGGCTGTTCGACAACCTGACCGGACGGCAACTCTATGTAACCGGCGGTCTTGGCCCGTCCGGCACAAATGAGGGCTTCACCCGCGAATACGATCTGCCCAATGCAACTGCCTATGCCGAGACTTGTGCGGCAGTGGCGTTGGCCTTCTGGGGACACCGCATGGCCCAGATCGATCTCGACAGCTGTTTTACCGATCAGGTCGAACTGGTGCTTTACAATGGCGCCCTGTCAGGCATTTCGCGTGACGGTCAGCATTATTTCTACGAGAACGTTCTGGAGAGCCATGGCGATAACCGTCGTTGGAAATGGCACTACTGTCCTTGCTGTCCGACCAATGTCGCCCGCCTGATCGCCTCGCTCGGCAGTTACTTCTACACCACCAAGCCCGGTGAACTGGCCGTCCATCTCTATGGCGCCAACCAGGCCGAACTGCTCCTTGGCGACGTGCCGGTTTCGGTAGAGCAGCAGACGACTTACCCATGGGATGGCGACATTGCTGTCACCGTCAATCCGGCAAAAACCGCCCGCTTCAAGCTGCACCTGCGCATACCCGGTTGGAGCCGGTCTGCAGAGATTTCAGTCAATGGGGAAATAGTGACGCCTGCTGTCGTCAAAGGTTACGTCACGATCGAGCGTGACTGGGCTCCCGGCGACGTGGTTCGCATGGCTTTCCCCATGCCGGTCGAGCGGCTCTACGCCAATCCGCAGGTCAGCGAGGATGCCGGTCGGGTCGCACTGAAGCGTGGTCCAGTCGTCTATTGCCTCGAAGAAGTCGACAACGGCCTGCCTGTGCAGCAACTGCGCCTGCTGGCCGACACAGAATTGGAGGCACGGTTCGTCTCCGATCTGCTGGGTGGCGCTGTGGTGATCGAAGGCCCGGCCGAGCAGGCCTCGCTTCTGCAATGGGGTGAGGGGCTCTATCGCACCAGCCCGCCGGCCTTCGAGCCAACCCGCTTCCGCGCCATACCCTACCACCTTTGGGCCAATCGAGAGGCCGGTGCCATGGCGGTTTGGATGCGCGAGATCTAAACAACAGAACGGCCCCGGGAGGGGCCATTTGCCTCAGTTCATCAGGTCGAAGGCATCACCCCAGGTGTCGGAAACCGAATAGCCATGCGGATAGGGGTCGCTCGGATCGACGCCGATCTGGTGGATGCCATGAATCCAGCCTCGACCGGAGATGATTGGCTGTACCGCCGGCCGGCCAGCAACGGTCGTCTCCCCGGCATGATGCACTTCGAAGGTGGAGTCGATGATCGAGCGGGCAGTGAAACGATCCCCCGGCTTGGCGAGCCCCCGCGCGGCAGCCACGGCAAGCCGTGCCGAATTGCCAGTGCCACAGGGAGAGCGGTCGATGCGGCCGGGGGGCATGATGGTGGCGCCCTTGAGTTCGCCCGCTTCATTGTCGCTGTTGAACATCGTGTAGGAAATGCCCTTCATGCCCGCCAATTCGGGATGAGCGATATCTAGTTGCGAATTGACGGCGCGGTGGATGGCGCTGCCGGCTTCGACGAGCTTCTTGGCCATGTCAGGTCGGATTTCGAGGCCCAGCTGGGCCGGATCGATCAGCGCATAGAAAATGCCGCCATAGGCAATGTCCAGTTTGACCTTGCCATAGCCCTCGACATCCACCACCGCGTCCAGCTCATGGGCATAGGACGGGTTCATGGTGAGCGTCACGCGCTCCACCTTGCCATTGTGGCAGGTGGCGCGCGCGGTTACGAGGCCGGAGGCCGTGTCGATCCGCACCACCGTTTCCGGCTCGACCATGGGCAGCATGCCCGTTTCGAGCAGCACAGTGGTCAGGCAGATCGAGTTCGAGCCCGACATGGCATGGGCCTTGTCACCCTGCAGGATAATAAAGCCGATATCGGCATCGGGCCGGGTCGGTGGAAAGGTGAGGCAGGTGCTCATCTGCGCCGAGGCGCGCGGTTCGAACACGAGGAACCGGCGCAGGCTGTCATCCACCTCGTTGAGATGCTTGATCTTGTCGGCGATGGTTGCCCCCGGCACATCGATGACGCCTCCGGTGACGATCCGCCCGACCTCGCCCTCGGCATGAGCCTCGACCAGTGTCACTGTCTTGGACCAGCGCATGATAACTCCGTCAAACTATTGGAAACGGTCCAGCGAATAGGGCGTAAGGTCAAGGCTTGGTGCCTTGCCTCCGACCATCTCGCTGACCAGCCGCGCCGTAACGGCGCTCAGCGTCAATCCCAGATGGCCATGGCCAAAGGCATGGACGATCCGCGCGTCGCCGGGATGCTCACTGATCACTGGGATGGAGTCCGGCGTAGACGGGCGGCGGCCCATCCATTCCTTGCCGCCCTCTGGCAAGCTCGGCACATAGCGGCGCATCTTGGTTCGCATCGCCTTGGCGCGATCGTAATTGGGACTGGTCTCGGGCCGTGCCAGTTCGACCGCCCCACCGACGCGTAAGCCGTCGACCAGCGGCGTGGCGATGAATCCATGGTCGGCGAAGCCGATCGGCAGATTGAGGTTCCAGTCTAGATCCGTAAAGGTCGTGTTGTAACCGCGCTCGGTTTCGAGCAGCACCCTGGCGCCAAGGCCGCGGACGATTTCGCGCGACCAGATGCCAGCGGCCACCACGACCTTGTCGAATGTCGCGGATCCATTGGCGGTATGATTGGCGGTATGAACGGCAATGCCGTCCTGGCTCTGCGACAGGCGCGCAACTTTCTCGGGCACCAGCGTGGACTTGCCGGCGGCAAAGCCCTGATAGGCGCGCAGCACCGTTAGCGGATTGTTGACGGTCCAATAGCCCGGCTGGTGCACCGCGGCATGAAACTCACCTTCCACCTTCGGCTCGAGCTTGCGGGCGGCGTCCGGCGTCAGAACGGCATAGTCGAGATCGAGCAAGGTCTTGACGTGGCTCATTTCCGTTTCGGCAGCGGCAACGCTGGCCGCGCTGTCATGAAGGGACATGTAGCCGGTCTGGCGCAGGTGATTGGTGAGGCCGATTGCCTGGCCGAGGCCCTGGTGGTCGCCCAGTGCAGTCAGCATGAGGCTGCTCACCGCCACCCGGGCCTGATTAGCGCGTGATGGCGTAGCGCGGGCGAGGAACGCCAGCAGCCACGGCATCAGCGCGGGAACATCCGGCCAGCGCAGGGTCAGCGGTCCGAGCGGATCCATCAGCCATTTCGGCGCTTGGGTGAACATGCCAGGGCTAGCGATTGGCGCCACTTCCGGCAGTGCGATCAGTGCCGCATTGCCCGATGAGGTCGGCAGGCCATCGGGCTCGGGTTCATAGATGGTGACGTTATGCCCATCCACAATGAGCTGGGCCGCAATCGTCGCTCCGACGATACCGGCTCCGACAACTGCAACCTTGACCATCAACGAGGCTCCGTTTCGAGGGTTATGCCTGTCACTGTCGAGCGTGCCAGATAGCTCTGGATCTGCGCGACGATCTGGGCGGCATGGGCGGCCGCCAGCATATCGGCGCGCTCTGCATCACCGGCCTCGATGGCCACCACCATTTCTTCATGCTCGTCGACATATCGGCGCGGCAGCTTGTCGTCGAAAGAGCGATAATAGACGCGCAGGATCCGGCGGCCTTCGTCGAGCAGCCGGCTGAACAGGCTGGTGAAATAGCTGTTGCCACCAGCTTCGGCGATGGCCATGTGGAAATCGCGATTGCTCTGGATCATGCCCAGCGCATCATGACTGCGCACGGCATCGGCATAGGCGGATGCAAGCTTGCGGATGTGTAGCAGCTGTTCCTTGCTGCGATGTACGGCGGCCGAGCGCGTCGTCACGCGATACATCAGCGTCAGCGCTTCGAAATATACCGGCAACTGTTCGAAATCGATGGTCGCCACCACCGTATTACGATTGGGCAGCGTCTTGGCCAGGCCCTCGGCCACGAGGCGCACCAGCGCTTCGCGGATCGGCGTGCGGGACATGTCGAAACGCTCCGACAGCGTCACCTCGTCGAGCGGGCTGCCCGGGTCGAGTTCGAGCTCCAGGATAGCCTGCCGCAGCGTTTCATAGACTGTGCGTGCGCCTTGTCCGCGCACGCGTGTCTTGCCTACGATGGTCTTTTCGCTGACAGCCGCTTCGTCCATTCTTGCCTCATCAGAGCCGATAGTCCTGCACGGCTCCTGGAAGCTTGTTCCATTCGGCATACCAGGTCGTAAACTGCTCGTATTGCGCCTTTGCCCAAGCGCGCTGGCTGGGCGAGAGTTCGTCAGTGGCGTTGAAATGCAGCTTGTACGCCGCTTCGCCCTGCAGTTCGAGCATGTACTTGTAGTAAAGCACCAGATCCGGACCTTCGTCCCAGGACGAGAGCACTTCGAGCGCTTCGCCCAACTCGCACGCGCGCTGACGTGCATCCAGATCTCCCGCGGCAGCGGCCTTGGTCAGGGCCACCATATGCAGCACGACTTCGGGAAGAGCATTGCCGATGCCAGTGATCGTGCCGGTGGCACCAGCCTTCAAATACCCATGATAGACACCGGTATCGACGCCGGCCATCAGCACCACGCCGTCATCGGCGCTGGTAATATGCTCGGCCGCATAGGTCATCGCTTTGTTGCCACCGAATTCTTTGAAGCCGACAAGGCTTGGATATTTGGCGCGCAGCGCGAAGAACAAGTCGGCCTTGGTCTCGAAGCCATAATAGGGGCTGTTGTAGATGACAGCGGGCAAGTCTGGCGCAGCGGCCAGAATAGCTTCAAAATGCTGCTTCTGAGCCGTAGCCGAACTGCCGCGCGACAACACACGAGGAATGACCATCAGGCCGGCTGCGCCGATCTTCTGGGCATGAGCCGCATGTGACACGGCAGAGGCCGTATTGACCGCACCGGTACCAACAATCACCTTGAGCCCGGCCTTGACCAGTCGTTCCACGCCTTCCTGACGCTGCGCATCGGTCAGCAGAGGCCAGTCGCCCATTGAGCCGCAATAGACCACTGCCGACATGCCGGTCTCGACCAATTCGCTGGCTTTACGTGCCAATTCATCAAAGTCGGGTGTCCGGTCGGCTTTGCAGGGCGTCATCAGCGCAGGCATGACCCCGGTAAAGATATTGCCGCTCATGATGTCATCTCCTTGCATACGACCGGAGGCTTAGGCTGCACCTCATGCTTCAAGCTCTACAAAACTTGTATGCTGTTTGTCGACAGAAAAGTTTCGATTGATTTTGCCGCTGGTCAATCGGGTGGCGGCAGACTGTCAAAGGGCAAACGCAAGGACAAACCGCGACCGCGACGCCATGCGCGGCGCCGCGGTGTTCATACCCTCTGGACGGTTGGAGACTAGTTTTCGTGGAAGGCGCGCGACATGCTGTCGGTGACCGGCTTGACCAGATACTCGAGGAAGGTCCGCTCGCGGGTTTTGACGAAGACTTCGGCGGGCATGCCCGGCGTCGGATGGAATCCTTCGACACGGGCAAGCTGCTCGGGCGGAATACTCACACGCGCCAGATAGATCTCCTGGTTCATATCCGAGCCATCGACAATCGTATCCGCAGAGACATAGATGATGTCGCCGTCCAGAACCGGTGTCGTGCGCTGGTTTAGGGCCGTGAGACGCACGGTTGCGGATTCGCCGCGGCGCACTTCGTCGATCTGCATGCGCGGAATTTTGACCTCGACGATCAGCGGAACATCAGCCGGCAGGATCTCAAAGATCGGCTTGCCGCTTTCGATGACGCCGCCCGTCGTATGATAAAACATCCGGACGACCGTGCCGCTGACCGGCGCGGTGATCGTCGTGCGCGCCAACACGCTGTTGGCTTGTTGACTCTGTTCGCGCAAGGCGTCGAGCTCAGCCTCGACGCCTTGCATTTCATTGAGCGCGGCCTGCGCTACGGTGTCATTGGCCTGGATGATTTCGCGGCGGTATTTCTCCGCCTGGGCCTGCGACTCCTGGATTTCGGCTTCGAGCCGGGCAATATCTCCCTCGGCGTCGGCCACGGCACGCTCAACCGAACGGACGTCGGATTGCGTACTGACGCCTTTTTCCCGCAACCCAAGCATGACAGCCTCGTCTTCCCGTAGAAGCTCCAGCTGTCTTTGCATTGACTCGACCTGGCTGCGCCGACCCGAGACGCGGAAATCCAGCGCCGTGATGTTCTGCTGCATCAAGGCGGTCTCGTTTTCGAGTTTGCTGCTCGCCGCCTCAAAATTGCTGCGCTGACTTTCTGCGATCGCGACCACTTCGGGATTATCCAGCCGGGCTGTGACCGAATCCGGAATAGTCATGTCCTGGGCGTGATTGGCTACGGCGCTGAGCCGAGCCCAGACCAGTTCAAGGCGCAGCAAGCGCAATTGCAACTGCTGCGCATTGGCATGGGCGGCCGTGGGGTCTAGCAGCAGCATGGCCTCACCAACCGCTACGTGGTCACCCTCGCGCACCAGCAGATCCTTGACGATGCCGCCTTCGAAATGTTGCACGATCTTGTTTTCGCCTGTAGCGACGAAGCTGCCCGATGCGATGACGGCCGCCGAAAGCGGCGCCGTGGCAGCCCAGGAGCCGAAGCCGATGAAGGTGATGGCAATCAGCCCCACCCCGAACAGGACGTAGTTGCGGATCGAGCGGGGAACGCCCGAATACCATTCCAGATTCTGCAGTTCGCCCGCGGTGGACATTGATCAGGCTCCTGCCGAAATTGGTGCCGAGGCGGGAGCGCCAAGGCCCACATCGCCAGAGGTGGTCTTGTTGCGCGCCAGTGCTTCCATCACCTCGCCACGCTTGCCGAACATCGAAACCGAGCCATTGTTGAGGACAAGGATCTTGTCGACGACATTGAGCAGGGATGGGCGCTGCGTGATGGTGATGACGGTGATGTTTTCCTTCTTGGCATGCATCAGCGCCTTGGCCAGAGCCGCCTCGCCGGGTGCATCGAGATTGGAATTTGGCTCGTCCAGTACCACCATCTTCGGGCTGCCAAAAAAGGCGCGCGCCAGCGCGATGCGCTGCTTCTGCCCACCCGAAAGCGGCGCGCCGTCGGCGGCTACATAGGTCTCATAGCCCTGCGGGAATGAGGCGATAAGCTCGTGCACGTCGGCCAGAACCGCCGCATCAAAGATCGACTGGTCGGTCACATCCTCGCGCATGCGGGCGATGTTCGCCTTGATCGTGCCGGGGAACAGTTGAACGTCCTGCGGCAAGTAGCCAATGCTCTCGCCGAACTGGCGCTGGTCCCAATTGCGCAGGTCCATCATATCAAGGCGAACCGAGCCTGACGTAGGGATGATCGACCCGACCAGCATCTTGCCCAAGGTGGTCTTTCCCGCACCCGAATTGCCGATCACCGCCAAGGATTCACCCGGCAGCAGCGAGAACGAAATGCCGTTGAGCAGCACCTTCTTGTTCGGTGGCGGCACGAACAGCAGGCGCTCGACATCCAGCCGCCCTTTGGGATTGGGCAAGATCAACCGTTCGAAATTGAAGGGCGAAGACTGTAGCAACCCACGGATGCGGGCAATAGAACTGCGGAACTGGGTAAACCCGTTCCAGCCTTCGATAGCGCCTTCAATCGGCGTGAGCGCGCGGCTGGCCACGATCGAGCCGGCGATCACCATGCCGCCGGTGATGTGACCCTCAATCGCCAGCGTTGCACCCCAACCCAGCATACAGACCTGGGTCAACAGGCGGATGCCCTTGGAAACGCTGGCCATGATGATGTTGCGGTCCTGCGCATCGACGTGGGCGGTGAGCGAAGCGGCCGTATCACGGCCCCATATCCGAACCGCTTCCGGGATCATCGCCAACGCGTTGATGATCTGCGAATTGCGCGACATCGAGTCCAGATGCAACGTCGCCCGGCTCAGGAAGCCATTGGCATCGGCAAACGGCTTGGCGGTGACGCGCTGGTTGATGATGGCGACGATCAGCAGCAGCACGGCCGAACCGATGACGATAAAGCCCAGTTCCGGATGGATCAGGAACACGGCCAGCACGAAGAGCGGGGCCATGGGCGCGTCGAAAAAGGCCAGCAACGTGCCCGAGGTGATGAAGGCGCGCACCTGCTGCAGGTCGCCCAGCACCTGGTAATCGCGGCCATTGCCATGCAGCGAGGCACGGGCGGCGGCGCTGAGAATGGGCGAGCCGAGCTGCACCGCCACTTCGACGGCGGTGCGCATCAGGATGAAGCGGCGGACGGCGTCGAGCACCACCTGCATGATCACCGCGCCGACGATAACGGCAGTAAGCATGATCAGCGTGTCGAGCGAGCGGCTGGTCAGCACGCGGTCCGAGATCTGGAACAAATAGATCGGGATCGCCAGCACCAACACATTGATAAAAATGGTGAACGCCATGACGATAGCCAGGTTTGTTCGCACGACCCGGATGCCGTTTTGCAGGCTTTCGGTGAAGGTTGGTGTCGCCGTCCGCTTGTGGAATTTCTTGTCGTCATTGGCCGGCTTGAGCACGGGCGTGGCCTTGCCTTGCGCTGACTTGGCCTGTGGTGACTTGAGCGGGCCGCGATCGGCTTCGATGATCGGTGGTGCGCTTTTGGGCTGCGGCGCCTTGGCTTGCGCGGGCTCGCTCACCTTGGAGTCTTGAGGCGCAGCAGGCTTTTCGATCTGGCTCGGTGATGCAACCTTGGCCTCGGGTGGCAGGATTTCACTAGCCGGCTTGGCGGCAGGCGCAGCCTGCGGGGTGACTGCAACTGGCTTTGCGACGGCTTCAACAGTCTTGGATGGCACAGCAGCCACGCCCTTTGGCGGCATGGTCGCCAGCGAAGCTATGGCCGCGTCCGCCTCCTCCTTTGTCGCACCAGCATGCTGGACGACTTCTTGTGGCTCGGGTTCCGTTTGGCTTGCGGCCGGCTGTAATAGGCTCGGTGCGGCCGGCAGCGGCCCATCGCGCGTGGTTTTTGTAGGGGGAGCGACGACACTTTCTGTCGCCGACGGGTTGAGCAGCAATGGCTTGCCCGGTTCTGACACCGCGGCAATCGCCGAACCCGTCGTCTCGCGCTCCAGCATGGCTTCCTGTTCGTCGATCAGCGCATCGAGTTCGGCGCCGGCGCTGGTGATCTGGAACAGCAGCTTGTCGATTTTGGCAGCCCGCGACGGATCACCAACGGCCATGCTGCGCAGGACTTGACTGTTCCAGGTGCCTTCGAGTTTTTCGTGTTTCATGGATCAACTCTAGGCCAGGACAGACTGCATGATGTCGGCCGGTGGGCCGTCATGGGAAATGGACGAGGATGAGTAAGGGCCGTCGTCGGCCAGCACGTCGGGAACGTCGTGGTCGAGAAAGGCGATGACTTCGTTGACCAGCGCGTCGCCAGTCTGTCCGCCATTGTCGGCTGAAAGAATATTGGCCTGGATCAGGATCGAGTCCGAGTAATGCTCGCCCCCGACATAGGCCGTGTCCCCTATGCCGTCGTGGTCGATGATCTGCGCCTTGTTCACCAGCGCATTGGCGCCGGTATTGATGTCCCAGTTCGTGCCGGGATTGTCGCCGATCAGCTTGGCTTGTTGCAGGGCGACAAAATCGGCGTCGCCCAGAACATTGGTCTGCTGCAGGTAGCGCAGGTCATAAATGTCTCCCGCCACATAGAGCACGCGCAGCATGTTGAGGCCTTCGAAAAGACCGTCATCGCCAAAGCCCTTCGGCATGTCTCGGCCACCAGAAGACAGGGTGGATGCTGCCTCGCTGAAGTGATCGGGCATGCCCGAAGTGACTTCGCCCGGGCCGACATTGAGAATGCTGGCCTCGTTCCAGAGCAGGTTTCCACCGGTCGACAAATAGCCTGCACTGGCGTGGCTGTCGCCCAGGTACTGGATCGTGTCGTTGTCGTAGAGGATATTGGTCTGGACGATGATGTTGGCGTCGTAGAGATTGCCGCCGACGATCACCAGGTCGAAATATTTGCCCAGGTCGACAAAGCTGCTGAAGTTAAGCCCGATGTTTTCGCCCGTCGTCACCGTCGTCGTGCCACCGGTGGCGCTCAATACATGCAGGTCCTGATCGGACTGGAAGGTGAACTGCTTCATCCATTCCACAAAGATCAGGTCGCCGGACACCACAGTGACATTCCAGCTCAGCGGCATGACGCCAGGATTGACCTCTGCTGCCTTGCCTAGGCTGTCTCGCGAGTCCGTCTCGAAGCTGGCGATGTTGTAGGCCAGTGTTTGTGCGCTCGGCATGCCGAGACCGCCCCCCGGTGCCCCCAGGATCGTGTCGTGGTCGCTATAGGCATTGATCTGGATGATCGCGTCGAGCTGATGATAGTTGCCCTGTACGGCCATGATGGAGGTGTTGAGCCCGCCATTGACGACCACGGCGTCGTTCATCAGTAGATTGCCCCCGGCATTGAGGGTCAGCGAAGGCGCTGTGTGATCGACAGTCCCAGGGCAGGAAACCACCTCGTCTTCCGTGATGTCTTCTGGAGGTTCGAGAAATTCTGCCAGCTTGACTGGCAGATGCTCGATCAGGTCTGGCGCTTCGTCACTCGGCTCGCCATTCACATAGGTACCTGCCGGCGTGACGATGACGCTGGCGTCTTCCAGCCCTGGCCCATCGGCCAACTGGTCGACACGCGCGGCCGTGTTCACGATGAAATCGGCAATGCTGGTATTGTCGTCGAGATCAAGACTGACGATCAGCGCGCCGATGAGGCCATGCGCCTGCGCCTGGAAATTGAGGATTGCCTCAGCTGAGCCCGAGACGAAGACCACGCTGCCCGAGAATTCACCCAGAATGATGACGTCATTGTCTTCGAGGGTGATGGTCTGGTTCACAAACGTGATCGCCGAGAGCAGGTCCGTGCTCTCCTGCGGCGCGAAACTGTGGAAGCGCCCCTGATCGGGCGTTTCCTGCCAGCCTGATTCACGGTGTAAAGCGTTGGGGAGCGATGCGACGCCTGCCAACTCCACTGTAGGAACACGGAAGTGGTCATTGCCGTTGATGGCCCATTCGGGGGCGACGTAGACGGCATCGGGATTGAAATCCGCTAGGCTGTAGCGCTGCGCGAGTTCGGGGATTTCGAGGACATGGTCTTCGGGCAGGGCGTCCGCAGACTGGCGATAAGCGAATTCCTGATAGTCCAGCCGAAATCTCATGTCTTCGACGGACAGCTCGAAGTAGCCGATGAAATGGGCGATGATCTCGTTGGTCGTGTCGTAGGGGAAAAACACCTGGGGCCTCCCTGCGGCCTTTCGGCTCTGAAATCAGGCAGAGTTGGGTAATCTGCGCACGGTGGTGCGCAGATCGAGTTCGCGGGATGACGGCTTACGCGTCGTCGTCGCCGTAGCTGTTGTTGTGAGCGCTATCGACGTTGATGTTGGAGGCGTTCTGCTGGAGGTTGGCGCCAAGCACCACTTCCATGTTGAAGGCGTTATTGGCGCCACCATGAACGCTAGCATCGACATGGCTGCCGACACTGTCGGTACTACCGTCAGAGTCACCGACAGCGGCGAAGATACCGCTACCCGACGAAGCACCGCCGTTGACCTGAGCATTGCCATAGTTGTTCGAGAAGTTGCTGATGCCGTCGTTATCGACGATGTCAGCGACCTGGTTCACGGCGAAAGCCTGACCAATGGCACCATTGATGCTGCCGAAGGCATCGAAACCAACATCGTCACCAGGGTTGAACTCGATGGCGCCGCTGCTGGCGAAGATGTTGTCGAAGTGGCTGCTGCCGCCGATGTCGATATCGGCGAAATCATTGTCAGCGTTGAACGAGCCCGTCGTGTCGTTCATCGAATCTGAGATGTTCACGCCGACGGTTGTGTTGGTGGTGGTGTCGTTCGAATTGCCGTTATGGGAATTCGAGCTGTCATTGTTGGATTCTGCGACCGAAGTGTTGGTCGTCGTGTTGGTGTTGGTGTTCGTATTTGTATTCGTATTTGTATTCGTATTGGTCGTGTCGTTGTCCTGGTTATAGGAGTCGATCACGTCATTGTCCGTCGACGCATCAAACTTGAACGCATCGTTGATCGTGGTGGTCTGCGCGTTGTTGTCATGCGAGTCCGTGGAGGACTGGTTGTTGAACGCGTTCTGCATCTCGCCGGCCAAGCCATAATTCTTGTTCGAGTCGTGAACCGAACTGTCGCTTGTCGCCGTGTTGGTATTGATCGAGTTATTATTGTGGGAATTGGTGGTGTTTCCCGACTGCGAGGTGTCGGTATTTCCGGACTGCGAGGTATCCGTGTTGCCCAGCTGGGAGCCATTCACCGAGTGATTGCTCTGATCATTCAGCGAGTCGCTGATGCCGACAGCAATATCCAGATTGCCTGACTGAGAAGTGTCGATATTGCCGGACTGAGAGCTGTCGTTATTGCCCAGCTGGGAGCCATTCACCGAATTATTGCTCTGGTCAGTGAAGGCGACATTGGTGTTGTCCGAGCCGTTCGACGAGTTGTTGTCGTTCGAATCCGTGGACGAGTTGGACGTGTTTCCAACCTGGGAGCCGTTGATCGAGCTATCGCTCTGATCCTTGAAGGCATCGCTGAAGGTTACGTCGAGATTGTTCGAATTCGAGTTGTCGGTGTTGTCCGAACTGTCATTGTCACCGATCTGCGAACCGTTCACAGAGTTGTTGCTCTGATCCTTGAAAGCTTCGTTGAGCGCGACGTTGATATTGTCAGAGCCGTTCGACGAATTGTTGTCGTTGGATGAATTGTTGTCATTGGACGAGTTGTCGTCGTTCGAGTCCGCAGACGAGTTGGACGTATTCCCCACCTGCGAGCTATTGATCGAGCTATTGCTCTGGTCCTTGAACGACTCATTGACCGCGACGCCGAGGTTACCAGAGTCATTGACTGAGTTGTTGTTGTTCGAATCAGCTGTGTTGGTCGCGTTCAAGTCATCGAAAAATGCGTAGTTTTCGGTATTCGCCATTTCGCTCTCCTGTTGAAGATGCGGGCGGGGCCGGGTCTCTCTTCATTTTTAACGAGACCTTGGGCTCCTCCGCTCCCAACTTCAGAAATGCTAAATCTCTGAAGCCGCCCGAAGAATGTACTCCTCCAAGCAAGCCCATCCTGTTCGCGACATGCAATGATGGATAGCGGCCAATTCGGTCAGGAACGTTCGATCAGGTTGCAAAGCAGCTTGTCACCCAATCAATTTTACGGCGCCAGGAAGATTCGTCTTTAAGTATTGGACTTTAGCGATGGTCTGGGAGATGTTTCCGGAGAAAGAATAATGATCGAGTGATCTACTTAGGAATATTTCCGTGACGAAATTCACTATGAATATGCAAAGTGATCAAAGTCACTCTTGAGTCATGATCAATATGTTAATACTACATTAACACAACGATAAGAGGGCGAGGGTGGGGCGACGATGCATTCGGATATTAAAGGTTTTTCTTCCGATGCGGCGGAGGTTGAGCCGCGGTCTATTCTGCTTTTGGCCTCCCGTCAGTCGGTTTACCAATCCTTAGCCGATGCGTTCCGTCAGTATTTTCGTAGCCATGACGTAGTACTGGCCGATGGGCGCGCGCGCTTGGCGAACCTGTCGACGGCACTTGGCTTGGTCCTGATCAGTGCCCGTGCGTCCGATGGCGAGGAGCTGGCCGGCCTGATCGATCAGGTTCGCATACGCGTTCCGGGAGTCCCGATCGGTCTTCTGGTCGACGAGGGCTTTGATGTAACTGAATTTTCGCCACTGAACGAGGTCGAGGGCGTCTTGCCCCTTTCCCTGCCGCTTGATGTGCTGATGGCTGTCGTATCTCTGTTGCTGGCCGGCGGGAGCTACAATCCTAACGAAATGGCGCGGCGCGTCGCGCCCACGGGCATTCCCCAAGAGGCTGCAGTCCTGGCTTCGGCAACTGCGATCGCCTCCGCGCCAACTGCTTCGGTGGAAATCGATGTCAGCACGTTAACGACGCGTGAAGAGCAGATACTGCAATACGTATCGGAAGGCTTTCAGAACAAGCTGATTGCTGATCGCATGGCGCTATCCGAACACACGGTCAAGGCGCATGTACATAAGGTTATCGCCAAGCTCGGCGTTTCCAATCGCACACAGGCTGCAGCAGCGTTCCTGCGACGTAAGGACGGCGGTTCACGTCAGGTGATCTCACAGGCGCGTCAGCCATGACCCGCATGGATCAGGTGCTGCAACTGGTGGGGCAGCTCAACTACACTTGGACCAATACGGAATCCCTGTTCATCTACCTGATTGCCCATCTTGCCGGCACCAACAAGGAAGCGGCGATCGTCATCTTTCTGACGCTCAATACGACGCGGGCAAGGATTGATCTGCTCGAGCGTCTGTCCAAGCTCGGTGCCATCTCCGAAGACACGCGGCGGCGCGTTCTGGGTCTCACCGAAAGGTTGAAGCAGGAAGCAAAGGTCAGGAACAAATATAACCATTGTATCTATTCATTCGATGCCAATGGTGAGTTTGGTTCGACTCAACTCATGAGAATCAATGAATTCGGCGACGATTTGCGCTACGGCAAGGTCGAAGTGCTCGACGATGGCGAGATCGGGCGGATCAGAAATGCAATCACGCAGGTCACATCGGTTAACCGCGACATATGGGAATTCATTCGCGACAGCAGGATAGAGACCTGATCGTCGCGCCCTAAGCTGGATGGGGCAGGGGCGTTCTGGCAATAGTTCATCGGCTGACAAGTCGATTCCTCTGTCAGACTTGCCAGGTTTAGAAAATCTACCGGAACAATCCGATGGGACTCAATTGCCATAAGCAAAACTGTTCACGGGCAGCATCAGGCGTCATCCGATATTTGCTGGAAGATGATTTTATTCGCTGGTGCGCTTGGAGATTTTGTTCGCTTTCTAGCGACTCTGCCTTTGCTTGTTGGCTTGCAATCAAGATCGGCGAAATCTGTTCCAGTACATTGTTCCTGTGTCGCTTTTGCACAGCTCAACGAATAAACAAGTATTAGGCTGTAGAGTAACTTGCGCGGCATGGAGGCGCGGCGTAGATGTAGCGCGCTTGGGGGATATCCAGATGAAATTGATGTATGTGCTGCGCCTCGTTGTGGCGGGCGGCGCTCTGTTTGCGGCCGGTGCTGCAACCGCAGCCGACCTGGCGGGAAAGTATCACACCGGCATTTGCATCAGCTATAGCGATTCCGTTCTGGCTTCGCAGCCGGTCGAGACCATCAAGCAGACTGTCTGGACCAATTACGAAAGTGCCAAGGCCGGGATGAGCGATCCTTCGGTGCTGGCCTCCAATCGTTCTGCCTATATCTGGGCCATGGAAACACGCTGGGCCTGCGAGGCCGCAGCCGGCTACCTCAAGGGTGGCCATGTGGATACCGAGTCCGTCGAAAAGTGTGACTGCTTCCACCAGCGTTATGTGTCGTTCCGCTGAGGCGGGCGCGTGCAGGAAACAACAATGAAAAAGACCTCATTCCTCAGGGCCGCTCTTCTGTCGGGCGTAGCACTCTTGGCGCCTGTCGCCGCTCATTCCATGAGTCTGAACGAGGCCGTGCAGATCGCGCTCGAAAGCAATCCCGAAATCGGCCAGGCTATCGCCAACCATGATGCCACCGGTTTTGAACTGCGCCAAGCCCAGGGGCTTTACGCGCCGCGCGTCGATCTGGAGGCCTCGACAGCCGTGCAATTGGTGGAAACCCCATCGCGCCGCGCTCAGGGCATCGATGACGATGCGCTTTATCCTTCGCAGGTCGGCCTTTCCGCCACCTGGGACCTGTTTGATGGTGGTTTCCGCGACGCCGAAGTAGCGCGCCAGTCCTCTCGCGTTGACAGTGCTTCCTACCGTGTGCTTGAGCGCAGCGAATTCATCGCCCTGCAGATCGTCCGTGTCTATTATCAGGTCCTGCTACAGCAGCAGATCGTCGAGCTGACCCGCCAGAACGTCGCTTTCCACGAAGGCATCGTCAATGATGTCGCGAGCTCGATCGATAGTGGCCAGCTGACCGAAGCCGATCGCTTCCAGTCCATCGAACGCCTTGCCGCGGCGCGCGCTCGCCTGACCGAGGCCGGTGTCGAACTGGCCGCCGCCCAGATCGAATTCAAGACCTTTGTCGGCACCATGCCCGGTCCGGTCAGTGCGCCCGCCCGTGCATCCTCGGCCATTCCCGGTTCGCTCGAACTGGCCATCGCCAATGCCGTGATCAACAATCCGCGCAGCCTTTCGGCCGGCGCCGATATCGATGCGGCCGCGGCCCTGGTCGATCAGGCCCAGTCCACTTTGCTGCCCAAGCTGTCGCTCGAAGGCCGCGTGGCCACCGGTTACGACATCTCCGGTACTGATGGCTGGAATAGCGACGGTCGCGTCGGCCTCTCGATGCGCTGGAACATCTTCGACGGCGGCATCCGCGAAAATCAGGTCCAGGAAGAGCTGCGCCGCGAAAGCGAAGCCAAGTTGGCCTTCGACATGACCGTGCGCGAAGTCGAACAGGCGGTCCGTGAATCCTGGCTGCGTCTTGCCAGCCAGGGCGAACTGGCCCGCGTTTACGAACAGCAGCTCAATTCCTCGGCGGAACTGGTCACCTCCTATCGCGACCAGTTCAATATCGGCGACCGCTCGCTGCTCGACGTGCTCGATGCGCAGAACACCCGCTTCAACGTGCAGATCCTGCGCGAGACTGCCCGCTATAGCGTCATGTTCGCCGAATATCGCGTCCTGGCCTCAGGCGGCGACCTGCTTGGCTTCATGGGTGCCAGGCCGCATCAGAGTGCCAATGCGGGCACGCGCTCGGCGCTCGATATTCCATCTTGGGAAGATTCAGAGCCGCGCAAGCTGACGCCGCTGACCCTGCCGGGCAATAGTAACTAAGTTTGGCTCCAATTCTTCGTCCAGGGCTGTGCCTATGCTTTACTGGCGCAAGTTGAGTGACCTGTGAGGAAATAAAGCTCATGTGCAATGATTGGGCGGTGGTCTGATCATGGCCGCCATGAGTTCCACAATGGACAGTCCTGTCGAGCAGCGGGACCCGGTCCTCGATTGCATCCGTTTCCTCGCGCGCTCCTGGCGTAAGTCAGACTCCGCGGCCACGCTGACCGCCGGCCTGCCGCTGCAGGATGGCGTCATGGATGTGGGGCTCGTTCAGGCCGCGCTGGGCCGCATTGGCGTCACGGCTCGCCCCGTGCAGGAAGCGGTTTCCCGGCTCAAGGACTATGATTTCCCAGCCATGCTCCTGCCGGGCGACCGGGCGCCGCTGGTGATCCTCGGCCGGGTCGGCAAGCGCATCTACCGCGCCTATGACCCGCTGCTCGGCTCCGAAGTGAATTTGGATGCCAGGCAGCTCGATGCGCGTAAAACGGCAAGCCTGCTGCTGGTTTCGCCCAATTTCGAAAGTGTGCAGGACCAATCGGGCCATCGCTTTGCCCGCACCGGCCACTGGTTCTGGTCGGCGGTTCAGGGGCACACCGTCAGTGTGCTGTATGTCCTGCTCGCCGCCGCCTTCATCAACGTCTTTGCCATCGCCTTTCCGCTGTTCACGATGAATGTCTATGACCGCGTGCTGCCCAATTCGGCGCAGACCACGCTCTGGGTTCTGGCCATAGGCATCGCGCTGGTAGCGGTCTTCGACCTGCTGCTGAAACTGGCTCGCGCGGGCGTAATAGAGTTCGTTGGCAGGGCCATCGATTTCCGCCTGTCCTCGGCCCTGTTTGACCGTGTGCTCAACACACCCATGGCCAACCGCCCCAACTCGACTGGTGCCTTCGTCAGCCGTATCGGCCAGTATGAGGTTCTGCGTGAGTTTGTGGCGGCCAGTACGTTGGTCATGTTCGTCGACGCGCTATTCCTGGGCATCTTTGCCTATATCATCGCCATTCTAGTCGGCTGGCTGGTGGTCTACCCGCTGATTGCCGGCGTCATCGCCCTGGGCATGACCCTGGTGGTCGGCATCCTGTCCGGCCGCGCCGTCAAGTCCGCTCTGGCGGAGTCCTCGGCGCGCAATGCAGTTCTGGTCGAGGCACTCACCGGCGCCCAGACGGTGAAGGCCTCCCGCGCCGAAGGGCAATTGCTGCGCCGCTGGGAGGCGGCCGTGCTGGCCTCGTCGCATACGCAGGACCAGTTGCGCATGCTGCAGTCGATTGCCACCAATACCACCGCTGCGCTGTCGCAACTTTCGCTCGTTGGCATCATTGTCGGCGGCTCCTATGCCTTCACCTCGGGCGACGTGACCACCGGCGCCATCATTGCCGCCATGATGCTGTCCAACCGGCTGATCGCCCCCATCGGCATGATTGCCAGCACGCTGCTGCGGGCCCGCACCGCGATGGAAGCCTATCAGACCGTCGATTCCATCATGAAGCTCCCCGACGAACGCCCCAGCGGGCAGGCCGTGGTACAGCGCGTGGTGCAGTCCGGGCGGGTCACCCTCAATAAGGTGCGCTTTGCCTATCCGGGCAGTAAGGTCTTCGTGCTTGACGGCATTTCCTTCTCGATCAAGCCCGGTGAGAAGATCGGCATCATCGGTCGTATTGGCTCGGGCAAGACCACGATCGGCCGGCTGCTGGTCAACTTCCATCGCGCAAGCGAGGGTGAAGTCTCGATCGACGGTATCGACATCGACCAATATCACCCCGATGACCTGCGCCGCGCCGTCGGCCTCGTGGTGCAAGACCCTGAAATCTTCAACGGCACCGTGCGCGACAACATCATGATGAGCGATCCCACCGCAAGCGAGGCCCGCGTTCTGGCCGCCGCGCGCAAGGCTGGCGTCGAGGAATTCGTGTCGCGCCACCCCCAGGGCTACGACATGCCGGTGGGCGAGCGCGGCGTGTTGCTCTCGGGTGGCCAGCGTCAGACCATTGCCCTGGCGCGCGCCATGCTGGTCGAGCCCAAGATCATGTTCCTCGACGAGCCGTCGAGTTCGATGGATCTCGCCACCGAACGGCAGCTGATCAGGCATCTCGAAGCCAGCCTGATGCCCGACCAGACTGTGCTCATCGCCACCCATCGCTATAGCCTGCTGTCACTCGTGACGCGACTTATGGTGATCGACAACGGCCGTCTTGTTGCCGATGGTCCCAAGGATGAAGTGCTGGCGCAGCTCCGGGCGCGGGGGGAAGGCGCATGAACTTTCATCGACCCGGACAAAAGCCAGGGCACTACCAGCTGGCGCTGGACAAGCCGCCGCGCTCGTGGAGCCTGATCATCATTTTCGTGGTTGGTACGCTCCTCGCCTTCCTCCTGTGGGCCAATTGGGCTGAGGTCGACCAGATCAGCCGCGCCGAGGGCAAGGTTATTCCTTCCGGCAAGATCCAGATCGTGCAGAGTGCCGAGGCCGGTGTCGTCACCGATATCCTGGTGCGCTCGGGCGAACAGGTGACTGCCGGCCAACTGCTGATCCGTCTCGACGACACAACGACGGCCTCGTCGGCCGGTGAAGTAGAGGCGCGCGTCCTGGCGCTGCAGGCCCAGGTCGAGCGTCTGCGCATCGAGAGTTCCGGCCTGACCGAGGTCGATTACCTCTGCGCCGATCTCGTCTCTGCCCAAGCGCCAGAAGTGTGCGCTGCCGAAATCGATCTGCTGAAATCTCGTCTGTCGAGCCTCACCAGCAGCAAGGATGTGCTGGCACAGCGGGTCGAACAGCGCCAACGCGAGCTCAATGAAGTCGCCGCCAATCGGGCGCGCCTGCAGAGCAATCTCGACGTGGCCCAGCAGCGGTTAGACCTGATCGCGCCCATGGCGGAGCGCGGGCTCGCCGCCCAGACTGATCTTCTGGCGCTGCAAGGCGAGGTGGCTGATCTGTCTGGCCAGATCGCCGGCACCGAGGAAAGCACCGCGCGTTTGAGCGCAGCCCTGCGCGAGGCCGAATTGCAGATGCAGCAGGCCGAACAGCAGTTCCGTCAGGAATCCTTGGCCGAGTTGACTCAGCGCCGCGCCGAACTGGCCTCGGCTACCCAGCAATTGCGAGGCGCGACCGACCGTGTCACCCGCACCGAATTGCGCTCGCCGGTCGACGGCGTGGTCAACAGCATTGATGTCACCACCATTGGTGCTGTCGTCAACGCTGGGTCCCGCGTGCTCGATATCGTGCCGAAGTCCGATTTCCTACTGGTTGAAGCGCGGTTGAAGCCCTCTGACGTGGCCTTTGTCATTCCTGGCCAGCTCGCTCGCATCAAGTTCACCGCCTATGACTTCTCGGTCTATGGCGGGATCGAGGGCGTCGTCGACAATGTCTCGGCCAATTCCATTGTCGACGAGCAGACCCGCGAAACTTACTATCTGGTGACGGTGCGCGCCGAAAAGACCACGTTGCACTATCGCAGCCAGGAACTGGCCATCCTGCCCGGCATGGTGACGACGGTCGACATCATCACCGGCAAGCATTCCATCCTGCAATATCTGCTCAAGCCCATCAACAAGGTGCAGCAGGAGGCGCTCATTGAGCGTTGATCCTGATCTGCTGATTGGGGAGGCAGGCGCGCCTCCGGACAGGGGTGGGCACGGATGGGCGACGCCGATCTTTCGCACCATTTCCATGCCCGATGGCCGGCAGGCCCTGCGTCTTGAATCCGTTTTCTGGGACGCCATCGCGCATATGGCGCACCGGCAGAACCGCAAGACGCCCGACATGGTCCGTGAAATGCTGGGGCAGTCCCGGCCTCACGGCTCAAACCTCTCCAGCACTCTGCGCAGTGTCGTGGTCAAGCGCCTGCTCGACGATGCCGAGCGCCTTGCGCCCCTCGCCGCACCCATGGCAGTAGTCAAGCTGATGCAGATGGCGCCAGTGCCCAGCTTCGCGCTCGATCGCAACAAGCACCTGGTTCGCGTCAACGACGAATTCGTCCGCTACATCCGCACCGTGCTCGCCAAATCCGGGCCGGTGGAAAAGGCCCAGCTCAAACTCGACCGCCCGGCCGAAACGCTGTTTGCCGAGGTCGAGACTGGCACCGCCATCGAATGCGGCCTATCGATCCAGGTCGACAATCACGAGCGGCGTACCCATGCGCGTATCATCATTCCCCCGCCTGCGCCGGCAAATGTCCTGATCGGCTTTATTATCAGCTAGGCCGGCGAATGGCATATCTGGATATGTGGTGCCAATTAAGGTTAAGTGAATAACTACAGAAAAGACATATCCAAATATGTCTTTGCTCTGTTGGCTCAATTGTGGGTATTTCCGCGCTAATATATGTTCACCTCCAATTAACCACTATGCGTGGTCTGGGGGATTTTCATGGTAGAAAACGTTCGCGGCGAAGATCTGGTCTCTGTCGAGGCTGGTGAGCTTGGTTCCCGTGTCACGCTCGTGGCGCAGGCCGATATTCCGGCAGCGGCGCCCGCCGCGGAAGTCGAGCCACCCCGTCAGGTGGTCCTGGTCGAAGAGGGCAGCATCCTGCGCCTGCCGGCCACCGCCAGTATCGACCAGCTCCGCGTCAACGGCACCGACCTCGAATTCGTCCAGGCGGACGGCTCCGTCATCGTCGTCCCCGAAGGCGCCATTCAGGGCCTGACCATCTTCATGGGTTCGATTGAAATCCCGCCCCAGGCCGTGGCCACTCTGTTCGAAGCCAGTGGCATCGAAACCGCGGCTGGCCCCGAAGCCGGCAATGCGCGCGGCTCGGGCGGCAATTTCGAACTCCCCGTCGGTGGCATCGGCGATGCCTTCGACATTGGGGATCTCCTGCCGCCGACCGAACTTGCCTTTGACGATCAGGCGATCGAACTGCTCGACGCCGGCAATGACGCGCCGATCTTCGGCACCGGACCTTTCGGCCAGGGCACTTTCGGCTTCAGCCTGTCCGAGGAAGGCCTGCCGGGGGGGCTTGCCGATACCAAACCCCAAGGCGCCGACTTTTCCAATGCCGCGACCTTCACCATCGACTTGGGTGCTTTCGATCCCAATAACGACCCGCTGACCTTCACCTTTGGCCAGCCCAGCGCGCCCTTCACCGTCAACGGCATTGCCATAACCTGGGAAGGCGTGGACACCGACACGCTGACGGGCCGGGCCGGCGACGTCACAGTCTTCGAGATTTCGGTCGGCGGCCCCTCGGGGACGGTCACCGTCACCCTTTTGCAGCCGGTCGATCATCCGCTGGCTGGCGAGGATGTGGTCAATCTGGGTCTCACCGTCACGGCCAATGACGGTCGCGGCGGCACGGCTACGGCTACGGTCACCGTTACGCTAGAAGACGACAGCCCCGAAATCGGCACGCCGGTCAACGGCATTGTCGACGAGGACGGCCTTCCTGCCGGCGTCGGCGACGAGGCCGCTGGAGACGATATCGGTGGCAATGACGGCGAGGGTCGCGATGAGACGGTCTATGTCGGCAATCTCGACATCCGCTGGGGCGCAGACAATCGCGATGCTCCCGACAGCCTCAATGCCGATGGCAGCTTCGTCCAGGATGCGACCGGCCGCGCCGTCTTCTTCTCGCAGGCCGATTTCGACACCTTCGTCGAAACCTTCGGTTACCTGACTTCCGGCAAGCAGCCGCTCGATTTCAGCCTTTCCCCCGGTGGCACGATCATCACCGCCACGGTCGGCGAGGGCGAAGGCAAGTCCGACGTCTTCCGCATCTCGCTCTCCGACGATGGCACTGGCAGTTACAAGTTCCAGCTGCTGGCCCAGCTCGACCACGGCAATGCAAGCTCGCCCAAGCCCGTCGAAGGTGGCGAGAATGACCCATTTTCGCCGCTGGTGCGCGCTGCGGCCACGCCGCTCGCCACCGAAGACAATATCGACCTGCGCTTCGGCTTCACGGTCCGCGACGCCGATGGTGACACCGCGTCTGGCTCCTTCGCTGTCTCCATCGACGATGATATTCCCACGGCCTGGGGCTCGGGCACCAAGACTGTTACCGAAGATCTGGTCAACGGCGTTTTCACCTCGGAAGCCGCGAACGGCCAGCTGAGCTTTGATCCCGGCGCCGACAAGGGTGTGGTCTCGGCTGTCAGCCTGCGCGCCGTGCTGGATATGGATGCGCCTGGGGGGTCTCCCAGCCTCAAGTCCAATGGCGTTGCTGTAACCTCGACCAGCAGCAAGTCGGACGATGGTGTCATCACCGTCACCGGCATGGCTGGCGACAAGCCAGTCTATACGCTGACCGTGCAGCCGGATGGCAAGTATGTGTTCAAGCTGCTCGCTCCGGTCGATCACCCCGACAAGGGCGAAACCGACGATGCCGACAAGCTGCGTCTGGTGTTCGACTTCACTGTCACCGACCAGGATGGCGACTCGACCCCGTTCAACGCAGGCTGGCTGCAGATCGACATCAAGGACGATGCCCCAACGGCATCGGGCACCGGCAACAGCGTCCAGGAAGATCTGGTCAACGGCGTTTTCACCTCGGAAGCCGCGAACGGCCAGCTGAGCT
>NZ_CAUQDV010000004.1 GCF_963517015.1 uncultured Devosia sp.
CACTGTCACCGACCAGGATGGCGACTCGACCCCGTTCAACGCAGGCTGGCTGCAGGTCGACATCAAGGACGATGCGCCAGTCGTGACCGGGGCTGCCGATATCGGTACGCTGACGGAAACCGGGCAGCCTCTGGTCAGCTCGACCTTCGGCGATCTGCGCGTCGACATCGGCGCCGACAAGGGCGCGACCCATGTCGAGTTTGCGGCGTCGGCCGTGACCGAATTGCAGGCCCTGGGCCTGACCTCGGACGCGGTCGCGCTCGACTATGAGCTTCGCGACAATGGTTTCGGCGGCCAGGAGATCGTTGCCTTCAAGCCGGGAGCGTCAAGCTCCGAGCCGGTCTTCATCATCGGCGTCTACAAGCCGGCCAGCTTTGCCGCGACCCTGTTCCAGAATGTCGATCACGCCACCGGCAGTGACAATCTCGCCCTCAAGCTGGGTGCGCGCATTTTCGATGCCGACGGTGACTATGCCGATACCTCTTTTATCATCAACATCAAGGACGACGCCCCGACCATCATCCAGCAGCCGGCAGACTACAATCTGCTGACCAATGGCGATTTTTCACAGGGCGGGCTTTCGACGACAGGCTATGGCCATGACTTTACCGGGCCGATGGGCTGGACGGTGAAGGGCACGACGCCGGGCCATGAATCCGTCAAGCTCGAGGCGCCCGGCAACGGCTATCTTGGCATGTCCACCTCGACCGGTGGCAGCATGGTCGACCTCGCCGCTTCACCCGGGAATGTCGAAATCTCGCAGTCACTGTCTGGCCTCGATCGGTCCAAGACCTATAGTATCAGTTTCGAGGTCGGTTCGCCCAATCCTGCTTCCGCAGGGCTGGAAGTTTATTGGAACGGGGTCAAGATTGGCACCGGCCTGGTCATCACCAACAAGATGACCCTCGTCACTTTGACGGGTCTGGCGCCCGATGATCTTGGCAACGGCACGCTCAGCTTCAAGGAAGTCGGTTCTCCCGACAATACCGGTACCTATCTGGCCAATATCGCGCTGACGCTGGCTGGTGCCGTCGATCTGCCCGTTCTGACTGGCCAGATGGGCGACGACGCGGCCGACACATTCGACCTCAAGGATGGCGCCCAGTTCCAGTTTGGTGCCGATGGCGCGGGCTCGGTGACCTTCGATAGCGGTGCAGCCATTCTTGCCGGCCCGTCTGGCATCAGCTTGGGCAAGCCGACCATCAGCTACGATCAGGCGACGGGAAAGCTCACCATCACTCCCGTCGCCGACACCAATAAGCTTGCCCAGAGCGAGATGGCGACGCTGACCATTCCTTTCTCGGTCCAGGACCAGGATGGCGATATCCGCACAGGGCTCTATCAGGTCGTCATCACAGGGGCTAATGACGCACCCGAAATCTACGCGGAGAAGAGCACCGACGCCTCCGCTACACTGATCGAAACCGATGCCGGTCTGGTGTCCAATGGCACTCTGACGGTCCTGGATATCGACAGCACGAGCAAGGTTCGGGCAGAGGTCACCCTCACTACCGCCAGCAATGCCGGCTATTCGGTGGTCGGAGCAGAGACATTCTTCTCCCTGACGAAGACGACGCTCACCGATGCCGACGAGGGCCATCACAACCTCGGCTGGAAATTCGACCCCGGCAAACAGGCCTTCGACTTCCTGCCGAAAGGTGCCGAGCTGGTCTTGACCTATACGATCAAGGTCACCGACGAACTGGGTGCGTCCGATAGCCAGGAGGTGACCATAACCATCACCGGCACCAATGACGCCGCCGTCATTAGCGGAAAAAGCAGTGGTGCGGTGACCGAAGACAGCGCGATAACCACGGCCAGCGGCCAGCTGTTTGCCGCCGATGTCGACAATCCGGCCAATACCTTCCAGGCCCAGTCCAATGTCGGCAGCACCTATGGCAAGTTCTCCATCGGCACGGATGGCAAGTGGGTCTATACGCTCGACAATGCCAATCCGGCGGTCCATGACCTCAATACGGGCAAGCAACTGACGGACACATTCACCATTAAAAGCGTAGATGGCACGCCCCAGATCGTGACGGTCACGATCAACGGCACGACGGACAATACTGCGCCCGTCATCACCGCGCCCGGCCAGATTGGCTATTTCACCAACACCTTCGCCTCCCCCGGCGGCTGGGAGAACGTGACCTATATCAACCGCTTAGTCATTGCGGACAAGGAGCAGGTCAACGGCCCAATAACCCTGCGGCTGTCCCTCAAGGATGGCACGCTCGAAGGCTCGTCAGCCGATGGCGTCTCTGTGTCGGGCAATGGCACCAGGGTGCTGACCCTGACCGGCCAGATTGCCGACATCAACGCCTTCATAGCGACCAATGGGGTGGAATTCGATCCCGACCTCGGCTGGCCCTTTGCCGGCCTTGACGACAGGCTGACCGTGACCGTGGATGACGGTCATGGCGGCGTGGCGACCAGTGTCGTCGCCATCAAGCATTCCTCCGATCTGCGCCATGACTGGTCCGGCTGGAATCTCAATGACGTGACCGTCTCGTACGAGGACAACAAAAACGACACTGTCGTCACCTCTTGGAGCCACGGTCCGTCCGGTTGGGTCCTGTATGATGGCGGCGAACGCTACGAATGGAAGTGGGAGGGGTGGAGCCTAAAACGCGAGGACGTGTCCAACGACCAGATCACCCTGGTCACGACCGCCGATCAACTGAGCGAGATTCTCGTCAGCACCGCGCATCGCAACGAGCTGGACAACTTCCTGTCCAGTCCCGAAGATGATCTCGACCTAAGGGGTGCGGCCTGGAATGCCGTCGTCACGGGCTTCGAAAAGGCGCAGCTCGCCATAGTAACGGGTCCGAACAGCCACGTCGTCTATGCCCCAGCCAGTGGCGGCCTCGCCGATCTCGCAAGTGCGGGGGACAACAAGGACAACCTGCTGATCGCCAAGCTTGGTGGCAGTGTCCTCGATAGCGGTAAGGGTCATGACATTCTCGTCGGTCGCGACGGTGCCGATACGCTCAAGGGCGGCGAAGGCAACGACCTGCTGCTCGGCGGTGCCGGAAATGACAGGCTCCATGGCGGGGCCGGCAATGATATCCTCGTCGGCGGCGCCGGCAAGGACAGCTTCGTCTTCGCCGAAGACGGCAAGAACAATAGCGACACCATTGCCGACTTCGCCATCGGCGAGGACGAGATCGACCTGAGCGCGTTGCTGGATGGCAGCAGCCTTACTCAGGCAACGGTCGGTGACCATCTTCGCCTCAACCACACTGGTGACGATGCCGTCCTGCAGATCAGGACCAATGGCAATACGAACGGCAATAGCTGGTCCGATGTCGCTGTCCTCAGCGGCCACGGCACGCCAGGCACCACGATCGACATCAAGATCGACGACCACGACTTCACCATCAAGGTGATCTGATCGATCCTGTCGATCTGGCAAAAAGAACCAGGGCCCGCTTTCAAGCGGGCCCTTTTTCAGATCCCCGAGCCCGGCGCGATCGCGCTCAGGTCCGCAGGCATGTCCGCCACGTCGCGCGCACCGCTTTCGAAGCCGTGGATGAAATTTCCGGCGCCGGCAAAGCTCATGATCGGCTGATACTGGCCATAGTTCGCATCGGTCAGCAGGCGGTTGCTGACATTGTCCAGCACATAGCTGCCGCTTTCCATATGCGCGACCAGCACGGCATGGAACAACTGCCGGCGCGTATCCTGCAGCACGACGATCTGCAGCTGCTCGTCGGCGACGCCAAGGCTGCGCAGCGTCCAGTATTTGGCTATGGCATAATCTTCGCAATCGCCCGCGCCCATGCGCGCCATCTCGGCCGGGTTGGCCCAATAGTCACCCATGCCCCAGACCTTGCTGTCATCGCGATAGGTCATCGCGCCATTGACGCTGCGGTTGACCAGATCGAGCATGTCGCGATCGCCCAGTTCCGAAGCCTGTTCGGCGGCACTGCGAACCGCACTGGCGAAGCGGCTGTCACACTGGCTGAAGCCGAGCACGTCGCAATCGGCGGAGAAGAAACCGCTGTAATCGGTCTGCTGCAGGTCCCGCCACTTGGCGGCGGCCGGCAGCCTTGCCGCCGAAATGGCGACGGACTGGAAGACGCCCAGATCGACCGAAGTGACCGCGACCGGGACCCGCGCTGTGCTGGCGACGGGAGCGACTGGCGTTTTCAGTACCAGATCAATATCCAGCGATAAGCGGGACGTCGATGTTACGGATGTTTCTGAATGAAAGTCGGAGATGTTCAGCAGCGGCGCAGTAAAGGCTGTGTTGGATGCCGATCCAATCAGGCTTGCAAGAACAATAGTGGCGAAAGTCGCGCTCATTCATATCTCCATTCAACGAAGATGAAGATAGCAAGATCGTGATAAAATTTTCCGACTTAGAAAGGTATAGTTATGGTGTATTTATTGCATGCAATTTTACCGAATTCTATATTATTTGATTATGGATTGCATTTAAATCAAAACATCTGAAATACTCTCAGTAGGCTTTGAGGTCTGCTCGCCAGTCTGCGCAGGCTTTGGGGAAATGATGATGGAAAAATCCTGGCTGGACTGGCTGCATCGCCGTGGTGATCAGGTCGAGCGGCGCGCCGACGTGGCGCCGGCCGTCGAACCGATCGCTGAGACCGACTTCGACCGGCGTACCGGCACGCTGAAATGGGACCGCTTCATGTCCATGCTCGAGGCCGAGCGGCAGCAGGGACCTGGCGCGCTCCTGCTCGTCGATCTCAAGGAGCAGTCACGCCATCTGGTCTCAACTCATGAGCGTGACGAAAGCGATATCCTGCCGCTTCTGTCCAAGGCCTTGCGTCAGGCGATCCGATCCGACGACCTGGTGGCCCATTCCGACCACTATCGCTTCGCCATCCTGCTGCGCAGCGCATCGCAAGAGATCGCCGGACAGGTGAGCACCCGCGTCATGGAGTCCGTCGAGGACACTATCTTCATCACGGCTTCAGGCGTATTGCCGCTGCAGGTATCGGTCGAACAGGCGGCCCTTGAAGACCTGCCGCCCGAAGTCCTGCGCTAGCGGCTAGTCGGCCTCAGCTATGCGCCCAGCCACCATCGACGATGAACTGCTGCGCCGAGATCATCGCGCTGTCTTCTGCAGCGAGGAATAGCGCCATCCGCGCCACATCATCGGGATAGACCCGGCCGGCCAGCGCCTGCGTGGCGTCGATCTGCTTTTGCGCCTCGTCATCCACCCAATGGGTCAGCTGCCGCTCGGTCATCACCCAGCCAGGCACCAGCGAGTTGACCCGAATGCCATGCTTGCCCAATTCGCGCGCCATGGCGCGGGTCAACCCATGCGTCGCAGCCTTGGCGGTTTCATAGACCGGAATCTTGGGCGACATGATCATCCAGCTGATCGAGCCGGTATTGATGATCGAGCCGCGCCCCGCCGCAATCATCCCCGGAGCCACGCTCTGGATGGCAAAGAACGCGTGTTTGAGATTGACCGCCATTCGGTCGTCCCAATAGGCCGGCGTCACCTCGCTCCATTCATGCCTCTGGTCATGCGCCGCATTGTTGACCAGCACCAGCGCATCGCCATGCTTGCCGGCAAAACCCTGAATGGCCACCTGATAGGCCTCGGTATCGGTAATGTCGCATAGTGTGAAGACAGCGCTTTGCCCAGCCGCAGTCAATTCCTCTGCCAGCGCCCGGCCGCGTTCCGCCTGCACATCGACAAACCCGACTTTCGCGTCTTGCGCCGCAAAATTGCGCACCAGGCTCTCCCCAATGCCCGAGGCGCCTCCCGAAATAACGACAGGCGTACCGGCAAGGCTGGGATAGCGGGCAAATTCAGTCATGAGAGGCTCCGGCAAGTCTATAGGACTAAATAAAGAGTGCGGCGTGCTGGGTTTCGAGCTCGGGCAGGTCGTCAAGAATGCTGGCCAGATGCTTGCTCATCGCTTGCCGTGCAGCCTCCACATCCTGCGCATCGATCGCTGCCATGATGGCATGATGCTCCCCGATCCGGCGCAGCATGTCGGCCTCGTCGCGCAGCGTCATGTTGCAGACCCGGTCCATGTGGGTCTTCATGTCGGCGATGGCGATCCAGGCGATGCCCACGCCCGCGCCTGTCGCAATGGCGATGTGAAATGCCTCGTCATGCTCGCGGAAACCCGCATGGTCGAGCCGCCTTGCCGCATCTTCCTGCTGGCCGAGGATCGAATTGATCCGCTTGCGCTGCCAGGCATCGAAATTGCGCGCCGCTTTTTCCACCACGGCGATTTCCACCGATTGCCGCACGAACAGCGCCTCGGTCATTTCCTTGGCCGAAATCCGCGCCACCACCGTGCCGCGATGCGGACGGATTTCAATCAGTCGCGAATTGGCCAGCTTGATCAGTGCCTCGCGCACCGGTTGTCGCGAGACCCCGAGTCGCGTCGCAATATCCTGCTCGCTGAGCCGCGCGCCGGGCTTTAGCTCCAGTTCTATAATCGCGCGGCGCAGATCCTTTTCGATCGATGAAGCGGCGCTTTCGCCGCTCTCGGCCACCTGCATATCCAGAGTCATATTACATCTCGCCGATAGCATTGACAGGAAGTATCAATGCGCCATACGGTACCATACAATTCCATACAGGACGCGTCAAAGCCGTCCAGATATTTCGGGGAGGGTGGGCTTAGCCCGCTATCGCATCGCTCATGCAGTCACGCTTTCAGGACAATTTTGTTGCGCCGAACCTTAGTGATCCGCGGCTGGCGAGTAAACGCGCCTATCGCATGCTGATCGACGGCAAATCGGTTGATGCGCAGTCCGGCGAGACCGTGACCCGCGAAAGCCCTGGCCATCGCGGCAAGATCATCGGTGAATGGCCCGCAGGTAGCACTGCCGACGCCGATCTGGCCATCGCGGCTGCCCGAAAGGCTTTTGATAATGGCCCGTGGCCAAAGATGAGCGGCGCCGAGCGGTCGACCATTCTGCATGCCGTGGCTGCCAAGATTCTGGCCCATGTCGATGAACTGGGCCTCATCGAATGTCTCGAAACCGGAAAGCCAATCAATCAGGCCAAGGGTGAGATCGGCTACTGCGCCGACCTCTGGACCTATGCTGCCGGCATGGCGCGCGGCCTTGAAGGCGCTACTCATAATAATATCGGCGAGAACCGCCTCGGTCTGGTCCTTCGCGAACCGGCCGGCGTCGTCGGTATCATCACCCCGTGGAACTTCCCCTTCATCATCGTCTCCGAGCGCGTGCCGTGGGCGTTGGGCGCCGGCTGCACCGTCGTGGTCAAGCCCAGCGAATTCACCTCCGGCACCACCATTCGCCTCGCCGAACTGGCGCTTGAGGCTGGGCTGCCGGCTGGCGTGTTCAACGTCATTACCGGCTATGGGGCAGCAGCTGGCCAAGTCCTGGCCGAAGACCCGCGCGTCGATGTCCTGGCCTTCACCGGCTCGGTCCGCGTCGGTACCCACCTCGCCGGCCTCGCCGCAGCCAGCGTCAAGCGCGTCGGCCTCGAACTGGGTGGCAAGGGTCCGCAGATCGTCTTTGCCGATGCCGATCTCGACGCGGCCGCCGATGGCATTGCCTACGGCGTCTATCATAATGCCGGCCAGTGCTGCATTTCCGGCAGCCGGCTGATTGTCGAGAATTCTATCCGCCCGGCCCTGCTTGAGCGCCTGCTTGATCTTTCCAAGCGCCTGCCCTTCGGTGACCCGTTGGGTGAAGGCACCCGCTACGGCGCCATGGTCAGCCAGAACCATCTCGAAAAGGTGGCGAGCTATGTGGCCGCCGGTGTCAGCGAAGGCGCGGAAGTGCTGATCGGTGGCGACATGGTCGACGCCAAGAACGGCAACTTTTTCGCCCCCACCGTTTTCGACAACGTCCGTCCCGACATGAAGATCGCCCAGGAGGAGATCTTCGGACCTGTCCTGGCCACCATCGGCTTCGATACGCCCGAGGAAGCTATCGCTCTCGCCAACGGCACGCCCTTTGGCCTTTCCGCTAGCGTTTGGTCGAGCAATCTCGAAAACGCCATCCAGACCACGCGCAAGATCCGCGCCGGTCGATGCTGGATCAATTCGGTGATCGACGGCACGCCCGAAATGCCCATCGGTGGCTACAAAAAATCTGGCACCGGTCGCGAACTCGGCCGCTTCGGCTTCGACGAATATTCCCAGTTCAAGGGTCTGCACATGACCCTGGGCCGGGGACCGGCTTGGTTTGAGCACTAAGGAGGGCTCTGCCAGTCGCAAAAGCATCGGTGGCGAGAGGACGCCACCGGAAGCGGGACCTGAGGAGGCCCGCCGATCATCTCAAGGGAGGAAACGATGAGACTGACTAAACTGACGGCAGGCCTGCTCGCAGGCTGCACCATGCTGGCTTCGGCGGGGGGCGCCATCGCACAGGACGATCCGGTGAAAGCCACCATGATCATCTATCTTGATCCGAGCGTTCAGTTCTTCAATCCGGTGGTCAAGGGCGCGCAGGATGCCGCCGCTGCGTTCAACGTCGATCTCGACGTGCAATATGCCAATAATGACCCGGTCCGCCAGAACGACCTGATCGAGTCTGCGGTCGCAACGGGCGTTGACGGCATTGCCGTCGCCATCTCGTCCTCCGACGCCTTCGACGACAGCATCTGTGCCGCCGTAGACGCGGGCATTGTCGTCATCGGCTTCAACAATGACGATCTCGAAGGCGCCGATGGCAATTGCCGACAGGCCTATGTCGGCATGGATGAGGAAGCCTCGGGCTATGAGCTGGGCATCCGCATGATCGAGGCCTTCGATCTCAAGGAAGGCGACACCGTCTTCAACCCGCGCGAAATCCCCGAAGCCAGCTTTGCCGTGGCCCGTGGCGGCGGCATCGAGCGCGCCATGAGCGAGCATGGCATCAAGGTTGAAACCGTCCGTGCCGGTCTCGATCCGGCCGAAGCCCAGAACATCATGGCCCAGGCCCTGATCGCCAATCCCGACATCAAGGCCGTCTTCGGCACCGGTTCGGTGACCTCCACCGTCGGTGCAGGCGCCATCAAGGATGCTGGCGTCGACGTGCCCTTCGGCGGCTTCGATCTCGCGGTTGAAATCGTCAACGCCGTCGAAAGTGGCGCCATGTTTGCCACCATGGACCAGCAGCCCTACCTGCAGGGTTACTATCCGATCGCCCAGATCGCCATGGCCAAGCGCTACGGCCTGACCCCGACCGATGTCGATACCGGCCAGGGCGCCTTCCTCAATCAGGAACGCATCGGCGTGGTGAAGCCCTTCATCGGCACCTATCGCTAGTCAAGCAGCAACCGGGGCAATTCCGTCGCCGCATCGACGGCAATTGCCCCAGTCCCGGCCGGACGTTTCCCAAAGGTGTCCGGCCGGAGCTTCCCCCTATTTGTGGATATGCAAGTGACCGACATGCTCGCTACGCGCGCCGCTCCGCCCCGGCCAACCATGGGCGACAGGCTTCATGCCCTGCTCGACATGCCTGCGGGCGCCATTCTTCTGGTTTTCATCCTGGTGCAGCTCGCCTGCATTCTCGCCGGCATCTTCTTTGCCGATGACTTCCGCTATCTCTCGCCCGCCAACATGGGCATCATGATGCGCTCCGTCCCCGTCATCGGCTGCCTGGCGCTCGGCGCCGGTGTCTTGATGATAGCCGGCGAGTTCGATCTCTCCATTGGTTCGGTCTACACGCTCACCGCCATCATCATGGCCATGCTGGTCGGCAATGGCATTGACGCCTTCATCGCCGCGCCCATCGGCCTTCTGGTCGGCGCCGCCATTGGCCTGCTGAATGGCGCCATCACCCTGCGCTTCAATCTCCCCAGCTTCATCGTCACCCTGGGTGGCCTGCTGTTCTGGCGTGGTGCGGTGCTGCTCATCAACGGCGCCGTCCAGGTCCGTTTCGATCCCAACCCGGTCTTCGGCGCTCTGTTCGGTGGCACGATTTTCGGCATCAACGCGGCCTTCATCTGGTTCATCGGTCTCTGCCTGATCTTCTGGGCCATGATCCATCGCCATCGCTTCGGCAACCACGTCTTTGCCACCGGTGGCAATCGATCGGCGGCGACTGCCATTGGCGTCAACACCGGCCGCATCAAGCTTATCGCCTTTTCCATCGCCGGCTTCATGGCAGCCTTTGCCGGCATCCTTGCCACCACCCGCGTCGGCTCGGTCCAGCCGGGGCAGGGCGCAGGCCTTGAACTCCAGGCCATTGCCGCCTGCGTCATCGGCGGGCTCTCACTGCGCGGTGGCCGCGGCTCCATACTTGGTGTCTTCCTCGGCGTCATGCTGATCTTCACCATCACCGACGTACTGCTGCTGTTGCGCGCCCCGGGCTTCTATCTCGACATGTTCATCGCCACGCTGATCGTTGTGGCTTCGATCTTCAATCACGGCCTCGATCGCCGGGGGGCATCCCTATGAGCCTGCTCGCTCTGCACAATATCAACAAGACCTTCGGGCCGCTCAAAGCCCTGACCGATCTGAGCTTTGAAGTGGGTCACAGCGAGGTCGTGGGCCTGCTGGGTGACAATGGCGCCGGCAAGTCGACCACGGTCAACATGATCTCGGGCATTCACCGACCCAACTCCGGCCATATCTCGGTCGATGGCGTCAAGCAGGACTTCACCAACCGTCGTGACTCTGCCGATGCGGGCATCGAGACCATCTACCAGAATACGGCCCTAGTCGATTGCCTCTCCATCTCGCGCAACATCTTCCTCGGCCGAGAACTGACGACGCGCTTCGGCTTTCTCGATCTGAAGCGCATGCGCGAAATCGCCATGCAGGTGCTCGAAAGTGCCGTGCATATTTCGGGCATCGACAGCCCCGACAAGCTGGTGGGCGATCTCTCAGGCGGCCAGAAACAGGCTGTCGCCATTGCACGCGCGGTCTTCTTCAAGCGCCGCGTTCTGCTTCTCGACGAGCCCACCTCTGCCCTCTCGGTGCGCGAGACCGAAGCCCTGCTCAACCAGGTGCTCAAGCTCAAGCAGGAGGGCGTTTCGAGCGTGCTGGTGACCCACAATCTCTACCACGCCTACCAGGTCTGCGATCGCTTCGTGATCATGAGCCATGGCACCAAGGTCTTCGACGTCGCCAAGGCTGACACGACCATCGAGGAGCTGACCCAGCACGTCGTGCTGACCTGACCGACAATTTAGAATAGCAAATGGGTGGCGACAGCGCCGCCCATTTGGACCATCATCACTGCAGTCACCGATTTGGAGGCAGTGTTGAAGGTCGTTGTTCTGGGCGGCGGCGTGATCGGGGTCACGTCGGCTTATTATCTGGCCAAGGCTGGCCATGAGGTTGAAGTCATCGAGCGCCAGCCGGGCGTGGCGCTCGAAACCAGTTTCGCCAATGCCGGCGAGGTCTCACCCGGCTATGCCTCGCCCTGGGCCGGTCCCGGCATTCCGCAAAAGGCGATCAAATGGCTGATGATGAAACATCCGCCGCTGATCCTGAAGCCCAATCTCGATCCCTATATGGTCCGCTGGATCCTCCAGATGCTGACCAATTGCACCAAAACCGCTTATGCCCGCAACAAGGCCCGCATGGTCCGCGTTGCCGAATATAGCCGCGACGTCATGGTCGCTTTGCGCGCCGATACCGGCATTCAATACGACGAGCGGACGCAGGGCACTTTGCAGCTGTTCCGCACCCAGAAACAGGTCGATGGCGCGCACAAGGACACCGAGGTCCTAGCCGAATATGGTGTCAGTTACGAGGTGCTCGACCGCGCCGGCTGTGTCGGCGCCGAGCCAGGCCTCGCCAATTCGCTGGCCGATATCGCCGGTGGCCTGCGCCTGCCCGGCGACGAGACCGGCGATTGCCACATTTTCACCACGCGCCTTGCCGAAATGGCGGCTGCGCTGGGCGTCACCTTCCGTTATGGCACCACGATTGACGGTCTCGATATCGACGGCGGGGCCGTTGTGGGCGTCCGCACCAGCGCAGGACCAATCAAGGCCGATCGATACGTACTGGCGCTGGGCAGCTTTTCGCCCATACTCGCCCGGCAGGTCGGGATCGATCTGCCCATCTATCCGGTCAAGGGCTACTCCATCACCGCCCCGATCCTGGACGCTGGTGCAGCGCCGGTCTCGACCGTGCTCGACGAGACCTACAAGATCGCCGTGACCCGCCTGGGCACCCGCATCCGCGTCGGCGGCATGGCCGAGCTATCGGGCTATACCAGCCATCTCCCGCCGCGCCGCCGCGACACGCTGGCCCATTGCGTCAACGAGCTTTTCCCCGGTGCGGGCGACACGGTTAGCGCCAGCTACTGGACCGGTCTCCGTCCGATGACACCCGACGGAACGCCGATCATCGGCGCTTCGAAACTGGGCAACCTCTTCATCAATTCCGGCCACGGCACGCTCGGCTGGACCATGGCCTGCGGCTCCGCCCGCATCATGGCCGACCTGGTCGGGGGTGCCCAGCCAGATATCGATATCTCCGACCTTGGGCCTTCTCGCTACTAAGGCAGGCTGTCCGGGGCGAGGGCGCAATTGGCGGCATTCTCGTCCCAGACGATCTCGACCGTCGAATGGGTGATCTCGTAGTCGGCGCGCAACGCCGCCTTGACCGCCTGCGTCACCGCGGGGGCATTGGCGCCTGGCTCCAGCACCACCTCGAGCGTCGCCACCGGCTTGCCCGAGGTGATCGACCAGACATGCACATGCCGGATCGCCTTGAGCCCCGACACCTTGGCGACCAGCGCCTGGCTCAGGTCATCGACCACCACATTGCCCGGTGTGCCCTCCATCAGGATATGCAGCGAGTTGCGGAACAGCTTCCAGGCGCTGCGCAGCACCAGCAGCGAGACGAGGACCGAGAGGATCGGATCGATCGGCATCCAGCCGGTCAGCCAGATGGTGATGGCCGCGACGATCGCCGCCACCGAGCCCAGCAGGTCGCCCAGCACATGCACCATGGCGCCGCGGATATTGACATGGTCCTTGTCGCCGCGTGACAGCACGAGGAAGACGGCCACATTGATGACCAAGCCCAGCACGGCCACGATAAACATCGGCCCGGCCAGCACTTCATGGGGCGTCATGAAACGCTGGATGGCTTCATAGATGATCCAGCCGACCAGGATGAACAGCGTCACCGCATTGATCAGGCCCGCCACCACCTCGAGCCGCATATAGCCAAAACTGCGCTTGCTGTCCGAGGCGCGACGCCCGAAACGGAAGGCGGCCCAAGCCAGCAGCAGCGCTGCCGCGTCGGTCAGCATGTGGCCGGCATCGGCGATCAGCGCCAGCGACCCCGACAGCACGCCAGCAATCACCTCGGCAAACATGAAGCCGGCCGTGAGCAGGAAGCCGATCAGCACCACCCGCTCATTGCCCGCGCTCACCTTGGGAGCGTGGCTATGACCGGCGTGATCGTGACCGGAATGGTCATGGGCCCCGTGAGCATGTCCAGCATGGCTGTGATCATGGTTGTGGTGGTCGTGATCGTCATGATCATGCCCAGCATGGTCATGCCCCGTCGCTGCACCCGCCGAATTGCCACTGCCACTCATCGTTCCGCTCCTCAAATCCAATCATATGAATACATGTTCATATGTGCAGATCAAGGCGAAACTGGATGAGACCATGTGGTCGGAGCGTTTTCAGTAAAAGTGGATGCCACTTTTGCAGTTCGAAAGCGCGACCACGTTCTAGGTGTCGCTGGTCTCGCCAGTCTCGTCGTGCTCTTCCATGGCATGCTCGATCATGTCGTTGAGCATGTCGGCAATATGCGCGTCGGCCGTCTCGTAGAACACCTGCTTGTTGCGCCGTGTTCCGCGCACCAGCCGCGCCCCGCGCAACAGGCGCAGGTGATGGCTGACCAGCGACGGCGAGGCATTGGCCACCTTAGCGATGTCGCCAACCGCGATCGGCTCGTCGAGGCATGCCAGCAGGACGCGCAGCCGCGTGGGATCGCCCAGGAGGCGATAGGTTTCGGCAATCACGGCAATCTGTTCGTCGCTGGGCGTGGTCACGTGCGGATCTCTATGGGCTTGCTGATCCAATAGGTAAGACGCTTCGCCACAGGGCGCCAGAGGGTGACCTGGACGTTGCAAAGTGACAAGCTGGCACAAAACCACAAGAGGAGTCGCCCATGCCATTCCGCGCATTGCTGTCCGAGAAACAGGCCGACGGCAAGGTCACGTCCAGCGTCCAGACGCTTGACGATTCCAATCTGCCCGACGGCAATGTCACCGTCGACGTGGAATGGGCCGGCCTCAACTACAAGGACGGCCTCTGCCTCACCGGCACGGGCGGTCTGGTGCGCGATTTCCCCCATGTCGCAGGCATCGATTTTGCCGGCACCGTCCGTGACAGCATGGATGCGCGCTATACGGCGGGCGACAAGGTGGTCCTCACCGGTTGGCGCGTTGGCGAAACCCATTGGGGCGGCTATGCCGAGCGCGCTCGCGTCAACGGCGACTGGCTGGTGCCATTGCCCGATGGTCTCTCCGCCCGCGATGCCATGGTGATCGGCACCGCCGGCCTTACCGCCATGCTGGCGATCGACAAGCTGGAAGAAGCCGGATTGAAACCTGGCAATGGTGACGTGCTGGTCACCGGCGCTGCGGGTGGCGTGGGGACGATCGCCATTTCCCTGCTGCACAAGCTCGGCTACCAGGTCGCCGCTCTGTCCGGTCGCCCTCAGCATGCCGACGCCCTCCGAGCGCTGGGTGCCACGAGCATTGTCGACCGCGAGGAATTTCTTGCCCAACCCGAAAGGCCGCTCGAACCATCCCGCTGGACGGCGGTGATCGACAATGTCGGTGGCAAGGTGTTGAGCAAGGCAATCAAGCAGGTCAATTACGATGGCCTCGTGGCCAGCATCGGCATGGCTGGCGGGGTGGAACTCGACACCAATGTACTCCCCTTCATCCTGAGGGGGATAAGTCTCTTCGGAATCGACAGCGTCATGCGTCCGGCAGGCCCGCGACGAGCCGCCTGGCACCGCCTGGGCACGCTGTTCGACGCCAAGGCCTATGCCGGCATGGTCGAGGAGATCGGCCTCGAGCAACTGCCCGACGCGGCGCAGCGCATCCTCGCCGGCGAGGTCAAGGGCCGCATTCTGGTCCGCCCGCGTTAGCGATAACCGGCCGCCTGTAGCTCGAACAGTTCGGCATAGCGCCCACGCAGCGCCAGCAGCTCCTCATGCGAACCGGATTCGAGAATGGCGCCATTCTCGAGGACGAGGATCCGGTCGGCCATCCGCACGGTCGAGAAGCGATGCGAGATGATGACGGCGGTCTTGCCCGTGGCAAGACTCTTGAACCGCGAAAACACCTCCGCCTCTGCCTTGGCATCGAGTGCGGCGGTGGGTTCGTCGAGGATGATCAGATCGGCATCGCGCATATAGGCCCGGGCAATGGCGACCTTCTGCCATTCGCCGCCGGAGAGGTCGCGACCCTTCTTGAACAGCCGGCCCAACTGCTGGTCATAGCCCTCGGGCAGCTTGGCAATCACCGCATCGGCGAGGCTTCGCTCCGCCGCCTGGTTGATCTGCGCCATGTCATTCTGGTCCGCGATCCGCCCGACGCCGATATTCTCGCGGGCCGAAAAGCTGTAGCGGATGAAATCCTGGAAGATCACCCCGATATGGGCGTGAATGTCGGCCACCGAAAGCGCCTTGAGGTCCACGCCATCAATGGTGATGCGGCCTTCGTCGGGGTCGTAGAGCCGGGCCAGGAGCTTGACGATCGTCGTCTTGCCCGCGCCATTCTCGCCCACCAGCGCCAGCGTCTCGCCGGCTCTCAGCGTAAAGCTCAGATGCCTTATCGCCCAGCCTTCGGTATCGGGATAGCGAAAGCCGACATCCTCGAAACGGATGCCTTCGCGGATCGGTGTCGGGAACGGCTTGGGCGCAACCGGCGACAATATGGTCGGCTCGATCTCGAAAAACGAGAACAGGTCATCGAGATACATCGACTGGCCTGCAATGGCGGTGAAGCCGAGCAGGATTTTCTGGAACAGCCCGTTGAGCCGCAGGAACGAGCCAGAGAGGAACGCCAGGTCACCGATGGTGAAATCGCCGGTAACCGTCCGCCAGACGATGAAGCCATAAGCGCCATAATAGGTCAGCGAGGAGATCGCCGAAAACAGCGCACCCCAGGCCGCCCGTTGCGTCGAGAGCGACCGGTTCTCGACATAGATCGTATGGGCCAGCGTCTTGAAGCGGGCAATCAGGAAATCGCCCAGCCCGAACAGCTTGATCTCCTTGGCTGTCTCGGGCGTCGCCCCGACATAGCGGATATATTCGAGTTCGCGCCGCTCCGGCGTGCGCCATCGGCTCATGAAATAGGCCAGCGTATTGAACCGCGTCTCGCCCCAGATGGCGGGCACGAAGCTCAGCGGCAAGAGGAGGATCAGCCAGGGTGCATAGACAAAGAGGCCCGCCGCCAGCGTGATGACGGTAATGATATCCTGCGCCTGTCCGAACATCTGGCTGAGCAGCGCATTGCGCCCCGCTGCCTGTCGCCGCGCCCGCTCCAGCCGATCCTGATATTCGGCGGATTCGAAATGCATCAGGTCGAGCCGCGCAGCATGCGCCATCAGCTCGACGCTGACCTGATTGGCATGCAGTTCGGAGAGGATGGAATCCACCAGCCCGGTGGCCCGGGCAATGAAGTCATTGGCCAGCACCAGCGCCAGCTCGAAACACAGCAGCACGAGGATATGGTTGAGCTCGCCGCTTGCCCACCAGTCGGCAAAGCTGGCGCCCGGAGGTGTCATCCCACTCAACCGCACCACCTCGTCGACGATCAGCTTGGCCGCATAGAGTACGGCCACCGGCTGCAGCGAGGCGACAAGGCGCAAGCCGATGCTGGCGGAAGTCAGCCCCGGACTGGTGCGCCAGATCTGCGACACCAGTCGACCCAAATGGCGGAGGTTGTCGAGGCGTTCGCGAAAGGTGGGAGCGCGGTCAGGCGTCGGCGGTGGGCGGCGCCCGGGAAGGTCGGTCATGGTGTGATGATAGCGCTGGGCTGGAGGGCGGTGAACTAAATTCGCGGCAAGGTCGTCGGTTGCATGCCGACTGGCACGTCATTGAACCAGGAGGAGCGATTGGCGTTGCTCCTCGACACAGAGGAGACGATCATGCTCAAGGACAAGGATTCCGCCGCCATCGTCGCGACCAGCGACATGGATCATGCCCGCGATTTCTACGCCAACAAGCTCGGCCTCGAAATCATCGAGGATGGCGACGCCGTCATGGAATTCCGCACCGGCAAGACGACGCTGGTCGTCTATCGTTCCGACTTCGCCGGCACCAATCAGGCCAATGCCGTCGTCTGGGGTGTCGGACAGGATATCGAAGCCATCGTCGCCGATCTGGCCGGAAAAGGCGTGACCTTCGAGCACTACCCCGACATGGACTACAAGGACGGCATCCATCGCGACGGCAATTTCCGCATGGTCTGGTTCAAGGACCCCGACGGCAATATCCTGCATCTGAACAGCATGTAGTCCTACGGCCGCTCGCGCAAAAACTTTGCCAGGTCATCGGTGATGTGATGCACATGAGGGCCCGTGGCGCGGGCCATTTCCCAGGCATCGATCTGCTCGTGGGCATAATCCTCGCCTGCCACGACATGCACCGTCGACATGCCCACGTCATGCGGCACGACGAGGTTCTTTTCCAGGTCGTCGAACATCACCGCCTTGCGCGGATCGATATCATGCAGGGCAAAGAACCCGTCATAGGCTTCCCGATGCGGCTTGGGCACATAGGTCATGGCGCGGATGTCGTGCACATGCTCGAAAATGTCGTCGCCACCCAGGCGCTTCAGCACCGAACGGGCGTGGCTCACGTCGCCATTGGTCAGGATGAACTTGCGGCCGGGCAGGGCGCGAATGGCATCGACCAGGTCCGGATGGGCATCGACCGGTGAATAGTCGATGGCGTGGACCGTATTGAGGAAATGGTCGGGATCGACCTTGTGCTGGTGCATCAGCCCGTTCAGCGTCGTGCCGAAATCACGGTAATAGGTCTTCTGCAGCACCCTGGCAGCGTCGAAATCGAGCTGGGTCAGGTCCATCACGTAATTGGTGATGCGGATATCGATCTGCGCAAACAGATTGCAGGTGCGCGGATAAAGGGTGTTGTCGAGATCGAACACCCAATCGGTAATATGGCTGAGGCTGCGCGGTGGCGTCATGTCGTTCATCGGCACAGTATAGCGCCGATTTATGAAGGTGAGGATAAACTCCGCGCCACCGACATCTGTAGGGCTGGAACGGCGCCGAAGCGCCGTTCCGAAGTCGGGGAATTATTCGGCCGCCGTATTGGCGATGATCTCGAGGCCCAAGGCATCGATCAGGCCAGCCGGGTTGGCGGCAGCAGCCATCAGCACCAGCAGCGAAGCCGGCGACGGCGGAGCAACCTTGACTTCGATGCTCTGCGGGTCGTCGAGGAAGGCTTCGACCGGCGGGATCACGACGTCATTGAGCGCCGGGATGCCCGAGCCGGCCAGCATGGCGGGGAGCTGCGCCTTGAGCATCTCGACAAAGGCAGCGCGATCGCCACCCGACTGCTGCGCGAAGAAATCGAGCAGCTTGGGGGCAAGGCCGGCATCGTCATAGCGCACCGAGGTGTTGACGATATTCACGCCCTGCATGATCGCCATGCCCTGCATCATCTGTGCCTGGGCCTGCTCTTCGGTCATCTCTTCGCCGGCTGCCGCCATGCTGTCCTGCATGGCATAGAGCTGGTCGAGCACGGCCGGGGTGAAGCCGTCGAATTCGCCGGTGATGTTGAGCGCGCCAACATCGGCAAAGTCGAACAGGAACTCGCCCAGCGTCATCTTGCCGTCAGCCATCGACCAGGTGAAATCCTGCGTGATGTCGCCGGTGATGGTGGTGAGGCCGAGCGCTTCGATCGTGGCGCCGGCAGCGGGGTCTTCTTCGCTGACGGTCGAGAGGTCCAGCGAGATGCCGGCGATATTGAGGGTCGAGGCGACGTCAACCAGATCGACCGTGCCCTGCGACGGGTTGAAGGTCGATACCGCTTCCATCGAGTCGATGGAGAGCACTTCTTCGCCATTGCGGGTCAGCAGCAGCGGGCCGGTGCTGATCGATTCCAGCAGCTGCAGCATCATCACCGACGGAACGGTGTCGCCAGCCGGCAGGTAGAGGTTGTCGGCGCGAATGTCGCTGAGGGTGATATTGCCGGTGATATCGTCTTCGACGAATTCGCTGTCGATATCGGGAATGGTCAGCGCAGCGACCGAGTAGCTGCCGTCGCCATTTTCAGTGACGCCTTCGAAGGTGATCTCGGTGTCGAAGGTCATCGGCTCGAGCTCTTCGGTGCCGGCGCCGGTGAAACCGACGGTCACGCCGTCCACGGTGACGGTATCGCCATCCAGAGTTGCCGCACCGAATTCCAGGTCATAACCGATATGGCCATAGACCTCGGCAAAGCGATCGACGAAAGCCTGGGCTTCGAGCGCATTGGCAGTGGTCATCATGGCGACAGTCGCGACGCTGCTCAGCAGCAGCATACGGGCGGTCTGGTTGGTCCTCATCGTCATCTCCGGCATTGTTTTGGTTTGATTGTCGGGTGGGCGCATTTCTTGACAGTAGAACCAGCGCCCATGTGGGGCAGATGGCTCCTTGAGCGTTGAATTGCAATAGATTCTGGCCACAAAGCGGCCACGGCTCTTTATTGTCGGTTTATTGCATCATAACGCCAACGACACGATTGTGACACAACCCTGCCTCAAGCCCTTTCGTGATCGAGAAATTGCCGATAGGCCGGGTTCTCGGTTTCCTCCCAATAGGGGAAACCGATAGCCTCGATATGGGCAATGAAATCCTCGCGCGTTGCCTTGGGAACCTGCACGCCCACCAGCACGCGGCCATAATCGGCGCCGTGGTTGCGATAATGGAACAGGGTGATGTTCCAGGCGTCATTGAGCCCTTCGAGGAACTTCAACAGCGCGCCCGGACGCTCCGGAAACTGGAAGCGATAGACCGCCTCGTCGGAAAGATCGGCCACCCGTCCGCCCACCATGTGCCGGACATGCAGCTTTGCCACTTCATTGTCGGTCAGGTCCTGCACGCCCAGACCGTTGTTTTCCAGCAGGGTAATGATCTCCTGCTTTTCCTGGTCGCCACGGCTGAGCTTGATACCGACGAAAATCCGCGCCGTCGCGCCATGGGCGTAGCGATAGTTGAACTCGGTGATCGAACGCTGGCCAAGGAGGCGAATGAAGGCGCGATAGCTGCCCGGCCGCTCGGGGATTTCGACGCTCAGCAGGGCTTCCGCCCGCTCGCCGATCTCGGCCCGTTCGGCCACATAGCGCAGCCGGTCGAAATTGACATTGGCGCCCGAGTTGATGGCGATCAGCGCACCGCGCGGCGCGTCGCCCGTCTCGACCTGCCGGCGCAACCCGGCCAGGGCCAGCGCGCCGGCCGGTTCGGCAATGGCCCGCATGTCGTCGAAAATATCCTTGATCGCCGCGCAGATCTCGTCGGCGGTGACCGTGACGATATCGTCGAGCAGCTCGCGGCACAGCCGGAAGGTCTCGTCGCCCACCTGGCGCACGGCCACGCCATCGGCGAACAGCCCCACCTGGTCGAGCGCAACCGGATGACCCGCCGCAATCGCCGCCTTCATGCTGGCCGCCTCTTCTGGCTCGACGCCGATGACGCAAATGTCTGGCCGCAGGAATTTCACCATGGCGGCAATGCCCGCTGCCAGCCCCCCGCCGCCGATCGGCACATAGATGGCGCCGATTTCGCCCGGATGCTGGCGCAGCAATTCGAGCCCCACCGTGCCCTGGCCAGCAATCACATCAGGGTCGTCGAACGGGTGCACAACCACATAGCCATGCTTTTCAGCCAGTTCGGCCGCATGCGCCCGGGCAGCATCGAACCCGTCGCCGAACAGCACCACTTCCCCGCCCAGCCGGCGCACCGCACCCACCTTGATGATCGGGGTTGTCGTCGGCATCACCACCACGGCGCGAATACCCATGCGCGTCGCCGACAGCGCCACGCCCTGCGCATGATTGCCCGCCGAGGCGCAGATCACGCCCCGGGCGCGCTCTTCCGCGGTGAGCTGGGCGATACGGTTGTGGGCACCACGGATCTTGAAGGAAAACACCGGCTGCAGATCTTCGCGCTTCAGCAGCACATCGGCACCCAGCCGCGCCGACAGGAGATTCATCGTCTCCAGTGGCGTCTGCTCGGCCACTTCATAGACCGATGAGGTAAGGATGCGGCGGACATAGTCTTGCATGGGCGGGCACTCCGTGTGCCCGGGTTAGGACGCCGGGTCCTTATGTTTGTCAATGCTGATTTTTCGGGTCAAGTTATTGGCGTGTCAAAGCGCCGCCTGAATGCGGTTATCGCTGGATCTGGCTCACGCATGGTGAGCATGGCGGCGAGGCTTGCCGCCTCGGGGTAGTTTAGTTTGGAAGTGAGGCGGGGCCTCGCCACCAAGTCGGGATTTTTCGTGCCTTGCAGGGCGATTGCCACCCTTTCGGGCTGCGGGTGGTATCCGGCAGCTCAAGGCGCGATGGTCCCGCCTGCTGTCGCCGTTCGGACCTGCCCCCGGCAATCCCTGCCGGCAACGCGAGCCTGGCGACCCATGCTCCCCGACAGTCCCTGCAACCATCACTCGTCATGACCGTGCTCAGTGTGCAGGCGATGGGAGGATTATAAACGCGGTGGCAAACAGGGGGATAAGTCTTGTGTTGGTCGTCCGTTATTATCGACCAGTAAACAAAAATTACCCGGCTACCCCTCCGTATTTCGCAAACAGCGCCACCTTGTCCTGGTAGCTGAGCTTCACATCCTCATGGCAGGCGGGGCAGGGAAAGTGGGCGCGGGCACGAAACCAGCTGCCGTCCTTGGTGACGACATGACCGCAATGCGGGCAGGGAAATGACATTTCTGTCCGGTGCAGGCTGGGCGAAAGGGGCATCAGTGTCCGTGGGAAAGAGGCTGCGACTCAATTTGCCGACGCTCTGCAAACGGCGTCTTCTCCACCATGCGCCGTCTCACGAATATGATCCATGTTAATCGAGCTCGTCCATCAGCGCATGGCAGACCTGTCTCAATCATCTGATTGATTGAGCGTGCCGAAAGGCGTATAGGACACGCCTCCGAGGTCACCATGACGATTGAACAGCATCCAAAACGCGAAAGCGGCGACGAGCGCCGACTGGCTATGGCCGCGGCGGCCCGCGCCCTGATCGTCGAAAAGGGCCTCGAAGGCCTGCGTACCCGCGACATCGCCGCTGCCGTCGGCATCAATATCGCGACATTGCACTACCACGTGCCCTCCAAGGAGGCGCTGGTCGCGCTGGTTGCCGAAAGCATCCGCCATGATTTTCGCGCCCAGGCTTTGCGCAATCCGCGCAACGGCAAGACCGCGCTCGAACAGCTGCATATGGAATTCGCCGATTTCCGCGAAACCACGACCGACATGCCCGATCTGATCATCATACTGACAGAACTGGTCGAGCGGGCGAGGCGGGATGCCGCCATCGCGGAGATCATCCTGCCCATGCATCAATTCTGGCGCGGCCAGTTCGCCGAAATTTTCCGCCTCGGCCTCGCCGACGGCTCCTTTCGGCCCGACCTCGACCCTGAGGCCGCCGCCACGATTGCCACTGGCGCCCTGTCCGACTGCTGGCGCCGGCCCGACACCACTCCCCAATTGCTCGACACGGCCTTTGCCGAGCTCGAGCGCGCTTTTATCTCAAGATCCTGAGGCCCCAAGGAAACTCAAATGTCCGCAACTCACCACCACGGCGCGCAAGGCACGCCCGATCCGCGCCGCTGGGTGGCGCTCGGCGTGCTGCTCATCGCCAATTTCATGAACCTGATCGACGTTACCATCGTCAATGTGGCGCTGCCCTCGATGCGTACCGGCCTCGGCGCCAGTGACACGCAGATCGAATGGGTCGTCGCTGCCTATATTCTCGCTTTCGCCCTCGGCCTTTTGCCCTTCGGCCGGCTCGGCGATATTTTGGGTCGCACTACGCTCTTCCTCTGGGGCGTCGGCGGCTTCACCGTCGCTTCGGCGCTTTGCGGCATGGCGCCCAATATCGAATTCCTGATCGCCGCCCGCATCCTGCAGGGCCTCGCTGGCGCCATGATGACGCCGCAGGTTCTGGCCATCGCCACGGTCACCTTCCCGCCCCATGAGCGCGGCCAGGCTTTCTCGCTGTTTGGCCTCTCGGCGGGCCTTGCCTCGGTCTGTGGGCCCATCGTCGGCGGCCTGCTGATCGACGCCCAGCTCTTTGGCATGGACTGGCAGCCGATCTTTCTGGTCAACATCCCTGTTGGCATCGCTGCCGTCGTGGCCGGCCTCTACCTGATCCCCCGCGTGCCGGGTCACCCCGACCTCAAGAACGACTACGCCGGCATTGCGCTCTTTGGCATGTCGCTGATCGCCGTGGTCTTCCCCATCGTTGAAGGTCGCGCCTTCGGCTGGCCGCTCTGGGCCTTCGGCATGATCATCGCCGGAGTGCTGGGGCTGATCGGCTTCTTCTTCTACCAGGGCGCCCGTGCCAAGGCCGGCAAGCCGCAGCTCCTGAACTACGACCTCCTCACCAACAAGGATTTCATGTTCGGCGCCATGGTGGTGACCATTTTCGCTTCGGGCATTCCGGGCATGTTCATGGTCATCTCGCTGCTGCTGCAAGGCGGCTTCGGCTTCTCGCCACTGGAGTCCGGCCTCACCAACACGCCCTTCTCGGTCGGCGTGCTGATCGCCTCCTTCATCGCCGGTCGCTTTGGCGCCAACTACCTGCGCGGCCGTCTCGCGGCTGCCGGCGCCATGCTGACCTTCGGTATCGGCTGGCTGCATTTCATCATCGCCGGCGTCGGCGACAGCATCGACCACTGGAGCTTCCTCCCGCCGCTGCTGATTGCCGGCATCGGCCTGGGCCTCGGCTTCTCGTCGCTCTTCCAGCTCGTGCTGGCCAATGTGCCGCCGCGCGATGCCGGCGCCGGTTCGGGCTCGCTCCAGGCCTTCCAGCAGGTCGGTGGTGCATTGGGCGTCGCGCTGGTGGGTGAGCTCTTCTTCACCAGCCTCACCAATGACATGGCCGCAGGCGCTGCACCCCATGCCGCCTTTGCCGGCTCGGCCGCCCATGCGCTCTGGTATCAGGTGATCTCCTTTGCCCTGGTCTTGGCTCTCGCCTTCTTCTTCAAGAGGCCGAAGAAGCCGCAAGGCCATGCCGCGCCGCAGCACGTCGCCATCGAAGTCTGACAAGCAAAAGGGCCGCTCGATCGAGCGGCCCTTTTCAATTCTGCACTGTGATCGGCCTAGCGAACGATCAGCGTACCGGCACCGAACTCGGTGAACAGTTCGACCAGCACCACATGGGGCTGCTTGCCGTTGAGGATCACGACGCCCTCCACGCCATTGTCCAGCGCTTCGAGGCAGGTCTCGACCTTGGGGATCATACCGCCCGAAATCGTGCCATCGGCGATCAGCTCCTTGGCCTCGCGCACCGACAGCTCGGGGATCAGCTTGCCATTGCGATCCAGTACGCCCGGCACGTCGGTCAAAAACAGCAGGCGCTTGGCGCCCAGCGATCCGGCAATGGCGCCCGCGAATGTATCGGCATTGATATTATAGGTATTGCCATCGCGGCCCGGAGCGACCGGGGCGATAACCGGGATCATCTCCGAACGGGCCAGCAGGTCCAGCAGCGTGCGATCGACTTCCACCGGCTCGCCGACAAAGCCCAGATCCAGCACCTTCTCGATATTGGAGGTCGGGTCCTTGACGGTCTTCTGCGCCTTCTTGGCAAAGACCATGTTGCCGTCCTTGCCGCACAAGCCAATGGCCCATTCGCCCTCGGCATTGATCAGCGCGACGATTTCCTTGTTGATCGAGCCGGCCAACACCATCTCGACCACTTCCATGGTCCGCTGGTCGGTGACGCGAAGCCCACCCTCGAATTTGGATTCGATGCCCAGCTTTGCCAGCATTGAGGCAATCTGCGGTCCGCCGCCATGCACCACGATCGGATTGACCTTGCTCTGCTTGAGCAAGGCGATATCGCGGGCAAAGGCCTGTCCGAGCTTGGCATCGCCCATGGCATGGCCGCCGTATTTCACGACGACCGTCTTGCCTTCGTAGCGCTGCATATAGGGCAGGGCCTGTGCAAGAATGCCGGCATCGTGGCTGAAGCGGTCGGTCGCACTCGTCTCATCGGTCATGAACGGACCCATTCTGTTGGCTAGGCGGGTAAAAGTCCGCAACGGGTCTAGAGCATGATTGCGGAAAGGAAAAGACGCTTTTGCCGCATTTGCCAATTGATCCATTTGTCATTTTCAGGCGTTCTAGTCGCGTCAGACATTGCACCGGGCAAGGGCAATGGTGCTGTCGCGGTTGGGAGGCCACCATCCATGTCGACTGTAACGACCCCCTCGCGGGAGATTGCCGACCTGATCGGTCGGTGCGCCCTGCGCGATCGAGCGGCGTTCCGCACGCTCTATGATCGCACCAGCGCGAAACTCTTCGGCGTAACACTGCGTATCTTGAAGGACCGCTCCGAAGCCGAAGAGGCTATCCAGGAAGTCTATGTCAAGATTTGGCAGCGTGCAGATCGCTACGTCGCCGGCAACACCAGCCCCATCAGTTGGCTCGTTGCCGTGGCGCGCAATCACGCACTCGACCTCCTGCGGGCCAGACGCCCGGTTTCGGACGATATCGATGTGGCACTCGAAGTGCCTGATGGCGGCCCCTCTCCGGAGCGTGCCGCTCAGGACAGCGAGGAAAAAGGCCAGATCGAGAAATGCCTTGGCACGCTCGAACCCGATCGTGCCGATGCGGTGCGCGGCGCCTACCTCGATGGCTATAGCTACGAGGAATTGGCCAGCCGCTACACCGTGCCCTTGAACACGATGCGGACCTGGCTGCGCCGGAGCCTCATCAAACTGAAAGAGTGTCTGACAGCATGAGTACGAGTGATGACATCGGTGACTTCGGGGGGCGTAATGCCCTGGTGGCCGAGTATGTGCTCGGCCTGCTCTCAGCCAGCGAGCACCAGCGTATCGGCGCCCTGATCGAAAATGACCAGAGCCTGCGCAACGAGCGTGATTTCTGGATTTCGCGCTTTGCCTCGCTCAATGACGAATTTGCCGAGACCGCGGTCCCGGCCCATCTCTACCCGCGCATCGCTGCCCGCGTCTTTGGCGAGCAGCCCAAGGCCTCTTTCTGGGAGAACCTGATGCTCTGGCGTTCGATTGCCGCTGGCGCCCTTGCCGTGGCCGTCGCCGCCGTGGGCTTCAACCTTATCCAGCCTGTGCCTGACGCCAATGCTCTGGCCACCCAACTCGTCGCCGCGCTACAGGGTGATGGCAGCAATGTCCAGTTCGTTGCGCTCTATGATGGCGAAGGCAATGTGCGGCTGACCTCGCTTTCGGGCGATGCTGTTCCCGGCAGCGACTATGAGCTCTGGGCCATCCAGGGCGGCAACGCTCCCGTCTCGATGGGCGTGATCCCGATCAGCGAGCGCAGCACGGTGACGCTGTCGCCCGAAGTGATGGCAGGCTGGGGCGCTGGCTCGGTGCTCGCCATCTCGCTCGAACCACAGGGTGGCTCGCCCACGGGCGCTCCCACTGGGCCGATCGTTGCAACCGGCACGGCCACACAGATCTAGACCGGAAAATACCGGCAAGTCATACGGACGCGCGGCGGGAGAAATCCTGCCGTGCGTATTTTTTTATTGCGCACATATACTTACCATGCGCCGCGCATACGAAGAAGATTGGATAAAGTTTCAGCAATAATCGTACATCATTTCTGAAACTTCGAGAAACCGATTGGCTCGGGCTGTCGTATTTACCTGTGTCCCGACCGAACGGTAGGGAGAAAAACAGGAAGGAACGATCAATGAATTTCCGCGCTCTTACCCTTGCCGCCATGCTCTCCGTCGGTTCGCTCGCCGGTGCTGCCGTTTACGCCCAGGAAAATCCGATGGTTGGTGGCGCTGCCATGTTCGCCGACAAGAACATCGTCGAGAACGCCGTCAATTCTGCTGACCACACCACGCTGGTCGCTGCCGTCAAGGCCGCTGGTCTTGTTGAAACCCTCTCCGGCGAAGGCCCGTTCACCGTTCTGGCCCCCGTCAATGCTGCCTTTGACGCCCTGCCGGCTGGCACTGTCGATACCCTGCTGAAGCCCGAAAACAAGGACATGCTGTCCACCATTTTGGCTTGCCACGTCATTCCGGCCAAGGCTCTGTCGACTGACATCGCCTCCATGGTTGCCGAAGATGGCGGCGAGCATGTCGTCGACACCGTCGGCGGCTGCAAGCTGACCCTCAAGGACACCGATGGCAAGATCACCGTGACCGACGAAAACGGTACCGTGGCCAATGTCACCATTCCCGACGTGATCCAGTCCAATGGCGTGATCCACGTCATCGACGCTGTCCTGACGCCCAAGTCGGCCATGTAACCAATCGAGGTCTTTCCTCGAATGGCATCATGAGGGAGGGCGATGTCGCCCTCTCACCAAAACTTGACGGCCATTGCCTTGCCCTGGGACTTCCATTGGCTGTCAAATCTGCCCCGCGCAACGCCCGCTTGCTCCCTCCAGCGGCCCGTGGCGCGGGGTCACTTCTGAAAGGGAAGAGATATGGCTACCACACGTCGTAACATTCTTCTGGGTGGCTCGGCCCTAGCCGCGCTCTCCGCCTTCACCCTGATGCGCGCCCCCAGCGCTGCCGAGGGTGATTTCCCCTTCAAGCTCAGCGATGCGGAATGGAAAACAAGGCTCGACCCGCTCGCCTATGACGTTCTACGTCACGAGGCGACCGAACGCCCCTTTACCTCGCCGCTCAATGACGAACACGGCTCCGGCATGTTCCACTGCGCCGGCTGCGATCAGGCACTGTTTGCCTCCGACACCAAATTCGACAGTGGCACTGGCTGGCCCAGCTTCTATACATTCGTCGATGGCTCGCTCGGCACCACGGTCGACAATTCGCTCTTCATGACCCGCACCGAAGTCCATTGCTCCAATTGCGGCGGCCATCAGGGCCACGTCTTCGAAGACGGCCCCGAACCCACCGGCCTGCGCTACTGCATCAATGGCGCCGCCCTGAAATTCGTGGCGGCCTGATCAATCCGGCTTCCGCGCTGCGGGAGCCGACGCTATATCCATCTGCATGAAACTTACCATCATCCAGACCGGCGATGTCCCGTCGCCTTTGCGCGACCGTTTCGGGCCCTATCGCCAGATGTTCCAGACCATGTTCGACCGGACGGGACAGGGCTTCTCCTATGAGACGATCGCCGTGTCCGATGGCGAGCCCTGTCCGGACCTGTCGTCGGTGGATGGCATCGTCATCACGGGCTCGCCGGCCGGGGTCTATGAGGATCACGTCTGGCTCGACCCGCTCCGCGCCTTTATCCGCAGCGCCTATACGCGCAAGACGCCCATGCTGGGCGTCTGCTTTGGCCACCAGATCATGGCCGATGCCCTGGGCGGCGATGTGCGCAAGTCCGAAAAAGGCTGGGGTCTCGGTCGCCACACCTATGGCGTAAAATCCCGTCCCGATTTCATGCGCCCGGCGCCGGCTGCCCTGGCCATCGCCTGTTCGCATCAGGATCAGGTCATCACCCCGCCTGCCGAGGCCGAGGTCATCCTGGGATCGGATTTCACCCCCAATGCTGGCCTTGCCTATCGCAATGGCGCCGCGCTGAGCTTCCAGCCCCATCCCGAATTTGCCGATGACTATACCCTGGCGCTAGCCGAGCTGCGCCGCGGCAAGGCGCCGGACAATGTCGTGGATACGGCCGTGGCTTCTGTTGCCACGCCATCAAATAGTGCAGATGTTGCGGGATATATAGGCCAGTTCTTCAAGGGGCGCTGAGATGGCTGTCGCGGAAAAGCTGTCTGATATCGACGTCTACATGGATAGCCTGCAGCATGGCCGCAAAGCCGAGATCGAGGCGCTGCGGCGCCTGATCCTCGATGCCGTTCCCGATCTCGACGAGCGCATCAAGTGGAACGCCCCCAGTTTCGGCAGGGGCGATGACCGCCTGACCATGCGGATCCATCCCGGTGACCGCGTCCAGCTCATCCTCCATCGCGGCGCCAAGGCCGGTGCCGACGACTTCTTCCGCTTCGAAGACCCGGAAAAGCTCATCGCCTGGGCTGCCCCTGACCGCGGTGTGGTGACCTTCAAGGATGCGGGCGATCTCGAGGAAAAATCCGCCACGCTGCCCGAAATCCTGCGCCGCTGGGTGGCCTGCACGACGCGCTGATCTGACGCGGCGATAATTCTCTCGCTTCAAGCATGTATTAACCCTGTGAGGTGCAGGGTGCGCAAATTCCTTAAAGCGCTCAGTATTGCCCACCATGTTCGACTATCGCAATTTCTCCATCACGCAGAAACTCGTCGCCGCATTCCTCGGCTTTGGTGCACTGGTTCTGATCTTTGGTGGATGGGCGATCTACCAACTGTTCCAACAGGACGACATGGCGGTTCTTGTTCCGCTCGGCTTGGCCGGCGCATCCGCTGCCGCCGGTTGCCTGACCGTCTTCACGCTCTTCGAACGCGTTGTCTCTGCGCGGCTTGAGACCCTTGTTTCTCTGACCGCCGAACTGGCAGCCGGCCGGACCGATGTCACCATCCCCACCCAGAAGGTGTCGGACGAGTTGACGGTGATGTTCCAGGCGCTTGAAGGTTTCCGTGGCACCCTGATTGAACAGGCGGCGCTCAAGGAAAACGAGCGTCAGCACAGTGCCGACGCTGACCTGCGCCAGCACGCTGCCGATCGCCTGACCGATGACCTGCAGACCACCTTGCGCGCCGTCATGGCCGGCGACCTTGCTGGTCGTGTCCATGACAAATACGAGCAGCCCGAATTGCGCCAGCTCGCGACCGAAGTGAATGCCCTGCTCGAAGCGCTGGACCACGGCCTGACCGGCACCGGCAAGGTGCTGTCTGCCCTGGCCCATGCCGATCTGACGGCGCGGGTCACCGGCAATTTCACCGGCGCCTTCGCCGAATTGCGCGACAATACCAATGCAGTCGCCGAGCGCCTCGCCGACGTCATGGGCAATCTGCGGGAAACCTCCGGCCGCGTCAAAACCGCGACGCAGGAAATCCTCGCCGGCTCCAACGATCTGGCCGAGCGCACCAGCCGCCAGGCCGCCATGGTCGAGCAGACGACGGCAGCAGTGGAACAGCTTGCCGCGACCGTCAGCGCCAATGCCAACCGTGCCGGCGAAGCCAACCGCTCCGCAACCGAGGCCTCGCGCATAGCTGTCGAGAGCGGCGCCGCCATGGAAACGGCCTCGCATGCCATGGAGCAGATTTCGACCTCCTCGGCCAAGATTTCCAACATCGTCAAGCTGATCGACGACATTGCCTTCCAGACCAATCTTCTGGCGCTCAATGCATCTGTCGAAGCGGCGAGGGCAGGTGACGCCGGTAAGGGCTTTGCCGTTGTTGCCGTGGAAGTGCGTCGCCTGGCTCAGTCTGCCGCGTCTGCATCCGCCGACATCAAGCAGCTCATCGACAAATCCGCCACCGAAGTGCGTTCAGGCACCCAGATTGTGCTGCAGATCGGCGAGCGCATCGCCGCACTCAACACCTCGGTCACCCAAAGCGCAGCGCTGATCGGCGAGATCACCGTCGCGAGTCGTGAGCAGGCGGTTGCGATCGAAGAGGTCAACGTCGCCGTCCGTCAGATGGACGAGATCACCCAGCACAATGCGGCCCTGGTCGAAGAGACCAACGCCGCTATCGAGCAGACCGAACAGCAGGCCGAAGCCCTCGATCAGATCGTTGCGGTGTTCAATATCGATGGCCGCAAACCGTCAGGTTCCCGCTGGGCGGCCTAGGGTTGGCGCTAAGCGCACCAACACACTCGATGTCATCCCGGCCTTGAGCCGGGATCCATCTTGAGATGTGTGGTCTGCCGCAAGGTCACTATGTTTGACACGACCACCTTGCGGCAGTGGAGAAATACCGAGATGGGCCCCGGCTCAAGGCCGGGGTGACATCCTGGATGTGGCACCCACGTGCAAACCTAAGCTGTTTCTCAGCTTTCCAGCAGCATCGCGATTTCGGTCCGCAATTCCTTGAGGCCCTCGCCCTTGAGCGATGAGGTCAAGATCACATGCGGATGCGCCGCCGGGCGCTTGACGATGGAAGCCTGCGTCGCCGCAATCACCTTTTGCAGGTCCGTCGCGCTCGGCTTGTCGGCCTTGGTCAGCACCACCTGGTAGCTGACCGCCGCCTTGTCGAGCTCGTTCATTACGGTCAGGTCATTGTCCTTGGGCCCGTGGCGCCCATCGACCAGCACATAGACGCGGCGCAGCGTCGAGCGGCCGGTCAGATACTGATGGATCAGCTTGGTCCACTGCCGCACCTTGTCTTCTGGCGCCTTGGCATAGCCATAGCCGGGCATGTCGACGATGCGCAGGTCTTCGCTCTGGCTCTCGAAGATATTGAGCTCCTGCGTACGCCCCGGCGTATTGGAGGTACGCGCCAGGCTCGACGTGCCGCACAGCGCATTGATCAGGCTCGACTTGCCGACATTCGAACGCCCGGCAAAGGAGATTTCCACCTTGTCCATCGGCGGCAAGTCGGCAATCCGCACGCAGCCCTTGATGAACAGGAATGGCCGGGCAAACAGCAGGCGGCCGCGCTCGATCATGTCGGTGGGATAATCGATCTGGGTCATGGGTCTGCTTGCCTCTTAAAGAATAAGCCCGCCGGATAGGTCCGGCGGGCTGTAACATGATCCTGGCCGTGTGGCGATCAGGACTTGGCTGCTTCTTCCGCCGGCTTCTTCTTGCGGAAGGTGTCGACGATATTGCCCAGCAGGTTCACTTCCACGCCATGGCGCTTCATGATGAACCACTGCTGCGCAACCGACAGCGTATTGTTCCACGCCCAGTAGATCACGAGGCCCGCCGGGAATGTGCCCAGCATGAAGGTAAAGATGATCGGCATGTAGTTGAAGATCATCGCCTGGGTCGGATCCGGCGGCGGCGGATTGAGCTTCATCTGCACCCACATGGTGATGCCCATGATGACCGGCCACACGCCCAGATGCAGGAACGAACCGATGACCGGAACCACGGTCGGGTTCCACGGGATCAAGCCGAACAGCGTGAAGATATTGGTCGGATCGGGCGCTGCCAGATCCTGGATCCAGCCAAAGAACGGCGCATGGCGCATGTCGAGGCTGATGAAGATAACCGTATAGAGCGCGAAGAACACCGGGATCTGGATCAGCACCGGCCAGCAACCGCTGAGCGGATTGATCTTTTCCTTCTTGTAGAGCTCCATCATCGCCTGCTGCTGGGCGGGACGGTCGTCCTTCAGACGCTCCTGGATCGACTTCATTTCCGGCTGAACGCGGCGCATCGCAGCCATCGAGGCATAGGAGCGGCTGGCCAGCGGGAAGAAGATCGCCTTGACGATAACCGTCACGGCCAGCACGGCCAGGCCGAAATTGCCGATGATGCCGTTGAGGAAGGTCAGCAGGAAATACATCGGCTTGGTGATGAACCACAGCCAGCCCCAGTCGATCAAAAGGTCGAAGCGATCGAAGCTATACTGCTGCTGCAGGGCGGTAATGACCGACTCTTCCTTGGCGCCGGCAAACAGATAGCTCTCGCGCGTGGCGCTGGCGCCGGCGGCGATCACGACCGGAGCCGTCTCGACATAGGAGGTCTGGTAGTCGTCGTAACCGGCGGTGTTCTTCCAGGTGAACTGGGCATTGATGCCCGTGCCGGCCGGCGGCAGCGCAGCCGTCGCCCAGTACTTGTCCGAAAAGCCCAGCCAGCCCGTAGTATTGTCGTAGCGGGCAACCGTGTCCTTCTGCAGGTCGGTGTATTTCTTCGAGATCAGGTTGTTGTTGCCCAGCACGCCATGCGGGCCTTCATGCTGGATGAAGAAATTGGCGACATGGGGCGTGTTGTGACGGGTAACGCGCGCATAGGGATAAAGCGCGACATCGCCGCTCGACTGGTTTTCGATCGTCTGAGCAACGGTGAAAAGATAGTGCTCGTCCACCGAAATGGTGCGGCGGAACACCAGACCCGCGCCATTGTCCCACACGAGGGTCACAGGCGTCGCAACGGTCAGCGACGTGTTAGCGCCTTCGACGGCCCAGACGGTCTGTGCATTGGGAACGGCAATCGTGTTGCCCGCAACCGGCAGCCAGCCTTCTTCGGCGAAATAGGCATTGGGAACGCCGGCCGGGGTCAAAAGCGTGATGATCGGGGAATTTTCGTCCACCGTCTCGCGATATTGCTTGAGGCGCAGGTCGTCGATCAGGGCGCCGGTCAGGTTCAGCGAACCCGAAAGGTCAGGCGTATCGATCGAAACGCGCTGGCTGGCCGCAATCGCCTCGTCGCGCGTCGCAAAGGTCTGCGTGCCGGTGTTGGCGGCCGGCGCGGCAGCCTGGCCAGGTGCGCCAGGGGTAGCCGGCGTGGCAAGGCCCGGATCGGTTGCGGCGGCCTGCTCGGCGGCAAGCTGGGCCTGCTGCTGGGCGCGTTCCATCTGTGGCCCGGCCACAAAGAACTGCCAGCCGAACAGCACGACCATGCTGAGCACGATGGCCAGGATTATGTTGCGATTGTTTTCCATCATCTCGGTTTCCGTGGGCCGCGGCCGGAAGAAATTCGGTCGTCGCCTGTCCGGGGCGTGTGCACGCGCGTGATCAGCGCACCCAGGTCGGAAACGAGTTTGGCGAAAGGTTCTGTCAGCGCTTCGCGCCGTCCGACCAGCACATAGTCATGGTGGGGCACAAAGTCACGCGCACATGCTGTCACAGCCGCCCGAAGACGACGTTTTATGCGATTGCGCTCTGGAGAATTGCCGGTTTTCTTGGTCACGGTAAAACCGATACCGGGCTGGCTCTCGTCGGCAGCGATCATCTGCAGTCCAAACGCAGAGCGCCCGGCGCGATTGCCCCGGGCAGCCCTTTGAAACTGCGAACGCTTGACCAGCCGACGCAAGGCGTCAGGACTGTGCTCCATGGCCGTCATACGGCCAGGCGGCCTTAGGCCGTGAGCTTCTTGCGGCCGTCACGACGGCGCTTGTTGATGATCGCGCGGCCGTCCTTGGTGGCCATGCGGGCACGGAAACCGTGGCGGCGGGCACGCACGAGCTTGGACGGCTGATAAGTACGCTTCATGACATCAAACCGCGCCGGGCACGGTTCCTCTAGTTTGGCTCTGCACAAGCAGGAAATTTCGGACACACATCGAGCGCCAGGCGCCCACGGTGCGGGTTGGTGGGGTCTATAGGGAAAACTTGGTCCCAAGTCAACGCGCCAGAGGCACCTTCCTTGCGCGCCTTCCCCCGTTGTTTTCATGAGGGGATCACCCCATAAGTCCAACACTAATCCAATAGACCGCTGGTGGTCATGGCAGAATTTCTCAAACCTGATCTTTGCATCATCGGCGCCGGTGCCTTGGGCACCCATCTGGCCATCGCGGCGCGCCGCCGCGGCCTCGATGTCATCCTGGTGCCGCGCCCGCGCGACGAGGCCAATGATCCAACTGCCGGTGCCCTGCGTCGCGCAGCTTTCCTGGCTAGTGCCGCCCGCGCCCATGCCATCCGCACCGCCGGCGCGCTTGGGCTCGGCAATGCCGAGCCGAAATCCAATTTCCGCGCCATCAGCGAGCGGGCTGCGACCATCGCCGATGCTGCCACGCCCCGCGCCACCGACGAGCGCCTGACCGCGCTGGGCATCACGCTGCTCTCTGGGGACACCAGTTTCACCGATGCAAAAACCCTGCGCTGTGGTGAAACCGCCCTGCGCGCGAAACATTTCGTGATTGCCACCGGGGCCACACCGGCGATTCCGGCTCTGCCCGGCCTCGACCAGGTCAGCGTCTTCACCCCCGAAACGATCGCCGACAACCTGCGCAAGCTCAGCCATCTCGTGGTCATCGGCGGCACGCCCGTCGCCTTCGAACTGGCCCAGGCCTATCGCCGCCTCGGGTCCGACGTGACCCTCGTGCCCCAGGGCGGCCTGCTGCCCGGCTTTGATCCCGAGCTCGTCACCATCCTCCTGCGCCAGCTCCGCGAAGAGGGTGTCGCCATTCTTGACGACGCCGCGGTCACCGCCATTCAGCCGCGCAACCAGGGCACCGGCATCGTGCTGGACCGCGCCGGCGAGGAAGGCCGGCTCGACGTCTCCCACATCCTCATTGCCATCGGTGGTCAGCCCGACCTCGATCCCGCCCTGCTCGATCTGCTCAAGCTCAAGCGCGCCAAATCTGGTGACCTCGCGCTTGGCCCCGACGGCCAGACCTCCAATCGCCTCGTTACCGCCATTGGCGGCACAGCGGGCGAAGACGCGCCCCATATCGGCCTGCGTCAGGCCACGCTGCTGCTCGATCGCCTGACTGGGCGTGACCATGGCCGGCTTGATCCCTTCCGTGTCCCGCGTCTGGTGGATACCGACCCGCCGCTGGCCCAGCTTGGCCTGCTGCCGCGCGACGACAAGCTGCGTCCCGGCCAGACGGTGCTCCGCGCCAATCTCGCCGAAACCGACGCCGCCCTAGCCATCGGTGCAACAGGCCTCGTCAAGGCCGTGGTCGATGCCCGCGGACAGATCACGAGCCTTGGTGCCATCGGCGCCGGTTCAGAGGAACTGGCTGGTCTTGTCGCCCTTTTTGGCCCCAAGCTTCCGGCGCTGGCCGATCTGGTCCTGCCGCCCGCCAGCATCGGCGCCGCCCTGGTTGATCTCGCCACCCAGTTTGCCGAGACCCAACCCGTGTCCAAGGGACTGCCGCTGCTCAAAAAGCTCTGGCGCTAATCCTTTGGGGACAGGGGCTTACGCAAGTGCCGCCTTCCCTTATAATGAGCGCAATGAAAGCCGAACGCAGCGTCTTGCCCGGCCGGTTTTCCGGCCTATCGATCAAGCTCATCGCCACCATCATGGCGGTGATACTTCTGGTCGAAATCGTGGTCTATCTTCCCTCGCTCGCCAATTATCGCGCCAGCTGGCTCGATGATCGCCTCCGCGTCGGCGTGGTTGCTGCCCGCGTGCTCGATGCCGTGCCCGATGTCATGGCCCTGCCGCGCAACCTGACCGATCGCCTGCTGACCTCGGCCGGTGCCAATGCCATCGTCTATCGCCGCGAAGGCCAGAGCCAGCTGATCGAACTGGCCAATCCCATTGCGCCCGATGTCGTTGTCACCGCCGACATGCGCCAACGCGATCTGCCGACGCTGATCATGGGCGCAATGGACACGCTCTTTGCCGGCCCCGGCCGCACGCTGCGCATCGTCGGTGAAGGTGATCTCAACGAAAGCGCCGTCGAAATCCTGATGTCCGAGCGCCCCCTGCGCCAGGAAATGCTCGCCTATTCCCGCCAGATCGGCTTCGTCTCGCTCTCCATCGCCGCCATCACCGCCGTCGCGCTTTATCTCCTGGCCTCCTATCTTTTCATCTATCCGGTCCGTCGCCTGACGCAGAACATCCTCGCCTTCCGCCAGGCGCCGGAAAACGCCAGCCTCGTTATTACGCCCTCCGCCCGTCGCGACGAGATCGGCATCGTCGAGCGCGAACTCGCCGCCATGGAATCGGACCTCTTCACCATGCTGCGCCACAGACGGCACCTGGCCGACCTCGGCCTGGCCGTTGCCAAGATCAACCACGATCTGCGCAATACCCTGACCTCGGCACAACTTCTCTCCGACCAGGTGGCGACGCTCGACGATCCCAAGGTGCAGCGCCTTGCGCCACGGCTTGTCACCACGCTCGACAAGGCCATCGGCTTTGCCCAGTCCGTGCTCGACTATGGTCGCGAAACCACCGCAGTGCCGGTTCTCGCCCCCGTCGCCATGCGCGCCCTTATCGACGATGCCGCCTTCGACGCGCGCCTTGTCGGCCATCCGGTCATCCGCTTCAGCGACACCACGCCCGAGGACCTGGTGCTGACCGTCGATTCCAACCAGCTGGCCCGCGTCTTCCTCAACCTGCTGAAAAACGCCCGCGAAGCCCTCGAACTGGCGCCGCAGGCGGAGGTGGTGCCCGAAGTCTCCGTCGCCATGGCGGAGGACGCCGATTCCATCATTTTCACCATTGCCGACAATGGCCCCGGCCTGCCGCCCCGCGCCCGTGAAAACCTCTTCGTCGCCTTCGAAGGCTCAGCCCGCGCTGGCGGCACAGGCCTTGGCCTCGCCATCGCCCGAGAGATCACCGAAGCCCACGGTGGCCGCCTGCTTTTCGTCGATGTGGAAAAAGGCACCCGTTTCGACCTGATCCTCCCGGCAAATCTGCGTGCCTGAACCACCTGCCTGTGGACTGACAAAAAACTGTCACTCGCACGCTTGCCAAACCCGGATCACCCCTATATGGATTGCGCCGCTTCAGGACGTTGAGCACACCGCTCCCACCTGAACCGTCGTTCCAAACGACATGCGCGCCCGTAGCTCAGCTGGATAGAGCACCAGACTACGAATCTGGGGGTCAGGAGTTCGAATCTCTTCGGGCGCGCCATTCCTTTCAATGACTTAGCAGTGTCCACGCATTTTGGCATGGTTGCCGTGTAAGCACCTTGTAGGCGGCTCAAGCCGTAACTCAGCGTATAATCGCTCAGAGAACTCCACACCTCACCGCCAACGCGTCTGCCATTGATCGTCGCCACTGGTCATGTCACCCACCAGGCGCGATGGCCTCCATGCCCATAAGGCAGTGCGCTGGTGGCTGGCTTGATGGAAGTATCGCCGTCGCCTTGCTCCCGTCGACAAGGTTCTTTCCATCTCAAATGTCGTAAGCACCTAGCGGGTCGACAAAAATTCGCATTTTCTGCTCCACAGGCCAATTGACTTGCATCAATTCGATTAATAAATGACTGGACAGTAATTAATTTGGAGCAGTGTCTTGGCTCGCTTGCGCACCATCGATCAGACGACGGTTCTCGACGCAGCAGAACGCGTCATCATCGAGAATGGCGCCGCCAATTTCACTTTGGATGCCGTCGCTGCGCGTGCGGGCATCAGCAAGGGCAGCGTCCTGCGGGACTATGGGCACAAGCAGGACCTGATCCGCGCCATCGTGCGTCGTCGGTTTGACGAATACCGGGAGGCACTCGATGCTGCGGAGCAACAGAAATCCTCCCGCATTGCGGCTCACCTGGAGGTGAGCGGGCAGCCTTGGCCCGACGAGCAGCGCAAGGCTGCCAGCAATCTGTGCTCGTCGCTGACCAATGACAGTGAACTGGTTGCCATCCTTGCCCAGCATTACGACCGTGAAATCGCTGCAATCTCGACTGCAGGCCCCGGAAGCGGCGCCTTGCTGGCGTTTCTGGCCATCGAGGGTCTCAAATCCATCGAGATGGTCTGCGGCTACAACTGGCCGCCCGCAGACCGAGAGGCCCTGCTGGCCAGCATTTGCCGACTTTCCACGGCGGACCAGTCCGACGCCGTCTGAAGATTTCATAGACTATTCCGACTAGAGGTAACTCCCGTGCATTTTACATTTCTCCCTGCCAAGATTGCAGTCGCAATCGGGGTGTTTTCGGTTCTGGCGGCCTGCAGCGAGGCTGGTGGCCAGAGTGAGCAGGTCGCGGCGCCTGCCATGCCGCCGTCAACCGTGAGCGTCGTTACGCTCGCGACGGAAAGTGTTGCGCTGATCGACGAATTGCCCGGCCGTATCGTCCCCACCCGTATTGCCGAAGTGCGGCCTAGGGTGTCGGGCATCGTGCTGGAGCGTGTGTTCGAGCAGGGCAGCTTCGTCGAGCAGGGCGATATTCTCTACCGTATCGATCCTGCCACCTTCCAGGTGCAGGTCGACAGCGCCGAGGCAAACCTTGCAAGCGCAAAGGCTGCTCAGCTACAGGCCCGACAGGCAGCCGACCGCCAGGATGCGCTGCGCACCAACAATGTCGCCAGCCAGCAGCAGCTCGACAATGCTGTTGCATCGCTAGCCCAGGCCGACGCGACTGTGGCGGCCGCCGAGGCCAATCTGGCCGGTGCCTTGCTGAACCTTGAATATACGGAAGTCCGCGCGCCGATCAGCGGGCACATCGGTCGTGCGCTGATCACCGAAGGCGCCCTGGTGACCGGCAGTGGCGCCGAGAACCTCGCGACCATCCAGCAGTTCGATCCGGTCTATGCCGACTTCACCCAGTCATCGAGCGAACTCATCACCCTGCGGCGCGCCCTGGAAGATGGCACGCTGATCAGCGCCGGGGAAGATCAGGCCAGCATTCGGCTCATCCTCGATGATGGCAGCGAATATCCCCATAAGGGGCGCCTGCTGTTCCAGGAATCTGCGGTCGATGCGAGCACTGGTCAGGTGACGATGCGCGCCGAATTGCCCAATCCCGATGGCGACTTGCTGCCCGGGCTTTATGTCCGTGTGCTGATCGAGCAGGCCGTGGATCAGGATGCTATCGCCATTCCGCAGCAATCGCTTATTCGCGACGCCGGGGGCAATTCGCAGGTCTATCTCGTCAATGCCGAGGGCAGGGTCGAGCTGCGCACGGTCCAGGTCGGGCGAGCCTTGGGCAATCGCTATCTGATCAACGCAGGGCTCGTCATCGGTGACAAGGTGGTCGTCGAGGGGTTCCAGAAGATCGGTCCCGGAGCCACGGTGAATGCCGAGGAATGGCAGCCGTCCGGTGTGGCAGCGGAGCCCGCTGAAGCCGTCATCGACGCAGAAGCCGAGGCGGATGCAGAGTAATGGCACGCTTTTTCATTGAACGGCCCGTCTTTGCCTGGGTGCTTGCGATCTTCATCCTGGTTGCTGGCGTGCTGTCGATCCCCCGCCTGCCTGTCGCGCAATATCCCAATGTCGCCCCGCCGCAGGTCTCGGTTTTTGCCACCTATCCAGGCGCTTCCCCCGACTCGATCTATCAGAGCGTGACCCGTCCGATCGAGGACGAACTCAACGGCGTCGATGGCCTGCTCTATTTTGAATCCACGTCCGATGCCTCGGGCATGGTCACGATCACGGCCACGTTCGAAACGGGCACCGAACTGTCCAAGGCGTCGATCGACGTCCAGAACGCCGTTCGTCGCGTGGAATCGCGCCTGCCCCAGATCGTCACGCGCCTCGGCGTGCAGGTGCAGGAGGCCAGTTCTGGCTTCCTGATGATGGTCGCTCTGGTTTCGACCGATGGTTCGCTCGACGCCGTTGCGCTGGGCGACTATCTCAGCCGCAATGTCACCAGCGAAATCGCCCGCCTCGACGGTGTCGGTCGCGCGCAGGTCTTTGCGTCACAGCGCTCGATGCGCGTCTGGCTCGATCCTGACAAGATGCTGGGCCTCAACCTGACGTCAGACGACGTCACGGCAGCCATTTCCACCCAGAATGCCCAGGTGGCGGCAGGCCGGATTGGGGCGCAACCCAATCCGCTGACCCAGCAGATCTCGGCCAACGTCCTGGTCAGCGGTCAGCTGTCGACGCCCGAGGCGTTCGGATCCATCGTCCTGCGCGCTAATCCCGACGGTTCGTCGGTGCGCCTGCGCGATGTTGCCGAGATCGAGATCGGCGCGGAAAGCTATGGCTTTTCCACCCGCATCAATGGGCAGCAGGCTGCAGGCTTTGCCGTGCAGCTGGCTCCGAGCGGCAATGCCCTGTCGACCGCAGAGGCCATCGAGCACAAGATGGAGGAGCTGTCGCAGTACTTCCCTCCGGGCGTGAAATACGAAATCCCCTACAATACCGCGCCATTTGTCGAAGTCTCGATCGAGAAGGTGATCCACACGCTCGTCGAAGCCATGGCCCTGGTCTTCGTGGTAATGTTCGTTTTCCTTCAGAGCTTCCGTTACACCATCATTCCGACCCTGGTGGTGCCGGTTGCCCTGGCAGGAACCTGCGCCGTGATGTTGGCGGCCGGTTTTTCGATCAACGTCTTGACCATGTTCGCCATGGTTCTGGCGATCGGTATTCTCGTCGACGACGCCATCGTCGTGGTGGAGAACGTCGAGCGCATCATGGCCGAGGAGGGTCTGCCGCCCCTGCAGGCCACGCGCAAGGCGATGAAGCAGATCTCGGGCGCCATCATCGGCATCACGCTGGTGCTCTCGGCGGTGTTCGTGCCGCTCGCCTTCACGGCCGGTGCGGTGGGTGTGATCTACCAGCAGTTCAGCCTCACCATGGTGACCTCGATTGTCTTCTCGGGCTTCCTGGCACTGACGCTGACTCCCGCGCTCTGCGCCACGATCCTAAAACCCGTCAAGCCGGGTCATCATGAAAAGCGTGGTCCGTTCGGCTGGTTCAACCGCAACTTCAACAAGGCAACCGGTGCCTATTCTTCCGGCATAGGCTGGACCCTGCGGCGCACCGGTCGCTTCATGGTCATCTATCTGGCGTTGATCGTCGGCTTGGGCTGGGCCTTCGTGCAGCTGCCGAGTTCCTTCCTGCCCAACGAAGATCAGGGTTTCCTGATCGTGGACATGCAGGCCCCTCCGGGCGCCAGCAACAACCGCATGGCCGAAATCACCGCGCAGGTCGAGACGATCTTCCAGGGCGAAGAGGCCGTCCAGGACATTGCGGCCATCAACGGCTTCTCCTTCTCCGGAGCGGGCGACAATGCCGGACTGGCGTTTGTCACCCTCAAGGACTGGAAAGAGCGCGACGCCACCAACTCCGCCGATGCTATCGCCGGCCGGGTCAATGGAGCGCTGTTTGGCCTCAAGGACGCGATTTCCTTTGCCCTTTCGCCGCCGCCGATCGCCGGTCTGGGAACGTCCAACGGCTTCACTTTCCGCCTGCAGGATCGTGCAGCACAAGGCCAGACCGCATTGACCGCGGCGAGTGCCCAGCTGATGGGCCTGGCCTCCCAGAGCCCGATCCTGGCAGGGCTGCGTGTCGAAGGCATGCCCGATACGGCCCAGATCAACCTGATCGTCGACCGTGAAAAGGCCAATACCTTCGGGGTGACCTTCGCCGACATCAGTTCGACCATCTCGACCAATCTGGGCTCGGCCTACGTCAACGACTTTCCCAATGCCGGCCGCATGCAACGCGTGACGGTGCAGGCCGGAGAGGGCAAGCGCATGGAGGTGGACGATCTGCTCAAGCTGACCGTTCGCAACGTCAATGGCGGGATGATTCCGCTCTCGACCTTTGCCCGTGCCGACTGGCGCCTGGGGCCTGCCCAGATCGTTGGATACAACGGCTATCCGGCCGTGCGTATCAGTGGCTCGGCTGCGCCAGGCTATACATCCGGTGAGGCCATTGCCGAGATGGAACGGCTGGCAGCACAACTGCCGACGGGCTTTGGCTATGAATGGACCGGCCAGACACTGCAGGAAATCCAGTCCGGCAGCCAGAGCATGTTCCTCATGGGCCTGACTGTCGCCTTTGTCTTCCTGCTGCTGGCGGCGCTCTACGAGAGCTGGTCGATACCGCTATCGGTGATGATGGTCGTGCCGCTCGGCATCATCGGTTCGGTGCTCGCGGTGATGTTGCGGGGCATGTCCAATGACGTCTACTTCACCGTGGGCCTGATCACCATCATCGGGCTTTCGGCCAAGAACGCCATTCTCATCATCGAGTTCGCCAAGGACCTTTGGGCACAGGGCAAGCCTTTGCTGGAAGCCACGGTCGAGGCGGCGCACATGCGTTTTCGCCCCATCATCATGACCTCGCTGGCCTTTACCCTCGGCGTCTTGCCGCTGGTCATCGCCTCGGGCGCAAGCTCGGCGAGCCAGAATGCCATCGGCACGACGGTGATGGGGGGCATGATCGCCGCGACGGTGCTCGCAGTGCTGTTCGTGCCTGTCCTCTTCGTCTTCATCATGAAGCTGTTCCGCTCCAAGCCGAAGCGGATCGGCGAAGACGATCCGATTGAGCCGGTTCCGGCCGAGTAAACCCATGGCCGGGGCGAGAGAACGCGCCCCGGCTCACGTTTCTGTTTCACGGTGAGAATGTGAACGTCGAACTTCTGTGCCTGTCCGTCCTCCAGGGCGGTGAGGCGTCCGGCTATGACATCAGGGAGCGCTTCGCCAAGGGCGAAGAAGCCTTGTTTGCCAACGCGAGTACCGCCGCAATCTATTCGGCGCTGGCCAAACTGCACGACAAGGGCCACGTCGATCCGCGCGTCGTGAGGCAAGACGACAAACCGGACAAGAAAATCTACCAGATCACGCCGGCGGGCCATGCGGCCTTCGTGGAGCAGCTGAGGGCTGCCCCGCGAGACGACACGTTCCACAGTCCGTTTCTCAACTTCCTGCGCTTTTCCCATCTTGTTCCAGCCGATCTGGTTTCGGACCATGTCGCAAACCACGGTCGACAACTCGACGCGCAGATAGACCAGATCGATCGCCTGCTGACGGAGCAAACGCCCGACGTACGCTGTTGTTGGGCCCTGCATCTGCGGCGGCTGATGGCCAAGGCTCTGCGAGATGGACTGAACCAGTTCACCAGCCAGTCCGCCACAAAGCCGCAAAAGACCGAGCTCTAGGTGTCATGGCTCAGGGCCCTTCATGCCAAAACCGGCCAGGGCCAACGTGTTTCACCATAGCCGTGCGAAGGCTCTGCCCTTCTCGCGGCTGACTGTGGCGGAAGAGATCGGCACCTCCAAGATCAGCTTCCGCCACAGCCCCCGGTTTGCCGGTGTCGCAAGACCCATGCCCGGCGCAACGACAGGACAGAAGAAATGGATCAGTCCACTCTCGAAGAGGCTGAGGTCATGGATATCGTCAACCTGCTCACCCTCATGGGCGCCGAGCATGGATTGCCGCGGGTTGCGGCCCGGATCTTGTCCTATCTCATGCTGACCGGCCGGCCGGTTGGCCGTTCGGATATCCGTCAGCGATTGCAGATCAGTCACGCCGGCCTCAGTGCCAACACGCGTCTCCTTGTGGACGCCGGATTGATTCGGCGTACGGTATTGCAGGGAACTCTTGCCGATGGCTTCGAGGTGCCACCGGATGCCTGGCAGGTCCAGCTTGAGCGCAATATTGCCAGGCTCGGTCGCAAGCAGCGCGATATCGACAGCATTCTCGAACGCACCACGTCTGCGCCCTTGCGTGCCCTAGATGCTGCGCTCAAGGCCGAGATCGAAACGAAGCGGCGCATGTTGGGGGAGCTTGCGCCAAGGGCCTGATCAAGCCTGCCAGGCAGCTTGGGCGGGTAACAGCTCGCAGAGCATTGGGAGCGCCCGTGGGCGCCCCCGTCCTGTTGGGCAGGACTACTCGGTGCCACCCCAGGCGTTAGGGTAGGTCGGCATGTCTTCGCAGCCGCACATGGCGTAATGCAGCGGCGGCATTTTCTCGTTGATATACTGGTCCAGGACATCCTGGGTGATGGCCGGCTGCGGCAGCACCCATTCGGGGCCGGGAACCTGTTCGCCCTTGAGCGTCTGGACGGCGGCGATGATCGCCGTGCGCCACTGGTAGGACGGATAGGTCGGGGCAATGCCCTTGAAGTCCAGGTCACGCCATTTCTGGAGATAGTCCTGCTGGTCTTCGCCAGTGACGACCGGGATATCGACACCCTGGTCTTCGAAGGCTTCGACGGCCGCGACCGCTGTGGCGCCGGCATCCATCCAAACCGCATCGATCGTGCCGCGCTGCAGATAGTCTTCGACGATGGACTTGGTCTTGGCATTGTCGCCATCGGTGAATTCTTCACCGAGGACCTCTAGGCCTGCTTCCTTGAACATGTTGCGGGCGCCCGAGGCACGGGTTTCTAGCACGTCGACGCCGGGCAGGATGCGCAGCATCAGCACTTTGCCGCCTGCCGGGACATTGGCGATGATATGCTCGGCGGCCTGAATGCCGAAACCGTAGCCGCCGACCGGATGCACGAAAGTCACGGGGCAGTCGGTGGTGACGCCACGGTCAAAGACAATGACCGGCAGACCAGCAGCGCAAGCCTTTTCGACGGCAGGCGTCAGGGCGGCGGTGGAGTTGGGCGAGACGATCAGTGCATCGCAATTGCCGCCGGCCAGCAGGTCATCGATATCGGCGATCTGCTTGTCGTCGGAGCCTTCGGCATCGACATGGGTGAAGGTGCCGATTTCGGGGTGAAGCTTCACCTCCTCGGTCATGTTGGTATAGCCCACCACGCGCCAGGGATTGTTGACGCCCGCATTGGAGAAGCAGACGGTCCAGGGCGCCTCCTTCTTGAACGCGGCGGTATCCACCATAGCGTCGCCGGCATACTGCAGATACATCTGATCGGCGGGACCATTGAATGTTGCCGTCAGCTGTTCCCGCTGCTTGGCGAATTCTTCCGGGTCGTCGAAATTAGGGGCTTGGGAAAAGGCGGCCCCGGTCAGCATGCCGAACACGGTTGCTGCCATTAAAACTGTCTTCACGTCGTCCTCCCTCGTGAGATTTCTCACTTTTGCTTGTGGACGGCCCAAGGCCGTCCCGTCGTCACTCATTGGCCCGCGCGCTTGCGTTGGTAGGTCGCAAGCGCCACGGCGCCGATGAGGATGAGCCCCTGCACCACGAGCCGGACGGGCTGGGCCAGTCCGAGCAGGTTGAGCAGGGTGAAAATGGCTTCCAGCGCCAGGGCGCCGGCAATGGTGGCGGGCACCGAGCCGCGCCCGCCGAGCAATTGGGCGCCGCCGATGACGGCGGCAGTGATGGCCTGGAGCTCAAAGCCCGAGCCGATATCGACCGAGACGCCGGCCCTGCCACCGAGGATGACGCCGGCCAGCACGGCGGTCAGTGCTGAAACCACGAAGGCCGAGATGCGGACCCGTTCGACCGGCACACCGGCCAGACGCGCAGCCTGCGGATTGTCGCCGACGGCGTGCAGCATGCGGCCGAAATTGGTGCGATGCATGCCCCACCAGAGCAGGATGCCGAAGCCGACAAGACAGATGACTGCGATGGGCAGCAGCGAAATCAGCGGCACATCGGCAATGTTGTATCGGCCGAAAAAGCGGAACGTGTCGGGCAGATAGCCGCGCGGGGCCCCGCCAGACCACATGAAGGCCACCCCATTGAGCGAAATCATCATGCCCAGGGTCGCGATCAGCGAGGGGACCTTGAGATAGCTTACGACGAGACCATTGATCAGCCCGACCACGGCGCCGATGCCCAGCATCAGCGGGATGATCCAATAGGTGGAATTGGGATCATTGCTCGCCAGCATGGACGAGCCGATGACGGTCAGCGTCATGATGGAGCCGACGGAGAGATCGAAGCCGCCCGAGACGATGACATAGAGCGCGCCGGCCGACAAAATGGCCAAGGCCGCCACGCGCTTGAGGTAGTTCATATAGCCGGTGGGTTCGCCAAAGGCCGGGTTCATCACCACAATGGCGATGATTAGCGCGGCGACGAGGACGTAGACGGGATTGATCCGGGGCAGCCGGCGAGGCGTGGCCGAAGCGTGAGGCAGGGATTGCGCGCTCATGCCACCAGCCTCCGCGAGCGAACGGCATAGAAGGCGACGGCCGCCACGATGATGATGCCGCGCAGCACCTGCTTCACGAAGGCATCGACCCCGGCCACGTTGAAGATGGAATCGATCAGCGAGAAGATGATGACGCCGGCCATGGTGCCCCAGATGCCGCCGCGTCCGCCCGCCAAGACGGTGCCGCCAATGACCACCACGGCGATGGATTCCAGATCATAGACGCCCTCGGCCCCGATCCAGGGCGCACCCGAGCGCAGGCGCGACGCGAGATAGATGCCCGCTATGGCCGCGCAGAGCGAGCAGATGACATGGGCGCCGATGACGACGCGGGCCGTCTTGATGCCGGCCAAGCGCGCCGCATCCGTGTTGCCACCGACCGAATAGACATCGGAGCCGAACCGCGTGAAGCGCAGGATGAACCAGGCGCAGCCGGCCAGCACGAACATGAACACCAGCGAAAAGGGCACGATGCCCACTGCGCCATAGGCAAACACCTGGAACTCGACCGGCACATTGCCGGCGAAGTTATTGTAGTAATAGGAGAGCACGCCCTGGATGATCAGCGACATGCCCAGCGTCGCGATCAGCGGATTGACCTCCAGCCGGCTGATGACCAGGCCATTGACCAGCCCGATGAGGGCGCCCAGCGCCAGCACGGCAAGCACCGCCGGCAGCATCATGGACGGGTCGCCATTCATCACCACCGAGGTGACGACGGCCGAGGCCGAGATGACGCTGGCGACGCTGAGATCGATCGAGCCGATCAGGATGGCAAAGGTCTGCCCGATAGCCGTGATGCCGAGCGTGATCGAGCGCCCGAGAATGGCGACGAGATTGTCGAGCGTCAGGAAGCGTGTCTGCCCCAGCATCAGGACCAGCGCCACATAAAGCGCGATGGCACTCAGCAGCAGGATTGCCGATGCATGGCGCTCGAAGCGGAAGCGTTTGGGGGCGGTGAAGGGCGCGTCGCTCATGCCGCCACCTCGGTCTCGCCGGTTGCCGCCAGCATGAGTTCGGCTTCGGTCGCCGAGCGACCGAAACTGCCCACGATGCGGCCTTCGCGCATGACGAGAATGCGATCCGAGACACCCACCACTTCGGGCAGGTCGGAGGACACCATCAGCACCGCCGTACCGGCGCGGGCAAGATCGCGCATCAGATGGTAGATGCTGGCCTTGGCATCGACGTCGATACCGCGCGTGGGTTCGACGAAGATCAGCAGCTTCGGCTTCAGCGCCAGCCAGCGGGCAACAATGGCCTTTTGCTGATTGCCACCGGAAAGGAAGCGCATTTCCTGCTCATAGGAGGGCGCACGGACCTTCATCCGGTCGAGCAGCGCGTTCATGCCCGCGAGGTCGGTGAAGCGATTGGCCTTATGACCGCCCAGCGGGCCGGCAAAGCTGCGGGACGTCAGCATGCCATTGTCGCGCACAGACTGCATCAGCACCAGCGCCTCTGCCTTGCGATCGCCGGGCAGCATGCCGATGCCCGCTCTGATGGCGTCGCGCGGACTGGTGAGGGCGACGGTCGTGCCATCGAGCGTCATGGCCCCACGGGTGAAGGGCGCAGCGCCGAAGATCGCCATGGCCAGCGGTGTGCGGCCGGCGCCCTGCAGACCCGCCAGGCCGACGATCTCGCCGGCGCGCAGCTCGAGGTCGATGTCGCGCAGCGCATGATTGCCGCCGCCCGAGACGGTCAAAACGGTTGGGCCGATGTCCTGCGGGCGCGCCGGTTCGGGGTAGAACTCGGAGATGTCGCGGCCCACCATGGCGCGAACCACGGCATCGGGCGCCGGAACATGATCGAAGCTGGCGGCAACCTCGCCATCCTTGATGACGGTGACGCGGTTGGCGAGGCGGGTGACCTCGCGCATGCGGTGGGTAATGTAGATGATGGCCGTGCCCGCGGCGCGCAACTGATCGACAAGGGCGAACAGCACTTCGCATTCGGCTTCGTTGAGGGCGGCCGTCGGCTCGTCCATGACGATGACCTTGGCATTGAGCGAAATCGCCTTGGCAATCTCGACCATCTGCTGGCTGGCGACATCGAGGTCGGCCACCAGCGTATCGGGCTCGATGCGGTGGCGGATGCCGAACAGGCCCAGCACACGACGGGTTTCGGCCTCCATCGCCTTGCTGTCGATCAGTCCCAGCTTGAGCGGCTCCCGCCCGAGAAAGAGATTCTGCGCCACCGTGCGCTCGGGCAGCAGCGAGAACTCCTGATAGATGACCGAAATCCCGGCCAGCAGCGCGTCCTGCGGATGGCGAAAATGTTGGGTGGCGCCGTCAATCAGCACCTCGCCGCCATCGGGGCGATAGACGCCGGACAGGATCTTGATCAGCGTCGATTTACCCGCGCCGTTCTCGCCGCACAGCGCATGCACCTCGCCCTTGTGGCAGGTGAAGGACACGTCATGCAGCGCCCTGACCGCCGGGAAGGATTTGCCGATGCCGCGCATCTCGATGACGGGAGGCTCGCTCATGCCGCAATGTCCCTCCCTGCCGCGTCCCAGGTGCTTCGGATGAAGCGCGCGCTTTCCGAGAACAGTGTTTCGTAGTCGGGAAACAGCGGCCGCCAGACGCGGGTAGCGGCGGCGATCGCGGGCAGGCCCGCGCCAAAGGCCTCCAGCGTCACCCAGCCATCATAACCGGAACGGCGAACAGCCTGGAGAATGGAGAGGAAGTCGATATGGCCGCGTCCGGGAATGCCGCGGTCGTTCTCGGAAATATGGACAATCCCCACATGGGGCGCGACCACCTCATAGGCCCGCACTTGGTCGCGATCCTCGATATTGGCATGGAAGGTGTCATACATGATGCGGCAGGCGGGATGGTCGACCCGTCGCGCATAGTCGCGGCACTGCGTGGTGGTGTTGAGGAAATAGGTCTCGAAGCGGTTGAGATGTTCGAGGCTGAGATAGATGCCATTGGCGGCGGCACGGGTCGCGAGGTCATGATGGACCGCGGCGCCATGGGAGAGTTCGCTTTCACTCGGCCCCGAGCCGGTGAAATGCCCGATCGGCGCATGGATCGGCCCGCCCACGCTCTGGGCGCCAAGGGCAATGGCGCAATCCAGCGCCCAGTCCAGATGCGCTCTGCCACGGGCACGTGTCGCCGCATCCGATGAGATCGGGCTCATCTCTGGGCTGGGCACAATGGAAGTCGTGCAGCGTTCCAGCCCCATGGCGTCAAGCTGTTTGCCCAGCCACGCATAATGGGCCGGATCGCCGGACAGCACCGGCACCTCGACGCCGTCATAGCCCTCGGCCTTGATCTGCGCGATTGCGGGCAGATGCGCCTCGGTCACGAAATCGGTCAAGCACAGCAGATTGATGCCGAGCTTCATGCCTTCCCCCTATGCCGGTGCTGCCGATCGGCGTTTATTTCGTTTGAGGCACGTACAACAAATGCTGTCGCCCGCCCTGTCAGCGAAATTCAAACGCCACGATCGACCGGTTCCGGCCAATACTCCTCCACAACCCGAACCGTCGAAGCGGCAGACTTAGTGACTGCTCTGATTGACTTCCGGGCATTCGACTCTCTAGCTTGGTGGCGAGGAGACGAACGCGACGATCATTGCGCAAGCAGGCAAGGCGCGCGTTCGAATATTCACACTGGTAGAATTTGCACATGGAGGGGAGACCATGAACGCAGAAGCCCGCCTGCACGCCCTGGCGCGTCCGGCCGTTTTCACCGAGCCCGGTGCGCTGATGTATGCCGGCAATTGCGCCGACCTCTATGCCGCTTCGCTCGAAGGCAAGGTTACGCTCAATGCCTGGACGCGGCGCAAATATCCGGGCAAGCCGCTGGGCGATGCATTGCCCCAGGTGCTGTCCGTGGGCGGCTGGGACGCTGCGCGCTCGCAGGATTGGGGCCTCAAGGAACATTGCAACGAGGGCGTCAAGATCGCCTATTTGGCCCGTGGCTCCATGGTGCTCAAGGTCGACGGCCATCGCCACGAGGTGAGCGAAGGCCAGATGTTCGTCGTCCGGCCCTGGCAGTTGCACCAGTTCGGCGATCCCAATGTTGCGGCCAGCCAGATCATCTGGGTGCTGTTCGATGTCGGCGTGCGGCGGCCGCATGAGGACTGGATCTGGCCCGACTGGATGGCCTGGTCCGGTCGCGATACCGGCCGGCTCACGCAACTCCTGTCTCGCAACGAACAGCATGTGCTGACCGCCAGCCGCGACGTCGCGCGCAGTTTCCACGACATTGCCGAGATCGTCGCCGGGCACGAGGTTGCCGCCAATGAAACCCGGCTACGCCTGCATATCTCGCTGATGCTGCTGCAGTTCATGCAGCAGTTGGAGCGCCAGGCGCCGGCGCTGGACGAAGCCTTGGCCAGTTCCAAGCGCACGGTCCAGATCTTCCTCGATCGGCTGCCCCACGCGCTGGACGAAAACTGGACCCTGGAAAACATGGCGGCCGAATGCCGGCTGTCACGCACCCAGTTTTCCCAGCATTGCCAGGCCCTGACCAATATGACGCCCGTGCGCTATCTGCAGATGGTGCGCCTTGAGGCGGCCAAGAAATGGCTGGGCGAGCGGGCCAGTGCCACGGTGACCGAGATCGCGCTCGAATGCGGTTTCTCGTCGAGCCAGTATTTTGCCACCTGCTACAAGCGCCGCTTCGGCCTGTCGCCCCAGCAGGCCCGACTGTAGAGCAGCAGTGGCACGAGCAAAAAAGACCGCCGCGGTGGTGCCGCGACGGTCTTGATAGGACGTTGGCAAAAGAGCCTATTCCTCTTGGAACACTTCCTCGCGCTTCTTGCGGATCGCGGGCAGCAGCAGCGTTGCCAGCAGCACGACGGCGACGAGGATAAGCCCTGCGCTGATCGGACGTGTCAGGAAGACGCTGAAATCGCCCTTTGCGAACAGCAGCGCACGGCGCAGATACTCTTCCATCATCGGGCCGAGAATGAAGGCCAGCAGCAGCGGCGCCGGCTCGGCATCGAGCTTGCGCACGGCATAGCCCGCGATACCGAAGATCGCCATGCCGAACACGTCGAAGGTCGTGTTGTTGACGCTGAACACGCCGATGGCACAGAAGATGATGATGATCGGATAGAGGTAGTGGTAGGGGATGGATATCATCTTCACCCACAGCCCGATCAGCGGCAGGTTGAGCACCAGCAGCATCAGGTTGCCGGCCCACATCGAAACGATCAGGCCCCAGAACAGCGCCGGCTGGCTGGTCATCACTGACGGGCCGGGCTGGATGCCCTGGATGATCATCGCGCCGATCATCAGCGCCATCACCGAGTTGGACGGCAGGCCCAGCGTCAGCATGGGAATGAAGGAGGTCTGCGCGCCGGCATTATTGGCCGACTCCGGCCCGGCCACGCCCTCGATGGCGCCCTGGCCGAAGTCCTGCGGACGCTTGGACAGGCGCTTTTCCAGTGAATAGGAACCAAACGAAGCCAGCGCCGCGCCGCCGCCCGGCAGCACGCCGAGCACCGAACCCAGCGCCGTGCCACGGAAGATGGGACCGATGATACGCTTCCAGTCGTCGCGCGTCGGCAGCAGACCGGTGACCTTCTTGGTCATCACGCTGCGATCTTCCGAGCCCGACAGGTTGGCAATGATCTCGCCGATGCCGAACACGCCCATGGCCAGCACGACGAAGTCGAGCCCGTCGGACAGCAACGGCATGCCGAACGTATAGCGCGACACGCCCGAGTTGACGTCCGTGCCCACCATGCCGAGCAACAGACCCACCAGGATCATGCCTAGCGCATGCAGCAGCGCGCCCGAGGCCATCACGATCGAGGCGATCAGGCCCAGCACCATCAGCGCGAAATACTCCGCCGGCCCGAATTGCAGCGCAACAGCGGCCAGCAACGGCGCAAAGACGGCGATCAGCAGCGTGGCAATCGTGCCCGCAATGAACGAGCCGATGGCGGCAGTCGAAAGAGCCCGTCCAGCCTGGCCCTTGCGGGCCATCTGGTAGCCATCGATGGCGGTGACGACCGATGACGGTTCACCCGGCAGGTTGACGAGGATAGCCGTGGTCGAGCCGCCATACTGGGCGCCGTAGTAGATGCCGGCCAGCATGATCAGCGCCGATTCCGGCGGCAGGCCGAAGGTGATCGGCAGCAGCATGGCAATGGTCGCCACCGGGCCAAGGCCCGGCAGCACGCCGATGGCGGTGCCCAGAATGGTGCCGACAAGGCAGTACAGCAGATTGGCCGGGGTGAAGGAGACCGACAGGCCCAGCATCAGGTTGGAAAAAATGTCCATAATCCGTGGCCCTTAAAAGCGCAGGCCGGCAAAGGCCGTGCCGAAGATGGAAATGGGCAGGCCGAGGCCGGTGACGAAGACCAGGGCGCAGGCCACGGCAAAGGCGACGAGGCCCAGCAGAGCCTTCCAGTCGAGCTTGAAGCGATCGCTGGCAAAGGCCGCGATCAGGCCGCTGGCCACGATGGCGACGATGAGGCCGGCAGGCTTCAGCAACAGGCCGAATGCGACGACTGACGCCGTGATCAGCGCCATGCCTTTCCACTCGATCGTGCCGATTTGCGCCCCTTCCACGGCGAGGCCGCGCCAGATGGCGACGAGACCGAAGACGACCAGCAGCGCTGCGATGACCAGGGGAAAAAAGCCTGCGCCCATGCGGGCGGGCGTGCCGAAAGGATAGGTCTGCCCAAACCACAGCCCGGCTGCGCCGAGCCCCAGGTAGAGCAGGCCGATATAGAAATCCTTCTCGCTGCGAATTCTGATCGCCATGCTGATAATCTCCTCGCAGCGGCGCTCTGCGCCGCAGCTTTACTGCCCCGCGGGGCCGCCAATGGATTGGCCCGGACGCACACGCATTGGCATGAGCCGCAGGCCATAGGGTGCCGTGGGATTGCGCCAGCGCTCGAGCAACCGCTCGAACACGCCGTCCGCCTGCTCGGCGGCGCTATAGCCCACGATGTGAAAGAAATCCGCGGCTTCTGCCGCCACATCGGTGCGTCCCAAGAGGATCACCGACAACTGGTCGGGCACGGAAAGTCCCGCATTGCCCAGGAGGCTGCGCAGATGCGCGCCATTCTCCACGCCCCAGACCAGCACGGCCCGGCGCTTGCCTTCGCGTCCGGCGAGAGTGGACGACAGCGTTTCCACCACGGCCTGTTCGAAATCTCCGGATGGCAGCTTGGGCAGGCAGATTTCCGGCTGCAGCACCCCGGCAAACTCATCCTGCTGCCGCATGGCACGATAGCGATGCAGCCCGAATTCATTGGCCAGAAAGAAACGCTCGGTTGTGACCAGGGTGATGTGCTCATGACCCGTCGCGACGAGGCGGCGAATGGCTGCTGCGATCGGTTCGCCCCATTCGAATCCCACGGCATCGACGTCGGTGCCGACCAACCAGGCCCCATCCACCACGATCGTATCGGTCTTGCGGCGAATGGCCGAGATCATCTCGACCGGCATGGCATCAAAGGAATTCTGGATGATGCAGGCGTCAAAGCGCGGCAGGGTCTGCAGCACCTGTCGTGCGTGCGCGGCATTGGAATAGCCCACGTCGAGGGTGACATCGCCCGCATCGGCGATCTTTTGCTGCAAACGGTCCAGCACATTGCGGGCACGCGCATTCTGCAGCGAGCGGCGCAGCAGCATCACGCTCCGGCCCGTGCGGCTCGCAGCGGGCTGCGGCACCGGAGCCTGCCCCCCTTTGCCGCCATTGAAGAAGGTGCCGCGACCGACATGGGCGGCGATCAGACCATCCTGCTTGAGGCCATCGAGCACACGCTCGACATTGGTTTGCGACAGCGAAAAGTCCTGCATCAATTGCCGGACGGTGGGCAATTTCTCTCCCGCAGCCGCAGTTTGAGCGGCGGCAAGCAGGTATGATCGCAATGCTGACAGGTCGGGCATGAACTTCCCCATATACAATACAATTACATTTCACAATGCTTAGAGCGCAGGCACCGTGATCACGATTTGATCGCTGTGGCGCTTGCGTTTGCGCGTGTCATTGCGTAGTTCATCAAGGCAAGAACGTTGATAATACAATATGTATTGTATTGTCCACTGTAAAAACTGGAGGAAGTTCCTTGTTCAAGACATCGCTTACCGTGACCGTCGCGGCGCTGGCTCTGGCTGCCGCATCCACTGCCGTTTCGGCACAGGACGGCCCGATCACGCTGCTGGTCGGTTACTCGGCCGGTGGGAGTGCTGACTTTGCTGCCCGCGTCATGGCGCCCGAGCTGACCGAACGCCTCGGCCGCACCGTCGTGGTCGAAAACGCCACCGGCGCCAGCGGCATGATCGCCCTGCAGAACCTGATCAATGCCGAGGCCGACGGCAGCACGCTCTATTATGGCGGCTTCGACACCGTTGCCGTGCCCATGGTCAATGCTGCGGTCAATATCGACTGGAAGGCCGAGACCATCCCGGTGGGCCGCACCGCCACCACCTCGCAGACCATCGCCGTTCCGGCAGCCTCCCCCTATACGACGCTGACCGAATTGGTCGATGCCGCCCGCGCCGAGCCCGACACCATCACCATCGGCACCCCTGGCATCGGTTCGGCCCAGCACTTTGTGGGTGAAATGATCTCCCATGCTGCCGGCGTCACTTTCCTCCACGCCCCCTACCAAGGCGGTTCGCAGGTTTCCAACGACCTGCTCGGCGGCATGCTGGATTCGGCCGTCTTCACCACCTCGACCGCTCTGCCCTTCGTCAATGAAGGCAACATGCGCGCTCTGGCCGTGACCAGCGAAGAGCGTTCCGACGCGCTCCCCGATGTTCCCACCCTCAACGAAACCGCCGGTCTTGAAGGCCTGGCACTGCCGCTCTGGCAGGGCATTTTCGTCAAGGCCGGCACCGACGAGGCTTTCGTGGCCGAGCTGGGCGCCGCCATCGAGGCTTCGCTGGCCGAGACCGACGTGCAGGAGCGTCTCGCCACCGCCGGCTTTACCGCCGCTCCCCTGGCACCGGCCGAGTTTGCCGCCTTCATCGACGAACAGGCCGCGACCTACGCCCAGATCGTCGAGCAGTCGTCCATCTCGATCCAGTAACACGATCGGGCCGGGCCGCCCCTCCCTCGGCGACCGGTCCAGCGCAGCGCGGCCCCAGGCCAGCGCTGCGCTTCCTCTTCTGTCTCTCCTGCCGGAAAGCCTGTCATGACCGTTGGAATGTTCGAATCCTTCGTTACCCGCCACTGGTTCAGCGACACGGCCAAGCAGATCTGGAGCGACGAACAAACCCTGCAGGCCTGGCTTGATGTCGAGGCCGCGCTGGCGCTGGCCCAGGCTGACCTGGGTGTCATCCCCGCCGATGCGGCACCGCAGATCGCCGCAGCCTGCGACGCGACCCGCTTCGATCCCGACCAGCTCAGCCGCGACATCGCCCATGCCCAGCACCCCTTCGTGCCGGTGCTGAAGCAGCTCGAAAAGCTCTGCGGCGATCCGGCCGCCGGCTATATTCATTGGGGCGCCACCACGCAGAACATCTTCGACAGCGCATCGGCCCTGCAGATGCGCCGCACCCATGCCCATGTCGACGAACGCCTCGCCCATGCCGAACAGGTCCTCTCGGCCCTGGCGACCACACACCGCGACACCGTCCAGGCCGGCCGCACCCATGGCCAGCATGCCCTGCCGATGACCTTCGGCTTCAAGGTTCTCGGCTGGCTCGAAGAACTGCGCCGCGATCACCAGCGCCTCAACGCCCGCATCGACGAAAGCTTTGTTGCAGCTCTCGGCGGCGCTATCGGCACCTTTGCCGCCATGGGCGAAAAGGGCAGGGCTGTGGAAGCCGGCATGGCCGCCCGCCTTGGCCTCGTGCCTGCCGGCCTGCCGATGCGCTCATCCTTTGACCGTGGCGCCGACTATATTGCCGCGCTCGGTCTTCTCGCCGGCACCGCCGAACGCATCGCTCGCGATGTCGTCTTCATGCAGCGCACCGAGATCGGCGAAGTCGAGGAAGCCTTCCACATGGGCAAGGTGGGCTCCTCCACCATGGCGCAGAAGCGCAATCCGTCCACGGCCCTGATGCTGATCAGTCTCTGCCGCCTGCTGCAGGCGCGCGTCACGCTGGCCATGGGCTCGATGGTGCGCATGGACGAAGGCGATTCCTCGGCCACCAATATCACCGATGTGGCTCTGCCCGAGATCGGCATCCTCGCCGCGTCCATCGCAGAAACGCTGGATCGCCTGCTCGACGGCCTTGTCGTCCATGCCGACAGGATGGCGGCCAATCTTGCCCTCACCAATGGCCTCATCGTCTCCGAAGCCGCCATGATGCAGATGTCCGATCAGATCGGCCGCCATCACGCCCATGAGCTGCTCTACGATGCAGCCCAGCGCACGGTCAGCGAGGGCATTCCCTTCCTCGAAGCCATTCGCCAGCACGAGGTGATGGCCAACCTGCCCGAACACCAGGCCATCGATCTCGACCCCTCGGCCTACACCGGCGCCAGCGCAAGTCTCGTGGACGACCTGGCGCGCTGAGCGTCCTCTACCGCAGCAGTGACTGCCCGCCATCTACATAGATTGGCACGCCCGTCACATGCCGCGATGCGTCCGACGCCAGGAACGCGATGACATCGGCGACATCCGCGCTTTTGCCCGGCTTGCCGCCGGTGATCGGAATATCGCCCTCGGGAAACTCCACCGGGATCTCGGCCTGCTCGACATTGCGCTTGTCGGTATTGTCGTCGATCTCGGTATCGATCGCGCCCGGGCAGACCGCATTGACGCGGATCTTGTACTTGCCCAGCTCCAGCGACAATTGCTGCGCCATGGCCACCTGCGCCGCCTTGGTCGCCGAATAGGCCGTGGCGCCCGCGCTGGTAAAGGTGCGATTGCCGTTGATCGACGACACGATGATCACCGATCCACCCGCAGCCTTCAGATGCGGCACCGCCAGATGCAGCGTCATATAGGTGCCGCGCAGGTTGACGGAAATGGTCTGGTCCCATTCATCGGGCGTCAGGTCGTCGATCGGCGCCCATACTCCGTTGATGCCGGCATTGGCCACCACCACGTCCAGCTGCCCATAGGCGTCGATCGTCGCTTCGATCACCTTCTTCATCTCGGCTTCGTCCGACACATCGGCATCCACCGCCAGCGCCTTGCCGCCCGCCTTGATGATTTCGTCGCGGGTCTCCTCGACCTCTTCCAGCGTCCGGCTGATCACCACCACATTGGCGCCACCGGCCCCCAACCGCAAAGCCGCCGCCTTTCCGATTCCTGATCCCGCGCCCGTCACCAGCGCCGTCTTGCCGTCAAATTCCATGAAACCGCTCCGATACATAAGCCTTGCAGGGGCCAACGCATCGGAGCGGGATTTGGTGCCACTAGCCGACCAGCTTGCTCCACTTCACTTCGGGCGAGTAGGAAAAGTCCTTGTCGAACGGATACTGCGGGATCGACTTGTGCTTGCGCTCCAGGCGTTCGACGAACTGGTCGACCACGCCCGGCGACAGCGCCATCAGGCTCGGATTGGCGATCGGCCCGAGGTCGGGCGAGAGGTAACCCGATTTGACCACGACGATCTTGGCCAACCGCGGGTCGAGCCCCAGCTTGGTGAAATCGGGGATGTTATGGAACGGCCGCCGCCGCGCCGTCAGCACCAACTCAATGCCGCCAATCCTGACCACCGCTTCGCGCAGGCGTTGCTCGGCCACATCGAGCAGGAACAACACTTCCACCTCGGCATACACCGGCTTGCTCGATATATCGAGCGTCGCCCCGATGCTGATCGCGATGGTTGCACCCACGCCGGCCGCATAGGCCGCTTCCGTCGCCGCCGCATCGGCAATGCCGGCAAAGATCACGCCCTGCGCATTGCGCGCGATCAGCTCCGCCAGCACTTCGGCACGGTCACCGACGCCGCCGCCGGTCGGATTGTCACCCGATTCGGCCAGCACCGCCGGCGCCGTCTCCGCCGTCATTGCCCAGTTGACGCAGTCCTCGATCGACCCGGTCTTGGTGCCGAACACAAACGCCTCGCGGATAGTCCAATAGTCCTGCGCCAGATGCCGCGCCGCCTCGGCCATTGCTGCCCGGTTCGTGCCCGTCACCACGGCACAGGCCGTGGCCCGCGGCTCGTCCGCCCAGACATAACCCACCTGGAACGAGGCATCCCAGATGCCGCTCGGGTCCTCCACGGCCTGCAGCTGCGTGTAGAACGTCCGCGCCGGCTCGTCCTGCGTCGAGGTCCGTTCGCCCGGCAACAGCACCGGCACCGGCACCCAGCCGACCACTGGCCTCTGTCCCGTGCGTAGCGCCCGCACCAGCATGGTCACGGCTCGGCGCATCGTGTCCGGCACATCGATATGCGGCGCCGTGCGATAGGTCGAAAACATATCGAGACTGTCGACGATCTTCTGGCTGACATTGCCATGCAGGTCATAGCTCGCCGCAATCAGCACATCCGGGCCGACCAGTTCGCGCACCGCCGCAATGAAATCGCCCTCGGCATCATGCATGCCCTCGACAAACATCGCGCCATGCATGGCCAGATACACGCCATCGAGCGGCAGCGCCGCCTTGATCCCGTCAAGGATTTCCGCCTTCCAGCGCAGATAGAGCGCCTGCTCCACCGGCCCGCCGGCAATGGCGCGCGCATGCAGCACGGTGATGAATTCGGCCGGAAAATGCGTCAGAAAATCGAAATAGGCGTCCTTGAGCATGGCGGGACCGCGCAGCACCTTGAAATCGGCTTCGCGGGCAAGAACGGGATTATAGGTGCTGCATTCGGTGTGCAGCCCGGCAACGGCAATACGCATTCAAATAACTCCGGCAACGTCAGATTCGGGATTGTGAGGTTGAGACTTGGTCTTGATCGCCAGCCTTCCGGTCAACAGCAGGCTGACCAGCAGCACCGGCACGAGGCAGGCGATGCCCCAGCGCATGTCGGCATGCTCTGCGACAAAGCCGATGACCGGTGGCCCGACCAGAAAGCCCAACAGCGCTACAAAGCTCAACACCGCCACATTGGCCGATGGGGCCCGGTCGGTCAGGCTCGCCGCAGCCGTCACCGCCAGCGGGAAGCCGACCGAAACACCGACCCCGATAATGCCGAACCCCAACAGCGCCACGGCCTCATTGGGCGACAGATACAGCACCGCCGCGCCCAGCAGCGCCAGCGCGCCGCAGATCCGCGCCGTGTTCACCGCGCCGAACAGGCGTTTCAGCGTATCGCCGCCAAATCGTCCCGCCGCCACCATGGCTGCAAACACCGCATAGCCCAGGCCCACCATGCCGCCTTCGGCGCCCAGCGCATCGCGCAGAAAGATCGCCGACCAGTCGGCCATGGCCCCCTCGGTCATGGTAATGCCGAAGACGAAAAAGCAGATGCCCAGCAGCGCCCAGCTCGGAAAGGCCCAGGCCGATCGCTGTTCCTCGCCCTCGGGCACCGCCGGCGGATAGACCGGCAAGATATTGGCCACCAGGAGCGCCAGCGGCAGCACCAGAGCGGCCACCAGCGGGATCGCCCATTGCGCCGCAAGCCCGATCCCGGCAAGGCCCGAGCCGATCAGGCTGCCCACCATGATGCCAACCGACCAGAAGCCGTGCGACGTGGTCATGATCAGCTTCCCCTCGCCCTTCTCCACCGCATCGGCCTGAACATTGAGGCCCAGCTCGACAAAGGACAGCGACGATCCCACCAGCATCAGCGCAATAAAGAGGATCACCGGATTGGGCGCCAGCGCCGGCAGACTGACGGCAATCGAATACAGCACCATGCCGGAAAGCACCGCCATGCGCGGCCCGATCCTGCCCACCAGCGGTCCCGCAAAGGGCAGGGTCAACAGCGTGCCGCAGGGCAGCCCGAGCAGCGCCACCGCCAATCCCGCCGGCCCCAGCCCCAACGCCTCCTGCACCTGCGGAATCCGCGGCAACCAAGACCCAAAGGCGATGGGCTGCAGGAAGAAAATCAGCATGGTCAGGCGCTGGGGAGTGAGCATGACAAAATCTCAATTTACTGAGGGAGCCCCCTCATCCACCCCTTCGGGGCACCTTCTCCCGCGAGGGGAGAAGGTTGATCCGGTGTTGGTTTAGCCACGGTGCCAACCCTCTCCCCTCGCGGGAGAGGGTGGATCGGCCGAAGGCCGAGACGGGTGAGGGGGCCTACCGCCCCATTGCATACGGCAAATATCCCGCAAACCCCGTCAGCTTCCACACACCATCCACCTTGCGGCAGAAATACAGCGTCTGCCAGTTCAGCACATCCTTGCCGCCATCCTTGAGCGCGATCTCGCCATCGAACTTCTTGTGCGCGATGGCGATGTCGCCATTGATCTCGATCTCAGTCAGGCTGGTCGCGCGGTGAATGCCCTCCAGCACGTCCTCGGCATAGTCGAGCTTCTGGCTCTCCTGCGCCTGGCGGATCCAGTCGTCGCGATAGGCCTCGAGCGTGGGAAAGCTGATCGCCCAGTCATCCGGATTTCCCGATTTCTTGCCATTGATCCCCAGGAACCCTTCCTTGACGAAATCGCCGTCTACCAGGCTCCAGTCGGCAGCGACGAAAGCGGCAATGTCGCGCTCCACCAGCATGGTCCAGATGGCACTGCGGTCGGCGTCTTGCGGGAAGGGATTCATGCTGGTCATCGGCGCTCCTCCAGGCTCCAGCCAGCCAGCCGGTGCTCCTGTTTCATATTTTCAGAGATACCACCCGAGTGAAACCTCCGCATGGAGACCAGATGAATACCAATCCATCTATGCTGCCCCTTTCGCCCAAGCTTGTCCACACCCCGTCATGGCGAAAATTGGCAAAATACGCCCAGAAATTCGGCAAAATGCTGCCTCATTGGGCAAACTGCCGGGGTGGTTTAAATTGGTATTGAACGCGTGACGAATTCGTGTTGACATCACTTTCAGAACGATCCTAGTCTTGAAAATCGTTTACAGAATTCCGTACCGATCCAGTAGAGATTGGGCTGAACAATAAGCAGGGAACAGGTCTATGCGGGTTGGGATTATTGGCCTTGGCTATCGCCTTGGATATCTGGCGCGAGTGTTTTCGCTCGCCCGGCCGGATTTCCAGATTGCCGGCTATGTCGATCCTGCACCGGCCGGTCTGCCCTATACCAAAGAGCATGGCGTTTCGGTCGGTCAGTCTTTTGATACGCTCGAAGCTATGCTCGATAGCGAAAAGCTTGATCTGCTGATGGTTGGTTCGCCCAATCATCTCCACCTCGAGCACATTCGCATCGGTCTCGATCGCGGTCTCAAGATCTTCACCGAAAAGCCGGTCGTGACCTCCGTCGAGGACACCATGGCTCTGGCCGAGCTGATTGCCCAATACGGCTCCGACAATCTGATGGTCGGCCTCGTCCTGCGCTATGCCCCGCTCTATGTCGATCTGCGCAAGGCGCAAGGACAAGGGCTGCTGGGTGATATCACCTCGATCGAAGCCTCCGAGCATATTCCGCCCTATCACGGCGCCTTCTTCATGCGCGACTGGCGTCGCTACGAGAAATATTCCGGCAGCTTCATGCTGGAGAAGTGCTGCCACGACCTCGATCTTTATAACGGTGTCATGGGCTGCCGCCCGCAATTCGTGTCGAGCTTCGGCGGACGCCGCACCTTCGTGCCCAAGAATGCCCCCGCCAATGTCGGTATCAACGACATGGAAGTCTATCACCGCAAGCCTTCCGGCTGGCAGGGTTCGGACAAGGTCTTCGATAGCGATGGCGACATCATCGATTTCCAGACCGCCATGGTCCAATACGAGAATGGCGCGGCGCTGACCTTCCACACCAATCTCAATGTTCCCGACGATTTCCGGCGCTTTGCCGTCATGGGCGCCCAGGGCATGGCTGAGGGTGACTTCATCCGCAATTTCCTGCGCGTCACCGATAGCCGCACCGGCGAGCGCCTGACCGACACCACCTACAAGACCACCGAGCTCAGCCAGCACTATGGTGCCGACGAGCAGATGGCCGAGGATATCCTCAAGCATATGCTCGAAGGCGCCCCGCTTCCCGTATCGGTCACCGATGCACTCGAAGCCGGTCTTCTGGCGCTGAGCATGGACCGGGCGATGCGCACCCGCTCCGTCGTCGACATGACCCCGATCTGGCAGCAATTCGACGCTGCCCTGGGTCGAGCGAACTGAGGAGAGACCGATGACCAGCAGCCGTAGCGCCGTCCTCTTCGCCCTGGCCCTGCTGGCCCCGGCGGTTCTCTATATCGCGGCGATCGTCGCCTATCCGCTGCTCGACACGATCATCCTCAGCTTCACCAATGCTGCGCTTCGCCCGACCTATGATTTCGTCGGTTGGGCCAACTACCAGCGCATCTTTACCGCCGGCAATTTCACCGAAGTGATCCTGCGCACCCTGGTCTGGACCTTCTTTTCGGTCTCCATCAAGATGATCATCGGCATGTGCGGCGCCGTGCTGCTCAATGCCGCCGTGCCCGGCCAGGCCCTGTTCCGCATCCTCACCATGCCGCCCTGGATCGTCCCCATGGCCATCGGCATCTACATGTGGGCCTGGATGTACAACGGCAATTTCGGCATGATCTCGGGCCTCTTGCAGAATTTCGGCCTGACCAATGGCCCGGTTGCCTTCCTCGCCTATGGCAACACCGCCTTCTGGGCCACCATCATCACCGACGTGTGGATCGGCGTGCCCATGGTGACCATCTATTTCCTCGCCTCCATGCAGTCGATCCCCAAAGATCTCTACGAGGCCGCCTGGACCGACGGGGCAGGGCGCTTCTACCGCTGGCGCCGCATCACCCTGCCGCTGATGCTGCCCGCCATCATCACCATGAGCCTCCTCTCGCTCATCGCCACCTTCAACAGCTTCGACATCATCTATATCCTGACCAATGGCGGCCCTTCCGGCCAGACCACGACGATGATCATCGACACCTACAAGACCGCCATGGGTTCGCGTAAATATGGCGAAGGCGCCGCCCGCGCCGTGGTGATCTGCATCTTCGTCTCGGTCTTCTGCCTCGTCTACTTCCGTGCCGTCCGCAAGCTGTCGCAGGGAGAAGCCAAATGAGTGACGTTGCCCGCACCACCGAAGTCGCCGCTGTCGATAGCCCCGCTCTCGTCAAGCCCAAGGCCCGCACCAAGGCTGCCAAGCCGATGATCGACCGCTACAAGTGGTACGAGGTCGCCTCCATCTATCTCGGCATCGCGGTCTTCCTCTTCTTCGTCCTCGCGCCTTTCATCGAAGGCTTCCTGGTCTCGCTGAAGCCTTTGGCCCAGCTGTTCTCGACGCCTTACAGCTTCATCCCCAGGAACGGCTCCTTCCAGGCCTATTTCGACATGTGGACCTCGGTCCCCATGCTGGGCATGCACATCTTCAATTCCTTCTTCATCTCGACCGTGGTGACGCTGATCGTCATCGCCATCGTCGTGCCGGCCGCCTATGCCTTCGCCCGCTTCCAGTTCCCCGCCTCGGGCCTGCTGCTGGGCCTGTTCCTTGCGGTCAACATGTTCTCGGGCGCGGTGCTGCTGATCCCGCTGTTCCGCCTGATGCGCGGCTTTGGCCTGCTCAACACCTATTGGGCGATGATCGTGCCGGGCGCCGCCTTCCTGATCCCGTCGTCGATCTGGCTGCTGCGCACCTACATGCTGCGCATTCCGCGCGAGCTCGACGAAGCCGCCTGGGTCGATGGTGCATCGCGCCTCTACACCCTGCGCCGGGTTATCCTGCCGCTGGCCATGCCGGGCATCGTCGTCGTCGCCATCATGACCTTCATCGGCGCCTATGCGCAGCAGTTCATCTTTGCGCTGACCTTCAATTCCAAGACCGAATTCATGCCGCTGCCGGTTGGGCTCTTTGCCTTCTTCGGCAAGCAGGAAGTGCAGTGGAACGAGTTGATGGCGGCCAGCTTCGTCGGCATCCTGCCGGTGATGATCGTCATCATTTTCCTCCAGCGCTATCTGGTGGCAGGTCTGACTGCGGGGGCGGTCAAGCAATAACAAGGATTTTCGTCCAGGACCCCGGAGGGACCTGACGAGAGGGAAGGCGCCTTCGGGCGTGCAACAAGGGAGACTAAGAATGAACAAGACCAAAGGCCTCGTGCTGGCGTCGCTGGTGGCCCTCTCGGGCACCACCGGTCTGGCCACTGTGGCTCAAGCCGAAGAAATCAACATCATCCTCTGCGGCGACGTGGTGACCCCGGTCTACACCAAGCTGTTCGAGGAATGGACCGCCGCCAATCCTGACTATCCCGTCGCCCCCGAGCTCGTCGGCTGGGGCCAGTGCCAGGACAAGGTGACCACGCTTGCCGTCGCCGGCACGCCGGTCGATATCGCCTATGTCGGTTCGCGCACCCTCAAGCAGTTCGCCCTCAACGATCTCATCGTCCCCGTGCCGATGACCGACGAGGAAAAGGGCGCCTACTATAACTACGTCCCCGAAACCGTCACGTTCGACGGCACCCAGTGGGGCATTCCGGTCGCCTTCTCCACCAAGGCCTTCTTCTGGAACAAGGACCTGTTCGAAGCCGCCGGCCTCGATCCGGAAACCCCGCCCAAGACCTGGGAAGAAGAGATCGCCTTCGCCAAGCAGATCACCGAAAACACCGATGCTGCCGGCTTCGGCATGATCGCCAAGACCTTTGACGGCACCATGCATTGGTTCCTGCACTGGATCTATACCAACAACGGTTCGGTCATCGACGCCGATGGCAACATCACCCTCGACAGCCCGCAGAACCTGGCTGCCCTGACCGCCTTCAAGGACATCGTGCCTTATTCCGAAGAAGGTCCGACCGCCTATGAACAGAACGAAGTCCGCGCCATCTGGCTCGACGGCGGTCTGGCCATGATGCACTGCTCGGTCAGCTGCGCCGGCCGTGGCACCGAAGCCGGCATCAACTGGGGCGTCGCCCCGCTGCCGACCGGTCCGGAAGCCCAGGGTCCCGGCACGCTGCTGATCACCGACTCGCTGGCTGTCTTCAAGGGCACTGGCCAGGAAGACAAGGTCATCGAATTCGGCAAGTTCCTGACCTCGCCTGAACACCAGCTCGAATATGAACTCAGCGAAGGTGGCCTCACCCCGCTGCGTCCGTCAGCTGAAGTCGACGCTCTCGTCGCCGAACAGCCGCACTGGAAGCCCTTCATCGATGGTATCGAATACGGTGGTCCCGAGCCCCTGTTCAACGACTACATCGGCTTCCAGAACGTCATGATCGAAATGGTCCAGTCCGTCGTGACCGGCGCCGCCGAACCCGCCGCAGCCCTCACCCTCGCTGCCGGCGAAATCGAGCAGTACAAGTAAGCCATTCCTGCCGTCGCGCTCCGGGGCGGCGGCAGACTTGAACCATTTTGGAGCCCATATCATGTCGCAGCTCAGTCTCAAGAGCCTCGAAAAATCCTTCAACGAAGCCCGCATCATCAAGGGCATCGACCTGGAGGTTTCCGAGGGTGACTTCGTGGTTTTCGTCGGCCCGTCCGGCTGCGGCAAGTCCACCCTGCTGCGCATGATCGCCGGCCTCGAAGACGTCACCCAGGGCGAGATCGAGATCGGCGGCAAGGTCGTCAACGACCTGCCCCCCGTCGAGCGTGGCATTGCCATGGTGTTCCAGTCCTATGCGCTCTACCCGCATATGACGGTCTACGAAAACATCGCCTTCCCGCTGCGCGTCGAAAAGCTGCCCCAGGCCGAAGTCGACAAACGCGTCATGGCGGCGGCGAAAGTCCTCCAGCTCGAGCCGCGCCTGCAGCATCGTCCCGGCCAGCTCTCCGGCGGCCAGCGCCAGCGCGTCGCCATCGGCCGCGCCATCGTCCGCCAACCCAAGATTTTCCTCTTCGACGAGCCCCTGTCCAACCTCGACGCGGCGCTCCGTTCGGAAATGCGCATCGAGCTGATGGAGCTGCATAAGCGCCTCGGCTCCACCATGATCTATGTTACGCACGACCAGGTCGAAGCCATGACCATGGCCGACAGGATCGTCGTGCTCGATGCCGGCGTCATCGCCCAGGTCGGCTCGCCGCTCGAACTCTATCACAAGCCTGACAATCTCTTCGTCGCCGGCTTCATCGGCTCGCCCAAGATGAACTTCATCAATGGCACGGTGAAATCCTCCGATGGCACCACCATCACCGTGGATCTGGGCAAGCTCGGCACCCTCGCTCTGCCGCGCGCGGCAAAGATCGGCGCCGGCCAGTCCGTCACCGTCGGCATTCGCCCCGAACATCTCAGCCTCGGCAAAGGCGATTTCAATCTTTCCGTCACCCCGCGCATCGTCGAGCATCTGGGCATCCACACCGTGCTCTATGCCGATCTGCCCGGCGGCGAAAACTTCATCGCCCTCTTCGAAGGCGACCCCGACGTGGCCGAAGCCAAGGCGTCCGAAGTCGGCTTCTCGCTGGCGCAAGTCCACCTGTTCGATCAGGCCGGGCAGGCGGTGTACTAGCACGTCTCGGCTTAATCCCGAACGCAACCCCACACTCGATGTCATCCCGGCCTTGAGCCGGGACCCATCCTGAGATGCCACCCCAGCCGCAAGGTGGCAGCGATAATCACAACCACCTTGCGGCTGAACTACCATCTCAGGATGGATCCCGGCTCAAGGCCGGGATGACACCGAGAATGCGGAAGCACTCAGGCCAAAGGAGCCGACCATGTCCGACATCGTCGGCCTGCTACAGTCCGAAAAGAGCGAATTCACCCGCTCCGAGCGCGCCCTGACCGAGATCGTCCTGGCCGATGTCGACAGCGTCCTCAAAATGTCCATCGTCGACCTCGCCGCCCATGCCGAGGTGTCGCCCCCCACCGTTACGCGCTTCTGCCGCCGCCTCGGCTGCGATAGCTATGCCGATTTCAAGGTGCGCCTGGCCCAGTCGCGTTTCGTCGGCCAGCGCTACTTCTCCGTAACCGCCGGCCCCGACTCCGTCCACGAAATCGCCCAGGGCGTGGTCAACGGCATCCAGTCCATCATCTACGAAACCTTCGACCATCTCGATTTCAATGCGGTGGAAACCGCCGCGACCGCCATTTCCCAGGCCGACAATGTCCTCGCTTTCGGCTCAGGCGGCGCCTCGTCGATGATGGCCGGCGAAATCGAGACGCGCCTGTTCCGCCTTGGCGTCAAAGTGGCGTCCAGTGACGATCACCAGATCCAGATGATGCGCGCCGCCGCGGCCCCCGTCGGCACCATTATCGTGGCCTTCTCGCTATCGGGCAACAATTCCCAGCTTGCCAAGGCCTTGGCGGTCGCCGGCGAATATGGCCATCAGCGCGTCGTCATCACCCGCTCCGGCTCCCTGGTTGCCGCCCAGGCCGACATTCTCCTGCCGGTCAATTGGCACGAAAACACCGACATCCTCCGTCCCACGCCCGGCCGTTACGCCGTGCTGGCCACGGTCGATATCCTCGCCCAGACCATCGCCGCCCGCATCGGCCGCCCCGCCATCACCGCCATGCGCCGCATCAAGCATCAGCTCGTCGTCAACCGCGACGGCGACGACACCCAGCCCCTGGGGGATTGAAGTGTCGGAACCTCAATGCTGCCCCACACGCGATGTCATCCCGGCCTTGAGCCGGGATCCATCCCGAGATGTGTTTGCTGCCGCAAGATGGTTCGTTCGATCGACCTTGCGGCCGTTGTGCGATCTCAAGATGGACCCCGGCTTAAGGCCGGGGTGACACCGTGGGTGTGGCGCCAGAAGCGCAAGTCACCAAATGCCCCTAGGGGCTGACACCAAACCAGAACGAGCACTTTCATGCCCATATCCTTCTCCCTCGTCACCACCTGGACCCCGGCCACCGATGACGCCCCGCTTGGCTATGGCATCGAGCTGACCAATACTGGCGACGAAGCCGTTTCCAATTTCCAGCTCGGTTTCTCCGGCCCCGCCCGCATCGATCCGCATGCGACGCTCGAAAACGGCAAGCTGCTCAAGCGCCTCTCCAACCACACGCTGATCGCCCCGCCCGATGGCTTTACCCTCGAGCCGGGCCAGACCTGGACCTCCACCGCCCGCGGCCTTTCCTATGGCCTGCGCCACTGGAGCGACGGCGCCAATACCGGCTATGTCGTGCTCGAAGACGGAACCACCGTCGCCCTGCCCACCGCCCCCACCAAGGGCAAGGGCCACAATTCGCCCCTGCTCAAGGGCGCAGCCAAATTCCCCGTGCCCGCCAAGGCACCGGTCCCGGTCTCCATCATTCCCTGGCCCAAATCCGTAGCCACCACCGGCGCCCGCACCGCCCCTCCCGGCCTTGATCTCAAGCCCGAGGGTGATCTCGCCGGTCGCGCCGCCGCCGCCTTTGCCGGTCTTGTCGACGGTCTCTTCCCCGTCGAAGGCATTGTCCGCCCCGCATCGGAAGCCGGCATGCCGGTGACCATTCGCGAAAAGGCGGGCCTGGGCGCCGAGGCTTATGAACTCCATTTCGCCGAGAGCGGCGCCACCGTCGAAGCCACAACGCGGCAGGGCCTCTTCTATGGCCTCGTGACCCTTGGCCAGATCCTGCGCGGCGCCAAGCTGCACCCGCAGACTTTCCTCTTCCCCACCGGCGGCACCATCAGCGACGAGCCTGGCTTCCGCTATCGTGGCTGCCATCTCGATGTGGCCCGCCAGTTCTATTACGGCGCCGAAGTGAGCCGCCTCATCAGGCTTCTCGCCTGGAACAAGCTCAACAAGTTCCATTGGCACCTCAGCGAAGACGAAGCTTGGCGCGTCGAGATCGATGCCTATCCCGCCCTGACCGAGGTTGGTGCCTGGCGTGGCCACGGCAAGGCCTTGCCGCCGCTGCTCGGCTCCGGCCCGCAGCCGACTGGCGGCTATTATTCCAAGAATGTCATCCGCCAGATCGTGGCTTTGGCCGATAGCCTCGCCGTCACCGTCATTCCCGAAATCGACATGCCCGGCCACTTCTACGCCGCGCTCCAGGCTGTCCCGGAATTGCGCGACCCGGCCGAGACCGGCGAATACCAGTCGGTTCAGGGCTTCCCCAACAACTCGCTCAACCCCGCCCATGAGCCGGTCTACAAGTTCGTCGAAACCGTCATCGACGAAATGCTCGAAATCTTCCCGGGCGGCGTCTTCCATCTCGGCGCCGACGAAGTGCCGCTGGCCGCCTGGTCCGGCTCGCCGCTGGCGCTCGACATGATCGAAAAGCTCTCTGGCCCCGAAATGCGCAAGAAGCACGAGGCCCAGTTCAACGTCCTCGGCAACCACCATGGCGCCGACGAAATCGAAGGCTCGCCCACCGCAGCGCTACAGGCCCATTTCATCCGCCGCGTCCACGACTACATTTCCAGCAAGGGTGCCATCACCGGCGGCTGGGAAGAGGCCGCCCATGGCGATGCCGTCGACAAGGACAAGAGTTTCGTCATCGGCTGGCGCAATGTCGAGATCAACGCCGCTCTGGCTGAACGCGGCTACGACATCGTCGTCTCCCCCGGCCAGCGTTACTATCTCGACATGGCCAATGGCGTCGCCTGGGCCGAACCCGGCGCCGGCTGGGCCGGCTGGTCTGGCCCCCAGGAAACCTACGAATTCGAAGCCCGCGCCGGTTTCTCCGATAACGGCCTCGAGCACCTCCTGGGCATCCAGGCCTGCATCTGGAGCGAATCCATGACTGACCGCGCCATCTTCGACCGCCTGGTATTCCCCAGGCTCTCCGCCATCGCCGAAGCCGGCTGGACCCTGCCAGAACGCAAGAGCTACGACAGGTTCAAGGCTCTCGTGGGGACCATGCCGATCATGTACGGAAATTGGGCTGCTGAGTAAGGAAGAATACCCCCACCTATCCTCCCCCTGAAAAGGGGGAGGGACTAGATCGAGTTTGGGGCACCATCCCGCCAATACCACCGCGCGGTCCCTCCCCCTATCAGGGGGAGGCTAGAAGGGGGTACCCGCCAAGACTCCGCCTTCGCCTAACCGAACGCATCCTCCACCATCGGCCAGATATCCCGCCGCGCCTTGCGATAATCCGTCTCCGCAGGCTTGTTCGGATAAGGCTTTCCCGCCGAGCAATAGACGATCTCCGACGCGATCTTGGAAAAGCTGTCGTAGAAATGGTTGGTCGATTTGATCAGCAGGATCTTCCGCGACTTCGGATCGATCCCCATCACAGAAAACAATGACGGATCAAAGCTTTGCGCCCGCGTCGAGTTGAGGATCACGTCGATCCCGTCAAACGATATCCATGCCGCGTCGCCGAACGGCGCAAAGCTCTCGCCGAACCGCATCTGGGCATCACGCTGGATTCGATTGACGGTGACATATCGGTCCAAAGGGTTACCGGTATGCGGCGCAGATTTGGCACCGAACCGCAGTGGGATGACAGCGCCTTCGCCGGCCGCCATGCAGATCTGCACCGCGATCGGATCCCAGATCGTCCCCACCGCCACATCCGTCGCCCCGCGCGCGATCAACTCGGCGAGGATCACCGTCGCATCCCCCGCCGTGCCGCCGCCCGGATTGTCCCACACATCGGCGATCACCACCGGACCGGCACTGGCCGCCATCGCTGTCGCAACCGCCTGCTTCTCATCCACCTGCGCCACCATGAAGGTCCCGCGCAGCGCATAAAGCTCGCGCCCCAGCTTCTCGGCCAGCGCTTGCCCCAGTGCCGCATCGCCATCGGTCACGGCAACCACCTTGGTTCCCATCTCCGGCACATCGCCCGCCATGAAACCATGCACCACCGACAGCGACAGCAGGCCCGGCGTCGCTGTCTCCAGCGCCATCATCCGGTCGACAAAGCCGCGCATAGGCTCCTTGCTGGTCGGAAATACATCGATCATCCGGCAATCGAACACCGACATCACCGGGTCGATCTCCTGCCGTAGTGCTCGCACGGCAATGTCCCACAGGTCACGCGCCCGATCGACAAAGTCGATATGGGGAAATTCCTTGAAATAGACGAAGAAGTCCGCCGCGGCTGCCCGCTCCCGGGTCAGGTGCGAATGCGGATCGAGCTCGGCACAGACCAGCACCTCCGGCCCCACAATCTCGCGCACACGACTAAGCAGGTCACCCTCGGGGTCATCATAGCCCTGCGCCACCATCGCCCCGTGCAGCCCCAGCACCACGCCATCCACCGGCAGCGCCGCCCGCAACTGGGCCAAAATTTCGTCCCGCATTTCCTCATAGGTCGTCCGCGCCACCAGTCCCGCCGGATCGGCCCAGCTCGCACTGCCCTCGATCAGCGTCCAGCCTTCTCGCGCGCAGACTTCACGGCCGACCGTGATCGGCGCGGTGCACAATGTCGGTGTCACGGGGTGCTCGCCGGGCTTCGCATAAAGCGACGCCTCGAAGGCGCGCTTGTCCACGGCGATGGGCGAAAACGTATTGGTCTCGGTGGCGAAGGCGGCGGTGAAGACTCGCACGAAGCAAACTCGCAGCACGTTGCAAGAAGACGTCCAGCATGCTGCAATTGCATGCTGCCGCCACGCTAGCACAGGCGTTGTGGGTCAATCACGTAAGAAATTTACATTTTGGCCGCTGATTTTCCCATTGGAACGGCAGATTTCCGCGCTAGAGTGCTGAATGACGAAATTCAGTTTCAAAAGGAGCGAAAAATGCCCATCAAACGCTATGGTGCCGAAAAATCCGGCGCCGGTGGTCAGAACCTCCCCTTCGCCCGCGCCGTCGAGGCCGGCGGCTTCCTCTTCGTTTCCGGTCAGGTGGCCATGAAGGATGGCGAGATCATCAATGGCGGCATTGTCGACCAGACCCACCTGACCATCAGAAATCTCATCGCCATTCTTGAAGAGGCCGGCTACGGCCTCGAGCATGTCGTCCGCTGTGGTGTCTGGCTCGATGACCCGCGCGACTTCTGGAGCTTCAACGCCGTCTACAAGAGCTACTTCGGCGAAAATCCCCCCGCCCGCGCCGCCGTCCAGAGCCATATGATGGTCGACTGCAAGGTCGAAATCGAATGCGTCGCCTATAAGGATCCCGCATGACACAGCCCTTCCGCCTCGATGGCAAAACCGTGCTGATTTCCGGTGCCGGCGGCGGCATCGGCCAGTCCATGGTCGCAGCTTTTATCGAGGCGGGGGCGAAGGTTATCGGCGCTGACCGCGACGCCACACTGCTTGAAAATCTCGATCTGTCGGGCACTCTGATCTTCGACCAGGCCGATCCAAAATCCACCCGCAAGGCGATCGAGGCCCATCTCGAAACCTACGGCGCGCCCGATGCCGTGGTCTCCAACGCCGGCTTTACCCGCGCAGAACATCTCGGCCAGCTCGATGACGACATCTGGGCCAGCGAACTCGCCATCAATCTCAATGGCGCCTATGCCATGACCGATCCGATCGTCGCCGCCATGGCCGCGCGGGGCAGGGGGAGCGTGGTTTTCATTTCCTCGGTCAACGCCCTGTCGCACTTCGGAAATCCCGCCTATTCCGCCGCCAAGGCTGGGCTCGTCGCCTATGCCAAATCCATTGCCGTCGAGCGCGGCGGCGAGGGCGTCCGCGCCAATGTCATCGCCCCCGGCTCGGTCCGCACGCCCGCCTGGGACCATCGGCTCGCGGCTGATCCGACGCTGCTCGACAATGTCCTGCCGCACTATCCGCTCGGCCGCATGGTCTCGCCCATGGAAGTGGCTCATGCCGCTGTGTTTTTCTGCTCCGACGCCGCCTCGGGCATCACCGGCACTGTACTGCCCGTCGATGCCGGGCTGACCGCGGGCAATCTCCGTTTCGTCGATGAAGTCCTGAGGGGCAAATGACCGATTTTTCAGAACTCGACACGCCCGCCGTCCTGATCGACATCGACCGCGTCACCAAAAATCTTGAGCGCGCCCAGGACTATGCCGATGCGCATGGGCTCAAGCTCCGCCCCCATATCAAGACTCACAAGCTGCCGCGTTTCGCGCGACAGGCCATGGACCTCGGCGCCGTCGGTATCACCGTGCAAAAGCTGGGCGAAGCCGAAGTCTTCGCCGATGCCGGGATCACTGAAATCTTCCTGCCCTACAATATCATCGGCCCCGCCAAGCTCGCCCGTCTCAAGGCCCTGCACGACCGGGTGAACATCACCGTCACCGCCGACAGCGCCGAAACCGTCGAAGGCCTGTCCCGCACCTTTGCCGATAGCCCTAATCCCCTGACAGTGCTGGTCGAATGCGACACCGGCATGGGCCGCTGCGGCGTTCAAAGTCCGGCCGATGCCCTCGCCCTGGCCGAAAAGATCAGCAACTCCCCCGGCCTGACCTTTGGCGGGTTGATGACCTATCCTGCGGCCGGACAGGTGGAATCCAACGCCGCCTGGCTCGCCGCCGCCAAGCTCGCCTTGAGCGGCGCCGGCCTTGCCCCCGCGATCATCTCCAACGGTGGCACGCCCGACCTGTGGCAGGCCCATCAGGTCACCGCCGCCACCGAACACCGCCCCGGCACCTATATCTATATGGACCGTTTCCAGGTCGCGAAAGGCGTCGGCGCCTTCGACGATTGCGCCCTGACCGTGCTCGCCACCGTCGTCAGCCGCCCCACCGAAAACCGCGCCATCATCGACGCCGGCTCGAAAGCGCTGACCAGCGATACGCTGGGCATGACCGGCTTTGGCCTCATTGAAGCCTATCCCGAGGCCGTCATCACCGGCCTCAGCGAAGAGCATGGCACGATCGACCTGACCAATTGCGTAGAAAAACCCCGGATCGGCGACAAGCTCCGCATCATTCCCAACCACGCCTGCGTGGTGAGCAATCTGTTCGACCAGGTGACGCTGATTGCCAACGGCGCCGTGGTCGAGACCGTGGAGGTTGCCGCCCGCGGCCGGGTCGACTGATGACCCTGCCGCCCACCTTCTTCGCCCGCCCCGCCGCAGAAGTCGCTCATGATCTGATCGGCACAACCCTTCTGGTCGAGGGCGTGGGTGGCCCGCTGGTCGAGGTGGAGGCCTACGACACGGCCGATCCGGCCTCGCATAGTTTCAACGGCCCGACGCCGCGCAATGCGGCTATGTTCGGCGCGCCCGGCCACGCCTATGTCTACAGGATCTACGGCATCCACTGGTGCCTCAACTTCGTCTGCGAACCCGGCAGTGCCGTACTGATCCGCGCGCTTGAGCCCTCGCATGGCCTGCCCGAAATGCAGGCGCGCCGCGGTGGCATGGCTGAACGCCAGCTCTGCTCGGGCCCCGGCAAGCTTTGCCAGGCGCTGGGCGTCACCATCGCGCACAACACACTGCCGCTCGACGCGCCACCTTTCGACCTGCTCCCCGCCGAACAAAGCCACGATGTCGCCACCGGCCCGCGCATCGGCATTACCAAAGGCGTCGAGACACCCTGGCGCTTCGTTCGCCGCGGTTCGCCCTTCCTGAGCAAGCCCATGCGAGAAGCGTGACGGAACCATCTCCCAAGGCAAGGATTGGCTCGGATAGAGACCTGCGCGCGTCAACCGGACGCGGCGGCAGAGGGAACAGGGTGGTTTTTCCGGTTTCCCGCCCCGGCCAACGAAACGGCAGCCGAGCCCTTATCCCGCCCGCGCGGGTCTCGTCCGAACTGCCGCCAATGGCGAACGAGCACGCGCACGAGTGCTTGACGTCTGGCACGGACAAGGCTCTTTTCCTCAAATGCTTTAAGCCATTTGAGGACCACAGATGTCCAATGCCCTGAAATACCGGCTCGGCGGTCTGCTGACCATCGTCATCGGCCTCGTCGTTGGCTGGTTCACCATCTTCATGCAGTTGCGCGCGGCCTATTCCGGCGAACTCGATATCACCTATGAACTGCGCCCCTTCCTCATCGTGCCCTTCTGCCTGGTCTTCGGCCTGATTTTTGTCTTTGCCGGTGATCGCTGGGAGTATCGAACCCCCGACCACGAGAACCTCACCCCCTCCGGCTGGGTCGCCTTCGCAGTGGTTGCCGTCCTGACCCTGGCTGGCTTCTTCTGGTTTCAATCCCAGTTCGCCGCGCTGGGCTATCGCTAATGGTTCACAAGCGCGAAGCCCGGCTTGCCTCGACTCCCCACCCATGATTCAAGGATGCCCGTGAGCACGCTTGAATCGGCATGGGACCTCTTCACCAGCGGCGCGATGGCCATGCCACGCGACCCGCATGCCGTGCTGCGCGATGTGTTCGGTCACCAGACCTTCCGCGGGCAGCAGGCCGATGTGGTCGAGCATGTCGTGGGCGGCGGCGATGCGGTAGTGCTCTTCCCGACTGGCGCCGGCAAGTCCATGTGCTACCAGATCCCGGCCATCTGCCGGAATGGCGTGGGCATTGTCATCTCGCCGCTGATCGCCCTGATGCGCGACCAGGTCGAGGCGCTCAAGCAGGCCGGCGTCGAAGCCGCTGCGCTCAATTCCTCGCTCACCCCCGAGGAAAGCTTCGAAGTCCGGCGCAAGCTGCGGGCAGGGGAGCTCGATCTGCTCTATGTGGCCCCCGAGCGCGTCGCGACTCCCAACTTCGCCAACATGCTGTCGGGCATCGATATTGCGCTGTTCGCCATCGACGAGGCGCATTGCGTGTCGCAATGGGGCCACGACTTCCGGCCCGAATATCGCGAGCTGATCCATCTGGTAGAGCTCTTCCCCGGCGTGCCGCGCATCGCGCTGACCGCCACGGCCGATCCGACCACCCGCGAAGACATCATCGAGCGCCTCGGTCTCGAACAGGCGAAGGTCTTCACCACCAGTTTCGACCGCCCCAATATCTCCTATTCCATCGTCGAGCGCGACAAGGCCCGCGACCAGCTCCTGAGCTTCCTTGCCGCACACAAGGGCAGTTCGGGCATCGTCTATTGCCTTTCCCGCGCCAAGGTCGAGGACACGGCCGACTGGCTTTCCGGCAAGGGTATTCCGGCATTGCCCTATCATGCCGGCCTGCCGCCCGAGACGCGCAGCCGCAATCAGGATGCCTTCCTCAAGGACGAAAACATCTGCATGGTCGCGACCGTGGCCTTCGGCATGGGCATCGACAAGCCCGATGTGCGCTACGTCGCCCACATGGACCTGCCGGCCTCGATCGAGGCCTACTACCAGGAAACCGGCCGCGCCGGTCGCGACGGCCAGCCCGCCGACGCTTGGATGAGCTATGGCATGGCCGATGTGGTGCAGCGCCGCCGCATGATCGACGAGGGCGGTGCGCCTGACGAGATCAAGCGCGTCGAGCACGCCAAGCTCAATGCCCTACTGGGCGTCTGCGAGACGCCCGAATGCCGTCGCAAGGCCATTCTCAATCACTTTGGCGAATCCCACGCCGGCAATTGCGGCAATTGCGATACCTGTCGCTCGCCCGTCGAGAGCTGGGACGGCACCGAGGCTGCCATCAAGGCGCTGGCCGCCATCTATCGCACCGGCATGCGCTTTGGCGCGGCCCATGTCATCGACGTGCTGATGGGCAAGGAGACCGAAAAGGTCACCCGCTTTGGCCATCAGCATCAAAAGGTTTTCGGTCAGGGCAATGATCTCGATGCCAAGGTCTGGCAATCGGTGATCCGCCAGCTGACCGCCATGGGTCTGATCGTCGTCGATCACGCCAATCATGGTGCGCTGACCCTCGCCAAGGGTGCCCATGCCGTGTTCAAGCACGAGCGCCGCGTGACCTTGCGCAAGGATCGTCCGCGCAAATCCGTGGAAGTGAAGCGTTCGCTGGCCAATGCCGTGGTCGTGCCGGAGCACGCGCGGCCGCTGTTCGATGCCCTGCGCGAAGAGCGCACGCGGCTCGCCAAGGCCCAGGGCGTGCCGCCCTATGTCATCTTCCACGATACCACGCTCAAGGCCATGGCCCTGGCGCAGCCGCGCCATCCCCATGACATGCTGAACCTGCCCGGCGTCGGCCAGGCCAAGCTCGATCGCTATGGCGAGGATTTCCTCGCCGTCGTCAGGAACATGGCATGACCGACATCGCCAAACGCCCGCGCTATGCCGTCATCGACATGGCTCGCGGCATCGCCATCATCGCCATGGCGGCCTACCACCTTTGCTGGGACCTGAGCTATTTCCGCTTCATCGCGGCCGATGTCGGTTACGACCAGAACTGGGTCATCATCGCCCGAACCATCCTTGCCGCCTTCCTGTTCCTGGTCGGCGTCAGCCTGGTCCTCGGCCATGGCAATGGCATTCGTTGGAAAAGCTTCTGGCGCCGCTGGATCTTCGTCGTCCTCGGCGCGCTGATCATCACGGCGGCCACTTGGTTCGCCTTCCCCGAGAGCTTTGTCTATTTCGGCGTGCTCCATGCCATTGCGCTGTTCAGCCTGATGGGTCTGGCCTTTGTGCGCGCGCCGCTCTGGCTGGTCGCCATTGCGGCGCTGGCCTTCATCCTGCCGGGCTTCTTTTTCGCCGATCCGTTGTTCAACGAAAAGCAATGGTCCTGGTTTGGCTTCTGGGTCGTTCCGCCGCCCACCAATGATCTTGTCCCGGTCTTTCCCTGGTTCGGCGCCGTGCTGATCGGCATCCTCGCCATGCGGCGGGTCCTCCCCTCCAGCCTTGCCGGCAGGCTTGCCGCCTTCGCCCCGACCGGCCGGCTGCCGCGCGTTCTGAGCTTTCTGGGTCGCTGGAGCCTGCTGATCTATCTGCTGCACCAGCCGCTCCTGCTGGGAATCGTCTATCCGGCCGCGCAAATCTTTCAGCCGCAGGTCGCCATGCGCGATCCCGATTTCATGCGCTCCTGCCAGGCAAGCTGCGAAATGGGTGGCACTTCCGCCGAGATGTGCACCACCTATTGCCAGTGCGGGCTGGAGAGCGTGAAGCAGAACGATCTCTGGACGGCCATCGAGACCGGCGTCATTTCCGAAGCCGATCAGGCGCTGCTCGATCAGCAGAACCGCATCTGTTCGGCCGTCATCTATCCCGAGCTCAACGCTGCGCCTTGATCCGGCCATTTCCTTGCGCTTTTTGCGTAAATTCGGTCTTGAATGGTAGCGCGAATGGGCGTTGATTGTTTGGGCGAGTTGATTTGTCCGAACTCCCGGCCGCCGCCCATCTGCTGCCCGTTCGGACCCACACACATATTGAAGTCTGGATTCTTCCTTGACCAAGGACAGGGGTAGCCGCGACCGTTCTCGCGGCGATGCACATTCCCATGTAGCGGCGGCTCATGCCGGCAGGCATCTCGGCCCACTGGCCCGGATCACGTTGTATTCGTTCCGCCATCCCTGGCAGGCGAGCCTTGCCATTGGCGGCACGGTCATTGCTTCGGTGCTGCAGCTGATGATCCCGCGCGTGCTCGGTCAGGCGGTGGACCAGGCCTCGGGCCTGACCGTGGGTTCCCAAGGCGGCGCGGCGCAGCAGGCCCTGTTCTGGAGCGCGGTGACGCTGCTCTGCCTGTCGGTGGCGCGCGGACTTTTCACCCTGGTGCAGAACTATTTCTCGGAAAGCGTCGGTCATCGCGTCGGCTATGAACTGCGTCTCGCCTTCTACGACAAGGTGCAGCGCCTTTCCTATTCCTACCACGACCGCGTTCATTCCGGCGACCTGATCACCCTCGGCCTGCTCGATCTCGACGGGCTGCGCATGTTTTTTGCCACCGGTTTCGTCCGCACCATCCTGCTGACCGTGTTGATCGGCGTCGGCGCGGTGATGCTGCTGACCACCGATGTGCTGCTTGGCCTCCTGGCGCTGAGCTTTGTGCCCTTCGTTGCCTGGCGCTCGTCCGTCGCCCAGCTCACGCTGCGCAAGACCTGGCTCGTGTTGCAGGAACGCCTTTCGGTGCTGACCCGCGTCATGGAAGAAAATCTGGGCGGCATCCGCGTGGTCCGCGCCTTCTCCGGCCAGAAGCACGAGATCGCCAAGTTCGACACGGCCTCCGAAGCCGCCCTCGAACTGGCCCATGAACGCGTGCTGGTCCGCGTGCGCAACACCTCGATGATGACCTTTTCCTTCTTTGCCGCCATGGGTCTGGTACTCTGGGTCGGCGGCAACAAGGTCATCGCCGGAGAGATGAGCGTCGGCACGCTCGCCAGTTTTTTGACCTTCATGACCATCCTGCAGATGCCGGTGCGCCAGCTTGGCTTGATGGTCAATTCCTTTGCCCGCGCGTCCACCTGCGGCACGCGTTTCTATGCCTTCCTCGATCACGCCGTCGAAATCGAGGACAGCCCCAATGCCGCCCCGCTCCGGGTGACGGACGGCACGCTCCGCTTCGAGGATGTGCATTTCACCTATCCCGGCTCCACCCACCCCACCCTCAATGGCATCAGCTTCGAGGGCCGCAAGGGCCAGACCATCGGCATTGTCGGCGCGCCCGGCAGCGGCAAGTCGACGCTCGCCCACCTCATCTCGCGCTTCTACGACACCACCTCCGGCAAGGTGACCATCGACGGCCAGGACGTTCGCGACGCAACGCTCGAAAGCCTCCGCCGCAATGTCGCTGTAGTGCAGCAGGACAGTTTCCTTTTCACCACCACGATCGAGAACAACATCGCCTATGGCGATCCCTGGGCCAAGGAAACCAAGATCGAAAAGGCGGCCGAAAGCGCCCAGCTGCACAATTACATCGCCGGTCTCCCTGCCGAATATGACACGGTGGTCGGCGAACGCGGCGTCTCGCTCTCGGGCGGCCAGCGCCAGCGCCTCTCCATTGCCCGTAGCCTCGTGATGAAACCCGCCGTCATGGTGTTCGACGATTCAACCGCCGCGATCGATGCCGGCACCGAACACCGCATTCGCTCGGCCATGCGCCGCTTCGCCAAGGACCGTGTGACCATCATCATCGCCCATCGCCTGTCTTCGCTGATGCATGCCGACACCATCCTCTTCCTCGAAGACGGACAGATCGTCGAGCGCGGCAGCCATGACGAACTCCTGGCGCAGAACGGGCGCTACCACGCCCTGTTCGACTTGCAGACCCGCCCGGCGGATGACATCGAGATCGGGGAGGCCGCCCAATGAGCGTGATCGAGGACGACGAACGCGACACCGCCAGCTTTCCCGGCCAGCGCCCGCCCCGCGCTTCGGTAGGCAGTCACAAGATCGAGGAAGAAGTCTTCGGCAAGGCCTATGATCCCAAGACCGTGCGCCGCATCTGGGCCTTCGTGGAACCCTATCGCCACAAGATCTATCTCTCCGTTGGCGCCGTCCTGCTGTTCACCGCCACCCAGCTTGCCATTCCGCTGATCATCGGCTGGGCCATCGACTCCGCGCTCGTTGCGGGCGGTACGGCTGCCAACCTGCTCTGGGCGGTGCTTGCCTTCGCCGTGGTCGTGCTGCTTAATTTCGTCGCGTCCTGGGTTCAGGAAAGCCAAGTCGGCGAGGTGGCCGAGAATGTCCTCTTCGACATGCGCCGCGCCATGTTTGCCCAGCTCCAGCGGGTCTCGCTGAGCTTCATGGACAAGACCGAAGTCGGCCGCCTGATGAGCCGCCTCCAGGGCGACGTCAATTCCATGCAGGAGTTCCTCGAGACCTCGGTGATTTCCGTCGGCGACATCGTCCTGCTCTTTGGCATCATCATCGTGTTGCTGAGCCTCGACCCCTGGCTGGGCCTCCTCACGCTGATCACCATGCCGGTGCTGTTCATCGTCCGCATCTTCTGGCTGCCCCCGGCTAAGCGCGCCTTCTGGGCGGCGCATGAAACCAATTCGCTGACCAATGGCGCCATGGCCGAAGGCATCAATGGCGTCCGCACCGTGCAGAACCTCGATCGCCAGCAGGTCAATTTCGACCTCTATGACGACAAGGCGCACCAGAACCTGCGCACCCAGCTGACCGGCTCCAAATATGCCCAGGTCATGGTCCCCATCGTGGATTCACTGACCGGCGTCGCCATGGCCACCGTCGTGCTGGTGGGTGGTTCGCTGGTGCTCAATGGTGGGCTGCAGGTCGGCGTCATCGTCGCCTTCCTCTTCTATATCCAGCGCTTCTTTGATCCGATCCGCTCGCTGACCATGCAATATTCCATCATGCAGCGCGCCATGACCTCCGGCCGTCGCATCACCGAAGTGCTCGACCTGCCGGTCACCATCAACGACAAGCGCGACGCCCTCGAACTGACCTCGGATATGGATGGCTCGGTTGCCTTCAACGACGTGGTCTTCGGCTATGACCCCGACCGTCCGGTGCTGAAACACGTCTCCTTCCGCGTCAATCCCGGCGAGACGGTCGCCCTCGTCGGGCCCACCGGCTCGGGCAAGACCAGCGCCATGGCCCTCGTCCATCGCTTTTACGAAGTGCAGGAAGGTGCCGTGCTGGTCGGCGGCTATGACGTGCGCAATGTCACCCAGGAGTCGCTGGGCGAACAGGTCGCCATGGTGCTGCAGGAGCCTTTCCTCTTCACCGGCACGGTCTTCGACAACATCCGCTACAACAAGCAGTCTGCGACCCGCGAGGATGTCGTCACCGCGGCCAAGGCGGTCGGCGCGCATGACTTCATCACGCGTCTCCCCGGCGGCTATGACAGCCGTCTCGAACAGCGTGGCTCCAACCTGTCCCTCGGCCAGAGACAATTGCTCAGTTTCGCCCGCGCCCTCGTCGCCGATGCGAAAATCCTCGTTCTCGACGAAGCCACCGCCAATATCGATAGCTACACCGAACGCCAGATCCAGAAGGCCCTCGAAACCCTGCTCGAAGGCCGCACCGGCCTCGTCATCGCCCACCGCCTCGCCACCATCCGCGGTGCCGATCACATCATCGTGCTGCAGAACGGCGAAAAGATCGAAGAGGGCAATCACGACCAGCTCATGGAACTGGGCGGCCTCTACTCCCGCCTCTACAACATGAACTACGCCAGCTTCGACGACATCCCCGACGAGCTGGTGGCCCAGGCCAACGCCAAGGCGGCGAGTACTTAGAGGCGGCTATGCTTGGTTTGGTCACTGCAGCTCCAACACACGCGGTGTCATCCCGGCCTTGAGCCGGGATCCATCCCGAGATGGGTGGGCCCTGCCGCAAGGTGGTTAGAGCTGTCACCACGACCTTGCGGCTGCGACTCGATCTCGGGATGGGCCCCGGCTCAAGGCCGGGGTGACACCGTGGGTGTGGAAGCATAAAGGGTGCAAACGACACTCTTGGCAAATCCCTCAACTTCGCTAACGTGTTCCAAAACTTAGGAACTTTTCATGCGCCTCATTGCCCTTGCCGCCATTTTGCTCGCCACCACGCCCGCCTTCGCCGTCGATGCGGTCACCTATCGCGGCACGCTCGGCACCCATGACATCGTCGTCGAGCTCGCCTCCGAGATCGAAGGCAAGATGGTCGGCCGCTACAGCTATCTCGGCAACGGCGGCGACATTCCGCTGACCTTCATGGGGCGCCTTGGTACGCCCGTGCTGATGATGGAAGAAGCGCCCTGCACCGAGGATACCTGTGCGGCCGATGACGACGGCAATGTGCTGAACCCGCCGATCGGTGCATTCTGGAGTGTCACGCCGTCAGCCGATGGTGCCACCCTGACCGGCACCTGGGAACCCGGCGGAAAATCCGGCAAGACCCTGGACATCACTCTCGAACGCGTTGGTCAGCGGACACTACCCGAGGACGAGGAAATCACGCCGTCCTCGATCCGCGAAAGCGCCATGGACCTGATCTGGCGCAGCGAGCGCAGCTTCAACAGGGACACCGCGCCCTATGAATTCGCCAAGCAGGAAGTGCCGTTCGATGGCGGCCCGGAGCAGGAGCTGGAAGGCTCGGCATTCCGCTATGTCATCGACCCGCGCACCAAATTCCAGTTTCCGCGCGTGGTGGCCCTCGCTGACGGCTCGCCCATCGATCAGGTCAATGACGCGCTGGAAATCCGTCACACCATCATCAACACCTTCGCCTTTGATTGCCTGTCCCAGGTCTATCCGGCCTTTGGCGCAACCCAGAGCATGATCGGCTTCGGGCGTGGCACCCTGGGTGACTATGACGCCGAGCAGGTCGAGCTGAACTACCTCTCCCCCACCGCCATGAGCTGGACCGAAAGCGGCAGCACCTTCTGCGGCGGCGCCTACCCGCACAACCATTGCGATAGCTACAATCTGGACGTCAAGACCGGCGAGACCTTCCCGCTGGCCAATGTGTTCAAGGGCTGGATCGCCACCAACAGCCGGGCCGATTGGGATGCCGAGGTCGATCAGGCCGAGGCGGCGGTGTGGCCCGGCAACTACTTCTGGAAAGCCGATCAAAGCCTCGTCGATTTCGCTATGGCCCGCGCGCCGATCAATGCAGACGCCGAATATGACGAGGACTGCGGCCTCGTCGACACCACGCAGGACTATCTGGCCATCCGCTTCGCCCCCGGCGGCGCGGCCGTGTTCCGGCTCGAAGGCCTGCCCCATGTCATGGGCGCCTGCATCGGCGACCTGATGACCATCAAGCTCGGCGACGATCCCGAAATCCTCGCCCCGACCGCCGGTGACTATTTCCCCGACTTGGCTGGCTGATACGCATCGCGGCATGACCTCTTGCCGCATCGGCCATGGCGCCAGCCAGCGGGCTGGCGCATGAAGGCTTTGTGACAAGAGGACATGCCCGATGAGCCTTCCGATAGCCGCCGCCTTGCTTGTGGCGGTCTTCTTCACTTCCATGCTCTCGGGCATCTTCGGCATGGCCGGCGGGCTGATCCTGCTCGGCATCCTGCTGCTGCTCCTGCCTGTGGGCACCGCCATCGCCGTGCAGGGCGCCATCCAGCTCATCGCCAATGGCTCGCGCGCCTTCATGTCTCGCGCTTATATCGACTGGAAAGTGCTCTCCATCATGACGGCGGGCCTGCTGACCGTCGGCGCCATTCTCTTCATCGTCCGCTACACGCCCGATCTGGCCACGGTCTGCATCACCATCGGGCTCCTGCCCATCCTGCTCTGGATTCCGCAATCCTGGCTGGCGCTCGATGCCAGCAAACCGCACCACGCCTTCATTTGCGGCTTCCTTGGCGGTGGCGTGAACCTGGGTGTCGGCGTCGCCGGTCCCACCATCGACATGTTCTTTATTCGCACCCCCATGGATCGCCGCGCCATCATCGCCACCAAGGCGGCGGCGCAGGTGGTCAATCACACGGCCAAGATCATCTTCTACTGGCAGTCGACCGCCGTGCTCACCGGTTTCGAATGGGGCTGGGTTGCCGTCGCCGCGCCTTTCGCCATTCTCGGCACCAGCGCCGGCCATTGGGTGCTGCAGCGCCTGACCGATGCAAATTTCAAATCCTGGACGCGTTTGCTTGTCACGGCTGTGGGCATTTACTATCTGCTGCGCGGCATTTCCTTGCTGATCTGACGCCGATGAGTATGGTGCCCTCGGGAGACGACATGGCACCTTTCGACAGCGTTACGGCGCGACTTATTCTTCTTTTGGCCGAAACCGGCTCCATTGGCCGCGCCGCCGAGCGCGAAGGCATCGCCTCTTCGGCGGTCAGCCGGCGCGTGTCCGACCTCGAAAGCCGGCTAGGCGTGGTCCTGTTCGATCGCTCGGCCCAGGGCGTCAAGCTGACCAGCGCCGGCGAAGCCTATGCGGAAGGGTGCCGCACCGTGCTGCGCGCCATTGCCGATCTCGACGTCGTCATGGCCGATTTTGGTGCGGGGCTGCGCGGCAACCTGCGCCTCGCCTGCACCAGTTCGGCTTTGACCGGCCGGCTGCCAGAGCTCCTCGCGCGCTATGCCGCCAGGCACGACGGCATCAGCCTCGATATCCAGGAAATGGGTGCCGCCAAGGCCTTGCTGGCGCTCGACGAGGGCAGGGCGGATATCGCCATCGTCTCCGACAACTACGATTTCACCCGTTTCGAGATCAAACCCTTCGAGGATGACCGCGTCTGGGTGCTCGTTCCCCCCGACCATCCCCTGGCCGCCAGCATCGAGCCACGCAAGGATATCGCCTTCGCCCAGGTTCTCGATCACTCCATCGTCGGCATTCACCAGGTCGGCTCGCTCAATCGCCTCCTGGGGGAAGCTGCCGAACAGGCCGGCAAGCCGCTGGTCGAAAACCTGCGCGTCGAAAGCTTCCCCGCGCTGGTCCGCATGGTCGAGGCCGGCTTCGGCATCGGCTTCCTGCGTTCGACCAGCCTCCATCTTCTCGCCGGCACCGATCTGGTCTGCGCCCCGCTCGCCGAACCCTGGGCCCTGCGCCAGCTCCTCGTCGCGCGCCGCAAGACCTCGCCGCTCTCGGCTGCCATGAAGAGCTTCATTGCGCTGTGCAGCGAAACCTACGCGCCCAGCACCTGAAACTGTCGCAGGTCAATCGCCGCGACAACTCGGCAATTGAGCACCACGGCAAAGCCGCCTAGAAGATGACCATGCTCACCTCGCGCAATATCGGCAGAGAGATCGGAACGGCCCTGGCCGTGCTCGCCATCTATTTGCTGACCATGCTGATGCCGCTGCATCAGGCGCGCGCCAGCCAGCTCGCTTTCGAGGAACTGGGCTATTCCACCACCACTGTCGGCTGGGTGCTCTGCACGCCCGGCCTGCCCTCGGGCGGCGACAGCGATGTAACCGTCGCCAAATGCCCTGCCACCGGCATCGGCAAGCATGAACTGGCGCTGCCGACGCCCGAAAGCCTGCCGCTCGCTTTCGACCGCGTCGCGCTTTCTGCTGCGCCAACCCCGGCCATCTCAGCCTTTCTGCCTGCGCCCACTGCGCCGCCCACCGGTTCACGCGCGCCTCCGGCCTCGGTCTGACCCACACGCCCCTTGGGGCTTCCAGACCTCATTTCAGAAAACCGGAAGTATCATCATGATCCGTCAGCTCCGCGCCGCCTTCGTGGCCGCCATTGTTCTTGCCACGCCTGCCTTCGCCCACAATGGCGTCATCCATCTCGGCGATATCGACATCTCGCTGCCCTTCTCCCGCGCCACTCTGCCCAATGCCCCCGTCGGCGGTGGCTTCCTGACCATCACCAACAAGGGCGCCGAAGACGACCGCCTTGTCTCGGCTACCTCCAGTGTGGCTGGCGATACGCAGATCCATGAAATGGCCATGGAAGGCGACGTCATGAAGATGCGCGAACTGGCCGATGGCCTTGTCATTCCAGCCGGCGAAACCGTCACGCTCGAGCCGGGCGGCTTCCACATCATGTTCATGAAGCTCAACCAGCCCTTCGTCGAAGGCGAAACCGTTACCGTCACCCTGACCTTCGAAAAGGCCGGCACCGTCGAAGTCCCGCTGCCTGTTCAGTCGCCGGCAGCCGATGGCGCGCCTGCCATGGACCATGGGGACCATGGTGACCACGGCACCGAAACCGAACAGGCGCATTGATGGCCAATCTCAAGCAAGTCCGCATGGTGCTCTGGGGTCTCGTTGGCGTCTTCGCCATCGGCGCCCTGGTGCTCTACACCTTCAGCATGACCAACCGTAGCACCGAAGCCTCTGGCCTCGGCCACGGCGACTATCAACTGGCCACGGTGACGGGCGAGCCCTTCACCCGCGAGAGCTTCGATGGCACGCCCTCGATTCTCTTCTTCGGCTTCACCCATTGCCCCGAAGTCTGCCCCACCTCCCTGGCCGAAATCACCACCTGGTATGACGACCTCGGCGACGAGGCAAAGGACCTCAAGGCCTATTTCGTGACGGTCGATCCCGAGCGCGACACGCCCGAGATTCTTGCCGATTACGTCGCCTGGACCGGCCACGTCACCGGTCTCGTCGGCACGCCCGAAGAGATCGAAAAGGCCACCAAGGCCTGGGCGGTCTATGCCGCCAGGGTGCCGCTCGAAGACGGCGATTACACCATGGATCACACCGCGTCGGTCTTCCTGCTCGACAAGCAGGGCGAGTTCTCCGGTACCATCGCCTATCGCGAAGACAAGGCGACGGCCCTCGGTAAACTCCGCAATCTTCTCGCCAAATCCTGATGCAATTGGCCGGGCGATTAAATTCGTCCGGCCATTTTATTATATGACGGACTGCGTCAACTTATCTTTTGACTCGACTTCCGCACGCCGTTACCAAACCAGACAAGCGTCATCATCTTTGATCGCGCTCCCGTTCATTACTCTGGATTGGAAGCCCTCATGAAGCACAGCTCGACCATTCTCGCCGCCGCCCTGGCTGGCGCCCTTAGCATGACCAGCCTTGCCACCGCGCAGGACATCGTGGTCACCCATGCCCAGGGCGAAACCACGCTGCCGGGCGTTCCCGAAAAGGTCCTGGTGCAGGATTGGGCGACCTTCGACAATCTCAACGCCCTGGGTGTCGCCGTCGCCGGCGTGCCGGCCGGCAATACTCCGTCCTATCTCGCCGATAAGGTTTCCGGTGACGTGCTGGCCATTGGCTCGCTGTTTGAGCCCGATTTCGAAGGCATTGCCGCCTCCGAATCCGACGTCTACTTCGTCTCCGCCCGCTCCGCCGAAGCCTATACCACCGGCAAGGACATCCTCCCCACCATCGACATGTCGCTGGTCGACAATTCCGACATCATCGGCGGCATCAAGGGCAACCTGACCAAGCTCGGCGACATCTTCGGCAAGCAGGCTGAAGCCGAGGAACTCAATGCCGCGCTCGATGCAAAGGTCGCCGAAGCCCAGGCCGCTGCCGAAGGCAAGGGCAATGCCCTCGTCATCGTCACCAATGCCGGCAACATCGGCCTCTATGGCCCCGATAGCCGCGTCGCCTGGATCCACAACCAGGTCGGTATCGAATCCGCCATGGCTGACGTCGAAGACGGCGATCACGGCGGTGACGGCATCTCCTTCGAATTCCTGCTCGAAACCAATCCCGACTGGCTCTTTGTCGTCGACCGCGATGCGGGCGTTGCCGATGGCTCGGCCGGTGGCGACGTCAATGCTGCGGCCAAGGCCCTGCTCGACAACGAACTGGTCAACCAGACCACCGCTGCCAAGGAAGGCCATATCGTCTATCTCGATCCCCAGCCTGCCTACATCACCATGCACGGCTACCAGGGCGTGATGCTCCTGCTCGACCAGGTCATCGCTGGCCTCAACGCCTGATTGCCTGAGTGACCATCCGGCCCGGCTGCGGCAACGCAGCCGGGTCATTCTCTATTATGGGGAAGCTTGACTGGTGCGCCTGCTGATCCTCGCCATTCTGGCGACCATTGTCCTTGCCATAGCCAGCCTGTTTGTCGGTGTCAGCGACGTCTCGATCGCGACGCTGCTCTCTGGCTCGCAAGAGGGCAGGGCCATGCAGGTCCTCCTGATCAGCCGCATCCCGCGCACCCTCGCCATCATCCTCTCCGGCTCGGCCATGGCCATCGCCGGCCTTGTCATGCAGATGGTGGTGCGCAACCGCTTCGTCGAACCATCCACCGCCGGCACCACCGAATCCGCCTCGCTCGGCTTTCTCGTCGCCACCATTTTCGTACCTGGCTGGCCGCTGATGGGCAAGATGCTGATATCGGCCGCTTTCGCGCTGGCCGGCACCGCGCTCTTCCTGCGCATCCTGCGCGCCGTGCCGTTGCGCGATGTCATGCTCGTGCCCCTCGTGGGCATCATGCTGGGCGGCATCATCGGTGCCGTCACCAGCTTCTTCGCCTATCGTTTCGACCTGCTGGCATCGCTTCTCGCCTGGAACATGGGCGACTTCTCCGGCATTCTGCGCGGGCGTTACGAACTGCTTTGGATCGGGCTCGGCTGTGGCATCATGGCCTATATCGCCGCCGACCGCTTCACCGTCGCCGGCATGGGCAAGGATTTCACCACCAACCTCGGCCTCAACTATCAGCGCGTCATGGTGCTGGGCCTGGTCATCGTCTCGGTCACCAGCGCCACCGTGCTCGTCACGGCCGGCTCCATCCCCTTCCTCGGCCTCATCATTCCAAACCTCGTCAGCCTCATGGTCGGCGACAACATGCGCCGCACCGTGCCCTGGGTCGCCATCATGGGCGCCGGCTTCGTGCTGGCCTGCGATATCCTCGGCCGCGTCATCCGCTACCCCTATGAAATCCCGATTTCTGTCGTGGTGGGGGTCATCGGCAGCATGATCTTCCTCTATCTCCTGTTGAGGACCCGTCGCAGTGCCGCCTGATCCCGCAACCGCCCTCATGCCCGCCCCCGGTCTCCGCCGCATCTTCGGCCTCTCGCGCCCGGCGCTGGTCATCACCGTGCTCGCCGTCCTGGCGCTGGTCTCGGTCGTCTGCTTCATGGTGCTCGGCGCCAAGGGCAGCTGGAGCTTCATCATCCCCTTCCGCGGCCGCAAGCTCCTGTCGCTCGCGCTTGTCGCCTATTCGGTCGCCGTCTCCACCGTCCTGTTCCAGACCGTCACCAACAACCGCATCCTCACGCCCTCCATCATGGGCTTTGACTCGCTCTACATCCTGCTGCAGACCGCCATCGTCTTCTTCCTCGGCGTCAGCGCTCTGACCTCCATCGATGGCCAGCTGCAGTTCGGCATCGAGATCGCAGTCATGGTCGGCTTCTCCTTCCTGCTGTTCCGCTGGCTGTTCCTGGGCGAAGAGCGCAGCCTGACCCTCCTGGTCCTTGTCGGCATCGTCTTTGGCATCCTGTTCCGCAGCCTGTCGCAGTTCATGCAGCGCATGCTCGATCCCAATGCCTTCAACGTGCTGCAGGACAGCTTTTTTGCCAGTTTCTCCACCGTCGACACGACCCTTCTGGCCGTCGCCTCGATCATTGTCCTGGCTGTGACCCTGATCGCCTGGCGCCTGGGCCACACCTTCGACGTCCTCTCGCTTGGCCGCGCCCACGCCATCAATCTCGGCGTCGACTATCGCCGGGTCGTTGTCATCATCCTGATGCTGGTCTCGGTCCTCGTCGCCGTCTCGACGGCGCTCGTCGGCCCCATCACCTTCTTTGGCCTGCTGGTCGCCAGCCTTGCCCATTCCCTCGTCGGCACCAGCCGCCATCACTATGTGCTGCCCGCCGCTGTGCTGCTCGCCATCACCTGCCTCGTCGGCGGCCAGACCGTGCTCGAGCGCATTTTTGCCTTCGATACTGCCCTTTCGATCATCATCGAATTTCTCGGCGGTATCGTCTTCATCTTTCTCGTTCTGCGGAGGGCCGCGCGATGATCGTCGCCGATGGCGTCACCAAGAATTACGGCTCCTCCTGTGTGGTCGATGGCGTTTCCGTCACCCTCCCGGCCGGCGGCATCACCTCCATCATCGGCCCCAATGGCGCCGGCAAGTCGACCTTCCTCTCCATGGTCAGCCGCCTCATGGGGATGGACAAGGGCACGGTGACGATCGACGGCCTCGACGTTACCAAGGCACCCAGCGACGTGCTCGCCAAGCGCCTGTCCATCCTGCGCCAGGACAATCACATGACCGCGCGCCTCACCGTGCGCGATCTGGTGAGTTTCGGTCGCTATCCCTATTCGAGGGGCCGCCTCACCATCGAGGACAAGACCCACATCGACCAGGCCATCGGCTATCTCAACCTGACCGAACTGGCCGAACGCTTCCTCGACGAACTCTCCGGCGGCCAGCGCCAGCGCGCCTTCGTTGCCATGGTGCTCTGCCAGGACACCGACTATGTCCTGCTCGACGAACCGCTCAACAATCTCGACATGAAACATGCCATGGGCATGATGCAGCTCCTGCGCCGTGCCGCCAACGAGCTGGGCAAGACCGTCGTTCTGGTCCTCCATGACATCAACTTCGCCTCCTGGTATTCCGACTACATCGTCGCCATGAAAGACGGCAAACTCGCCGCCAAGGGCACGGTCCGCGAACTGGTGACGCCCGAAGTGCTCCGCGAGATCTACGACATGGACATCAAGGTCCACGAGATCGACGGCCAGCTGATTTCGGTCTTTTACGGGTAGGGATCGGGTCTGCCATTTGCTCGAAAGCGGATACCCCCACCTATCCTCCCCCTGATAGGGGGAGGGATCCCGCCGGTGAATTTGGCAAGATCGAACCACATGCTGGATCTGTCCCTCCCCTTTTTCAGGGGGAGGTTAGGTGGGGGTACTCTTCCCTAGTGGGATGACCCAAGCCGGCGAGCTGTCTAGGGTGTTGCAAAATAAGGAGCCGCGCCGTGAGACCTTCCATTTCCATCATCACCATCGGTGTCGACGACCTGCCGCGCGCCTTCACCTTCTATCGCACTCTGTTCGATATCGAGGACGAGCAGATCGCTGCCGGCGAAGACCATGTCGCCTTCTTCTTTGACGACCACTTTTCCTTCGTGCTCTTCCCGCGCGAGCAGATCGCCCAGACCGCCAACAAGGAAACCGCCATTGCCGGCACGCCCGGCTTCGTCCTCAGCCATCAGGCCGCCAGCCCGGCCGAAGTCGACGATATCCTCCACAAGGTCGTGGCGCTGGGCGGCGCCATCATCACCGATGGCACCCAGTCCGAATGGGGCTATTCCGCCTATTTCGAGGACAGCGAAGGCAATCTCTGGGAATTGATGGCCCAGCCGGCGAGCAACTAAACCTCGCCATTCCGCTCGGCGAAAGCCTTGCGGCTGGCTTCGATCTGGGCGTGATGCTTTTCCGCCCAGAGCCAGACGTCGCAAAAGGCTGCACCCAGCGTCTTGCCCATCGCGGTCAGGCTATAATCGACATGCGGCGGGATCACCGGATGCACCACGCGCTGCACCAGCCCGTCCGCCTCCATCTGGCGCAGCGTCTTGGTCAGCATCTTCTGGCTGATGTCACCGACCTTCCGCCCCACATCGCTGAAGCGCAGCGTGCCGTGATCAGCCAGCGCCTCGAGGATCAGCATGGTCCACTTGTCCGCCACCTTGCCGATAATGTCCCGCACCAGCCTGTCCAGCACCGGATCGACCGGCCTTGGGCCATGCTTGTCATCCCAGTCATAGATTTTGGGGGCGGAAACAACCGGATTCACTGACACTCTCCGTTGGGTGTGTATCGCTCTTTCGGGCGCCTACTTTCATGTGGAGAGTATGGGGCATATGTCTGCCTCACACAAGACCAAGGAGCACACCCATGCAGACCACAGGCAATACCATCCTCATCACCGGCGGCGGTTCGGGCATCGGCCGCGGCCTCGCCGAAGCCTTCCACGCCAGGGGCAATCAGGTGATCATTTCCGGTCGTCGCCAGTCGGCGCTCGACCAAGTTACTGCCGCCAACCCCGGCATGGTGGCCTTCACCGTCGATATGACCGACCCCGCCAGCATCCTCGACCTGGCCGCCAGGGTGACCGCCGCGCATCCCGCGCTCAATGCTGTCATCCACAATGCCGGTATCATGGTGGACGAGGACATGCCGGGCGGCGACTTCCTCCAGATCGCCGAAGCTACCATCGCCACCAACCTGCTCGGGCCGATCCGCCTGACCGCTGCGCTCCTGCCCCATCTGCAGGCGCAAGCACAGGCGACCATCCTCACCGTCTCTTCCGGTCTGGCCTTTGTCCCGAAGGCCTCGACGCCCACCTATAGCGCCACCAAGGCGGCGATCCATTCCTGGACGCAATCGCTCCGCTACCAGCTGCGCAACACCGCTATCGACGTGCTCGAAATCGCCCCGCCTTATGTGCAGACCTACCTGCAGGGCGAGCGTCAGGCCAATGACCCCAATGCCATGCCGCTGGCCGACTATCTTGCCGAAACCATGGAGCTGCTCTCGGGCGAGCCGGAAAACGGCGAAGTCCTCGTCCAGCGCGTCCACCGCCAGCGCTTCGCCGAACAGACCGGCAATGCCAAGGCCGTCTTCAACTTCGTCAATCCGGCGTGATGATCGTCGCTCAAACAGGAACCACCGCTTACTCGATGTCATCCCGGCCTTGAGCCGGGACCCGTCCCGAGATCGAGCCCCAGCCGCAAGGTGGCAGTGAAATGCGCGACCACCTTGCGGCCGCTCCCGCATCTCAAGATGGATCCCGGCTCAAGGCCGGGATGACACGGTGGTCGGTGATGGGCAGTGGTCAAAGTAGTTTGGCGCCCGCGCCCTAGAACCCGCCGCCGGTCTTGAACCCACCATGCTTGCGCGTGCCGCTTGATCCGCCGCCACCACTGCGAGGGCGGGAAAAGCCGCCGCCGCTGCTCGATCCACCGCCCCAGCCGCCGCCAAAGCCGCCCGAGCGCGGCTTGGATTTGCTGCTGCTCGAACCGCCAAAGCTGGCATCGGGCCAGCTGAACGTATTGCCGCCGCCCTCGGGCCACGGCGAGTTCGAACGTCGCCGGCCATTGTCCGGCAGGCCCACGCCGCCGCCCCAGTCGGACGTGCCGGCGCTCCAGTTCTGCGACCGCCGCCACTGGTCCCAATAGCTCGCCGCAGAAATCCCGCCGCGCAGGAAGTCGTTGAGCACGTCACCCACCAGCTTGTCGTCGCGGAAGGTCGAGCGCGGATCGTCGAACCGCTGCTTCTTGAATTCCCACTGAATGTCTTCGAGCTCGCGCCGGCGCCCGGCCAGCGTCTTGAGCCGCTCGGTCAGTTCGCGCGTTTCGCTGGTCTCTTCCTTGGCGCGGGCCCGTGACTCATCGATCTGGGCGACGATCGTATCATCCTGGCCCGTGCGGGTGCGGCGTGCCTCGGCCAGCAGCGTCTGGATATCCTCGCGCCCCAAGGCTGCGGCCAGTTCTGCCAGCGCGCCCTCGAAAGCCGGATTGCCGCCGCCCTGCGATAGCTGCGCCAGCAGCTTGGATGCGTCGTCGCGCCGGTCTTCGGTGGCGACGATCTCGCTGTCCAGCGCGTCGATCCGCTGCTGCGCGGCTTCCAGTGCCTCGCGCATTGGCTTGCCACCGGCACTGTCGATCGCCTGCGTTTCGAGTGCGTCGACAGCCTCTTCGGCTCGGGCGGCATTCTCCATCTGCCGCTCGGCATGCTCGCGCAGCCGTAACGGGATTTCATTGAGCATGGCAAAATTCGGCCGCGCCTTGGCAAAGCCCACGAGGTCCGCCACCTTGCTGTCGAGGAAGCGGATCAGGTTGTTGGCGCGATAGCTGGCCGTGCCATAGCCGGCCTCCCACAGATACATGAACAGCACGTCGTCGCGATAAGGCTTGCCCTTCTGCTCGCGGTCGGCCTCCGCCTGTTCGGTCTTGCGCATGCTCTGCGCGGCGACCTCGGCCAATTCCCTGGCCGCCTGCCGCTTGCCGGCAAAGGCCGGGTCACGGGCGATGCTGGGTCCGAGCTTGGTCGCCAGCGCCTTGAGTTCGCTCTGGTGTCCCTCGAAGCTCCTGAGAGCCTCGTTGCGGTCCTGCGTCAGCCGGGCCAGCGCCGCATCCACATCGCCGACGTCCTTTTCGGCCTTGCTCAGCTCTTTGGCATGGGCCTTGAGCATGTCGCGCGCCTTGGCTTCGGCGGTCGAAATCCGCCCATCCAGCTCGCCCTGCACCGCCGGGTCGAGCCGCAGTTGCGCCAGTTGGCGGAACAGCTCGGCCTCGGTCTCGCGGATCTTGCCCAGCTTCTCCGATGAGCGCACCAGGCGCTTGCCGATATCATCCTCTTCGCGACGAATGTCGCGCATCGCCTCGTCGAGGCTCGCCAGGGCTTCGGGTCCGCGAATGCTCATAGTTCTACCATCGCGTGATCGCGCCACCGAGAACCGGCACGCCATATTCGACATCGAGGAAACCGTCCGACTTCCGGCCGACCTCATTGTTCTGGATGATGCCATCGTCGCGCTTGTCGGCGGCGACGCTGTCATAAACGCTTTCCGGCACGCGCAGGCCCCAATGGTCCACCACTTCGGTCTCCCCATTCTCCTCGTTGAGAACGGGCAGCTCCAGCGTACCGCCATCGGCATCCAGCGCCTCGACGATGATGTAATAGTTCATCGCCTCGGTATTGATCTCGGGCACGGTCCACACGCCCGATTGCACGCCTTCGCGATTGACCACGCGCAAGGTATAGGCCTGGCGCAAGGTGTCGCGCAGCGCGACCATGTCCGTCACGGCCTTTTCGGCACCGGCGGCATTGCCCTCGGAGGCCAGGATCTTGCCGCGGGTGCGCAGGGCCTCGGCCTCGATCACGGCCTTCTGCACCTTGGTTTCGTCGAAAATCGTCTGGTACAGCGCATCCAGCTCTGCCGGCACGCCTTCGCTGAGTTCGATCCGCGCCGCTTCCGCCTGCCCGCGCTGATAGGGCTGATAGAGGCCAAAGAAGCCGACCGCAGCGATAACGACAGCCGCCAGTACGGCGCCCACCGGTCTGCCCCAGCGCCCACGGCCCACATAGAGCCGCGCGAGCGTTGTCCCGAACCCCGGCTTGGGCGGGTCATAGACGAAGCGGCTCTCAGCCAGTGCCGCCACGCCTTCCTTGAGAATGTGGTCGGGAACCTCGATGCCTTGCTGGTGATAGATGTCGCGCAGCTTGTCGATGAGCTGCTGCTCCTTGGCGTCGGTGCCAAGCTCGCGCACGGCCAGGTCCTGCCGATGCCGCAGCGTGTCGACCACGTCCATGGCCAGCATGACTTCGTCCAGGGGAGCAGCGGGTCTCGCTGTCACGTCACTCATCGCAGGCGTTCACCAGAGCCTTGGTCTCTCAGTTCTTGGTTTCGAGCAGCAGCGCATTGCCATCGGCGGCCAGCGCCGCGAGGCGCCGCTTGCCGTCTTCCACGGCATCGCGGATTTCTGCCGAATTCTTGGTCGAGGCCACGCGCATCTCGTTGATGATCGTGCGGCTCTTTTCCTGGAAGTTGACCACCGAGTCGACCAGCTTCTTGACCGCATCGGCGCGCACCGTCGGGCCATAGCCCGCCTTGACCGCCTCTTCCTGCACCTTGTCGCCAATCTCGGAAAGGGTCTCGAGCGACTTGCTCATCCCCTCCTTCATCGCGTTCAGCGTCTCGGTCGATTCATGCAGGCCAAACATGCCGGTGAACGAGGCCGAAAGGGCGGTCAGCACGGTCTCATTGGTCGAAAAGAACGAGATCGACTGCTGATAGACGCGCTCCTTGGCATTGGTCGTCTGCATCAGCCGCGCCATCACCACTTCGCTCGTATTGTAGGAAATGGTCAGGTTGTCCGAGAGATCCTTGGCGATCTGGTAGCGCTTTTCCTCGTTCTGCATCTCGCGCAGTTTTTCGTCGCGATCCATTTCGAGGCGCGCCCGATCCGCCGGCACCGAACCGGCATAGCCCGACGCAGCCGCCGATGCGGTTTCGAGGATATTCTTCTTTTCGCCAAGGCGCTTCTCGGCGACTTCCAGCACTTCGAGGGCCATCACTTCGGCCTGCTTCAGCGCACCGCGGAAATCACGATAGGCTTCGAGGATCGTGTGCTCGCGATCGATCTGGTCCTTGGTATCCTTGGTGACGGCCAGATACGTGTCGCGGATCTTGTTGAAGCGGGTGGCAATGTCGCCACGGCTGACCTTCATCCAGACGTTCGAAGCGCGTTCCAGCAGGTCGAGCTTGTTGTCGCTGAGCTGGTCAACCATGCCCTTGGCATCGTCGCGGATCGAATCGAAACCCTTAGTGATCTCTTCATAGCGCTCGCCGATTTTCATCGCGGCGATCTGCTCGCGCACCACTTCGTTGAAGGCCGAAGCCTGGCTCAGCGTGCGCCCGATCAGCACCACGCGCGTTTCGTCTAGTTCGGTGATCTGGCTGAGCAGCCCGGTGATCGGCTGTTCGCCCTGCTGTTCGGGCCAGACGCCCAGGTCCCGGATGGCATTGACGGCCTTGTCCAGATACTGCAGCGGCTTTTCCGTCATGGCGACGGGCGCGACTTGAGTCTGCGTGGCAGTGGTGACGGTATCAGTCATTCTTGGCTCCCCGTAAGCCCGCCCCGGGCCCAATGCGCTATAGATTGCTGCTCGTGCCCGAGGTTACAATTGCAACCCTGTCGCACCGCAACTATTTAGACCATATTGGTGCGAAAAAGCCGCACGTAAAGAGCGGGATGGCACATCAATGGCAGGCAATTCTTTCAAGCCGCATCAAGGCCTTATTGCGGCGACAAGCGCTCTTCTTGCCGTGGAGCGTCGCTGATGGATTTCGGTGGCCGCTATATCCTCGCCGCGCCGCGCGTCCAGGTCTGGTCTGCGCTCAATGACACCGCCATGCTCAAGGCCGCCATTCCCGGCTGCCACAGCATCGAATGGGCCGACGAGCACAACCTCGATCTCGAAATCAAGGTCAACCTGGGCGTGGTCCATCCCACCTTCCGTGGCGAGTTGACGCTCTCCGATATCCACCCAGCAGAGCGCTATACGCTCTCAGGCCGCGGCAAGGGCGGCCTGCTTGGCAAGGTCGAAGGATCAGCCGACATCGTCCTCGCTGACAGTGGCGAGGATACTCTGCTCGTCTTTGCTGCCCAGGGCGGTGGTTCGGGCCAGGTCATGAAGCTGGGCAAGGCCGTCATCGGCAGTTCCGCCCAGAAGGTCATCGACGGCTTCTTCGAGCGCTTTGCTGCGGCGATGGGCGTCGCGGTGACGCCGCTGCCGCCGCAGTAAGCTTTCCCTAACCACGCCCCGATCTGCCTTCAAAGCATCACAATCGGGCAGGGCGCTTTGGGTTATCAGATGAGCAACGCCACCTGCTCAATTTGAAACAAACTGCCATGACCGCCAAAACCCGCGACACGCTTGCTCTCTTTGCCATCGCCTCGCTGGCGATTCTCGCCGTGCTCTATGCCGATGCTGATCTGGGCGCTCTTTTCCAGGCCGTGGTATCGCGCTTCTAGCCGTGTCGCCCAAGGCTTGTGCAAAGCCCTGCCTCGCGGCTCAAAGAGTGGGTGAAATTTTGACCACTTGGGAAAAATGCCTCAATTCCCTCTTGCGGGCGCATCATTTGCACGATTTTATCCCTTGTTAGCGCACGGAGATTGTCCGCCAGAGTCATGCTCGGGCGCTCACGGGCGATACAGGGAGACTACCAATGAAATTCACCAAGCTGACCAAGGCCCTCGTCGGCGGCGTCGCGCTTTCCGCGATCCTGACCGGCGTTGCTTCTGCTGATCCGGCTCTGATCTATGATCTGGGCGGCAAGTTCGACAAGTCCTTCAACGAAGCGGCCTACAATGGTGGCCAGGCCTGGAAGGAAGAAACCGGCGGCAATTTCGTCGATCTCGAACTCCAGAACGATGCCCAGCGCGAGCAGGCCCTCCGCCGCTTCGCCAGCCAGGGTTCCAACCCGATCGTCATGGCCGGCTTCTCCTGGACCGCAGCGCTGACCACGGTCGCTCCCGAATTCCCCGACACCAACTTCGTCGTGCTCGACACCGTTGTTGACGCCCCCAACGTTCAGTCGGTCCTTTTCGACGAACACACCGGCTCCTTCATCGTCGGCGTCCTGGCTGCCATGCAGTCCGAAACCGGCGCCGTTGCCTTTGTTGGCGGCATGGACGTTCCGCTGATCCACAAGTTCTATTGCGGCTACGCCCAAGGCGCCAAGGCTGCCAATCCCGACATCAAGCTGACCGAAACCTACACCGGCACCACCCCGGCTGCCTGGAATGACCCGGTCACCGCTGGCGAACTGACCAAGGCTGCCATGGATGCCGGCTCCGACGTGATCTTCGCCGCTGCTGGCGGCTCGGGCATCGGTGTGCTCCAGGCTGCCAAGGATGCCGGCAAGTTCTCGATCGGCGTCGACAGCAACCAGAACTACATGCAGCCCGGCTCGGTGCTGACCTCGATGGTCAAGCGCGTCGATCTGGTCGTCAAGAATGCCCTCACCGAAGCCGCCGATGACGCGACCTTCAAGCCGGGCCTGACCGTTCTCGGTCTCGATGGCGACTATGTCGCCTATTCGCTGGACGAGTTTAACGAATCCCTGATCACCGATGAGATGAAGGCGGCTGCCGAAGACTACAAGGCCAAGATCATCGCTGGCGAGATCGCGGTCCACGACTACACCACCGACTCGACCTGCCCGCTCTAAGCGACCCGTATGAGCCAGGATGGCACCATGAACACGCAGCGGCCGGAAACGGCCGCTGCTAACGCCCCAGCCAATGGCTGGGCGATCGAGCTTGAAAAGATCAACAAGCGGTTTGGCGCAGTTCACGCCAACAAGGACATCGACCTCTGTGTAGCGCGCGGCACCATCCACGGCATCGTGGGCGAGAACGGCGCGGGCAAGTCCACGCTGATGTCGATTCTCTATGGTTTCTACACCGCCGACAGCGGCACGATCCGCGTCAATGGCACCGAACAGTCGATCACCGACAGCCGCCACGCGCTGGCGCTGGGTATCGGCATGGTGCATCAGCATTTCATGCTGGTCGACAATTTCTCCGTGCTGGAAAACATCGTCCTCGGCGCCGAGGATTCCGGTTTCCTCAAACCCAGCCTCAACCGCGCCCGCAAGGAGCTCAACCGGCTCGAGCAGGAATATGACCTCGAGGTCAATCCCGATGCCATCATCGAGGATATCTCGGTCGGCCAGCAGCAGCGCGTCGAAATTTTGAAGGCGCTCTATCGCGGCGCCGAGACTCTCATCCTTGACGAACCCACCGGCGTTTTGACGCCCAAGGAAGCCGACGATCTCTTCCGCGTGCTGCGCACCCTGCGCGAGCAGGGCAAGACGGTGATCCTGATCACCCACAAGCTGCGCGAGATCATGGCCATCACCGACAATGTCTCGGTCATGCGCCAGGGCGAAATGGTCACCACGGTCAAGACCGCCGAGACCAGCCCTGAACAGCTCGCCGAGCTCATGGTTGGCCGCCGCGTCCTGCTGCGCGTCGACAAGACGCCGGCCAATCCGGGCAAGACCCTGCTCGAAGTGCAGAACCTCACCGTCAACGACGACATGGGCATCGCCCGCGTCAAAAATGTTAGCTTTTCCATTCGTGCCGGCGAAATCGTCGGCATTGCCGGCGTCTCCGGCAATGGCCAGAGCGAATTGCTCGAATCCATTTCCGGCATGCGTGACCAGAAGGCGGGCAATGTTCTGCTCAAGGGCACTCCACTCTCGCTCAAGGGCGATGACGGCGCCGCCCGCGCCCGTGAAGCCGGTCTTGCCCACGTCCCCGAAGACCGTCAGCGCATGGGCCTCGTCACCACCTTTGCCGAATGGGAAAACGCCATCCTCGGCTATCAGGACCGTCCCGAATACGGTGCCGGCGCCTTCCTCGATATAGCAGCCGCCAAGAAAGCCGCCGCCGAGCACATCAAGCTGTTCGACGTCCGCCCGGCCAATATCAATCTCAAGAGCTCGCTGTTCTCCGGCGGCAACCAGCAGAAGATCGTGCTGGCCCGCGAAATGGAACGCGACCCGGACGTGCTGGTCATCGGCCAGCCGACCCGCGGCGTCGACATCGGCGCCATCGAGTTCATCCATAACGAAATCATCAAGATGCGCGACGAGGGCAAGGCCATCCTCCTCGTCTCCGTCGAACTCGACGAAATCCGCTCGCTTGCCGATCGCATCCTCGTCATGTTCGACGGCGTCATCGTCGGCGAGGCAGACCCTGCCACCGCCACCGAAGGCGAACTCGGCCTCATGATGGCCGGCATCAACAACAAGACCGCTCCGCGCGGCCTCGGCATAGCCGAACAGGGACCCCTCCCATGAGCGCCCGCAGACCTCTCCCGCGCTGGGCCGATATTGCCCTTCTTCCCGCCATCAACCTCCTGCTGGCCTTCCTGGTCTCGGGCCTCGTCGTCCTGCTGGTCGGCCAGAACCCGCTCCATGCCATTCAGGTCATCCTCTATGGCGCCTTCGGCTATGGCGATGGCATGGGCTACACGCTCTATTACGCCACCAATTTCATCTTCACCGGCCTCGCCGTGGCGGTCGCCTCTCATGCGGGCCTCTTCAACATCGGTGGTGATGGCCAGGCCTATGTCGCCGGCCTCGGCGCCATTCTCGTGGCGCTGGCACTCGACCAGACCCATTGGCTGCTCGTCCTTCCGCTGGCTGTGGTCGCCTCGGCCGCCATGGGTGGTCTGTGGGCCTTCATCCCCGGCTGGCTGCAGGCCAAGCGCGGCTCGCATGTGGTGATCACCACCATCATGTTCAATTTCATCGCCTCGGCGCTGATGGTCTATCTGCTCAATCGCGTGCTCAAGACCCGTGCCAATATGGCGCCGGAAACTGACACGATCGAAGTGGCCGGCCGCCTGCCGCAGCTGCGCCAGTTCATCTCCTACTTCGGCTATTCGCCGGTCAACCTCTCCATCGTCATCGCCATTGCCGCGCTGATCGGGGTCTATATCCTGATCTGGCACACCAAATTCGGCTATGCCATGCGCGTGCTCGGCGCCAATCCGACCGCCTCGCGCTATGCCGGCATTTCCAACAGCAAGATGATCATGATCACCATGACCATTTCCGGCGCTCTGGCCGGCATGATGGCGATCAATGAAGTGCTGGGCGTGCAGAATCGCCTCGTGCTCGATTTCGTCGCCGGCGCCGGCTTCGTCGGCATCGCCGTCGCACTGATGGGTCGCAATCACCCGATCGGCATTGCCCTCTCGGCCATTCTCTTCGGTGCGCTCTATCAGGGCGGCCAGGAGCTGCAATTCGTCATTCCCGGCATTACCCGCGAAATGATCGTGGTCATCCAGGCGCTGGTCATCCTCTTCACCGGCGCCATGGAAGGCCTTTTCCGGCCCTCGCTCGAACGGGCATTCATGCTCTTTTCGCCTGAGCAGAAGGCCAATGCCATCGCGGCCTCCACCGCCAAGCCGGAGGCGTGAGCATGGATATCGCAACCATCCTCTCCATCCTCGACGCCACCATCCGCCTCTCGACGCCGCTGCTGCTGGCCTGCCTTGCCGGCATGTATTCCGAACGCGCCGGCATTTTCGACATCGGCCTCGAAGGCAAGATGCTGGCGGCAGCCTTTGCCGCAGGCGCCGTGGCCGCTGTCACCGGTTCGGCCTGGCTTGGTCTGCTTGCCGGCATGGCCGTGTCGCTGTCGACCACCCTGCTGCAGGGCGCCGCCGCCATTACGCTCAAGGGCAATCAGCTGATCGCCGGCGTCGCCATCAACATGCTCGCCGCCGGCATGACCACCTTCCTCGGCCAGACCTGGTTCGGGCAGGGCGGTCGCACGCCACCCCTGGCGCCGGGCGGCCGTTTCGAGCCGATCACCCTGCCGTTTGCCAATGAACTCTCGGGCATTCCGATCCTCGGCCCCATCTATGCCGAGCTGATCTCGGGCCATTATATTCTGGTGTATGTCGCCTTCTTCATGGTGCCGGTCACCGCCTTTATTCTTTACCGCACCCGCTTCGGCCTTCGCCTGCGCGCCGTGGGCGAAAATCCCAAGGCGGTGGATACCGCCGGCATTTCCGTGGTCAAGCAGCGCTATCAGGCCATCATCATCACCGGCCTGCTCTGTGGCCTTGCAGGTGCGTATTTCTCCATCGCCCAGGGTTCGGGCTTCGGCAACAACATGACGGCGGGCAAGGGCTATATCGCGCTTGCTGCGTTGATCTTCGCCAAGTGGAAGCCGGTGCCGGCCATGTTCACCTGCCTGCTGTTCGGCTTCCTCGATGCGCTGCAGATCCGTCTGCAGAATTTCGAACTGCCGGTCATCGGCGTGGTGCCGGTCCAGTTCATCCAGGCTCTGCCCTATCTGCTGACCGTCATTCTCTTGGCCGGTTTCATCGGTAAAGCTGTCGGCCCCAAGGCGGGCGGCGTCGCCTATACCAAGGAGCGCTGACCGCAACAGGTTGGCGACACGACATGACCGATACTGTCAACGACAAGGCCTTGTTCGAGGCCGCCGAAGCCATTCGGGCAAAGGCCTATGCGCCCTATTCGCGCTTCCACGTCGGCGCCGCCATCCTGGCCGATGACGGTAAGATCTATGCCGGCGCCAATATCGAGAACGCCGCCTATCCGCAGGGCAGTTGCGCCGAGGCCTCGGCCATTTCGGCGATGATTGCCGGTGGCGCCAAGCGCATCAAGCGCATCTATGTCACCGGCCCCGGCGCGGCCCCTGTCACCCCCTGCGGCGGCTGCCGCCAGCGCATCCGCGAGTTTGCCGATCTCGACGTCACGGTGATTTCCCATGGCGTCGAAGGCACCCCGCTCGTTTCCACACTTGAACAATTGCTGCCGCATTCTTTCGGCCCGGAGTATCTGCCCAAATGACCAAAGCCTCGAAGACGATCCAGAAGATCGCGGGCAAGGAACCCATCGCTGCCGCCATCGTGCTCGGCTCCGGCCTTTCGGCCATTGGCGAGCTGATGGGCGACAAGGTGACCATCCCCTATTCCGAGCTCAAGGGCTTTCCTGGCGGCGGCGTCTCCGGCCATGGCCGTGATCTGCTGATCGGCACCATGGGTGGCAAGCGCGTGGCCGTGCTCACCGGCCGCGAACACTATTACGAACACGGCAATCCCGCCGCCATGCGCCCGGCGCTCGAGGCCATGGCCGAGCTGGGGGCAGAGACACTGCTGCTGACCAATTCGGCCGGCTCGCTCGACGAGCGCTTCCGGCCCGGCGACCTGATGATGCTCTCCGATCACATCAACTATGCCGGCGCCAATCCCCTGATCGGCGAGCCCACCGACCGCCGCTTTGTGAACATGGTCGATTGTTACGCTCCCGACCTGCGCGCCAAGGCATCGGCTCTCGCCGAACGCCTCGACATCAAGATCGGCGAGGGCATCTACCTCTGGTATTCCGGCCCGAGCTTCGAGACCGTCGCCGAAATCCAGATGGCCATCCGTCTCGGCGCCAATGCCGTCGGCATGTCCACGGCACCCGAAGTCATCCTCGGGCGTTTCCTGGGCATGAAGGTCTGGGCTTGCTCGTCCATCACCAATATGGGCGCTGGCCTCTCGAGCGAAAAAATCAGCCATGAGCACACCAAGACCATGGCAGTGCAGGGCGCGGACAAGTTGAAGAAACTGATCCCCGCGCTGGTGGAGGAACTATGAGCCTCAAGGTCGTCGACAACACATCGGTGGAAACGCCGCACAAACGCAATCCCGGCTTCCCGCTCGATCTCGACTGGGTCGAACGCGTCCGCATGAACCGCTCGGCACTGGAGCGCCGTGCTGGCTCCATCGGCGCCCGCCGCACCGTCAAGAAGGACTATCAGCTGGCCTGGCTGCTCAAGGCCATCACGCTGATCGACCTGACCACGCTCAATGCCGACGATACCGATGGCCGCGTTGAGCGCCTCTGCGCCAAGGCCCGCACGCCGCTCCGCTCGGACATCCGCGAAAAGCTCGACCTGGGCAACCTGCGCATCCTGCCCGGTGCAGTCTGCGTCTACCACACCTTCGTCCATACCGCCGTCGAAGCCCTCAAGGGCACCGGCATTCCCGTCGCCGCTGTCTCGACCGCCTTCCCGCATGGCCTCGCTCCGGTCGAGACCAAGCTCAAGGAGATCGAAGCCTCCGTCGCCGATGGCGCCGAGGAGATCGACATCGTCATCGAGCGCGGCATGGTGCTGCGTGGCGACTGGCAAGCGCTCTACGATCAGGTCCGCGCCTTCCGCAAGGCCTGCGGCGATGCCCATATCAAGACCATCCTGGGCACCGGCGAACTCGCCACCCAGACCAATATCGCCAAGGCATCGCTCGTCTGCATGATGGCCGGCGCCGATTTCATCAAGACCTCGACCGGCAAGGAAAAGGTCAATGCCAATCTCGTCACTTCGCTGACCATGATCCGCATGATCCGCTGGTTCCACGAAGAGACCGGCATCGAGATTGGTTACAAACCTGCTGGCGGCATTGCGACCGCCGGTGACGCAGTCAAGTATATGGCGCTGATGAAGGAAGAGCTGGGCACCCACTGGCTGCAACCGCATCTCTTCCGCTTCGGTGCCAGCTCGTTGCTGACCGATATCGAACGTCAGCTCGAGCATGGCCTGACCGGCCACTATGCCGCTGACTACAGGCAGCCTCTCGTCTGATCGAGGCGCAAACAGAATGACCGGCACTCTGAAGGAGGCCACGCATGAACAAGATCGCCCAGATTTTCCAGTCGCTCGACTACGGTCCGGCACCCGAAGGCCCCGAACAGGCCAATGCCTGGCTCGATAGCCATGGCCGCAAGTTCGGCCATTTCATCGACGGCAAGTGGACCAAGCCCGGCACCACCTTCGCCAGCGACAATCCGGCCAATGGCGACAAGCTCGCCGACATCACCGACGGCACCGCTGACGACGTCAACGCTGCGGTGAAAGCCGCTCGCGCCGCCTTTGGCCCCTGGTCGGCCCTCAGTGGTTATGAGCGCGGCAAATATCTCTATGCCATCGCCCGCGCCGTGCAGAAACACGCTCGCCTCTTCGCTGTCCTCGAAACCATGGACAATGGCAAGCCGATCCGCGAGAGCCGCGATGTCGATATCCCGCTGGTCGCCCGCCATTTCTACCACCACGCCGGCTGGGCCCAGCATCTGTCCCGTGAATTCCCCGATGCCGTGCCCTATGGCGTCTGCGGCCAGATCATCCCGTGGAATTTCCCGCTGCTGATGCTGGCGTGGAAGATCGCTCCGGCCCTCGCTGCCGGCAATACGGTCATCCTCAAGCCCGCCGAATTCACCTCGCTCACCGCCTTGCTCTTTGCCGAGATCTGCGAGCGCGTCGGCCTGCCCAAGGGCGTCGTCAACATCGTCACCGGCGCCGGCGAAACCGGCCAGGCCATCGTGGCGCATGAAGATATCGACAAGATCGCCTTCACCGGCTCGACCGAAGTCGGCAAGGCCATCCGCGCCGCAACGGCCGGCACCGGCAAGGGCCTCTCGCTCGAACTGGGCGGCAAGAGCCCCTACATCGTCTTCGAAGACGCCGATATCGACAGTGCCATCGAAGGCCTCGTCGATGCCATCTGGTTCAACCAGGGCCAGGTCTGCTGCGCCGGCTCTCGCCTTCTCGTGCAGGAAAGCATCGAAGAACGCTTCATTGCCAAGCTCAAGAAGCGCATGGCGAGCCTGCGTACCGGCGACCCGCTCGACAAATCGATCGACATCGGCGCCCTCGTCGCCCCGGTCCAGGTCGAGCGCATCCGCGACCTGATGAAGCGCGGCACCGCCGAAGGCGCCGTGGTTTACGAAGCCGAAGGCCCCGTTCCCGCCAAGGGCTGCTTCCTCAAGCCCGCGCTCGTCACCAATGTCTCGCCCGCCAACACCCTGGTGGCCGAAGAAATCTTCGGGCCCGTGCTGGTCGCCATGAGCTTCCGCACGCCCGAAGAGGCCGTGGCTCTCGCCAACAACACCAAGTACGGCCTCGCCGCCACCATCTGGAGCGAGAACATCAATCTCGCCCTCGATATCGCCCCCAAGATCAAGGCCGGCGTGGTCTGGATCAACGGCACCAATAACTTTGACGCCGCCGTCGGCTTCGGCGGCTACAAGGAAAGCGGCTTCGGTCGTGAAGGCGGCCGCGAAGGCATGAGCGCCTATCTAAAGCCGTCTTGGGAAAAGGCTCTCAAGGCCGCGCCATCCGCCAAGCCTGTCGTCGCCAAGGCGGCCAACCCGCTCGACGCCAGCCATGTCGACCAGACCGCCAAGATGTATATCGGCGGCAAGCAGGCCCGCCCCGACAGCGCCTACACCCGTCCCGTGCTCGATGCCTCCGGCAAGCTGATCGGCGAAGTGGGCGAAGGCAATCGGAAGGATATTCGCAACGCCGTCGAAGCGGCCCGCGCCGCCTTGGGCTGGTCGACCACAGCGGCCCATTCCCGCGCGCAAATCCTCTATTTCCTCGCCGAAAACCTCGACTATCGCCGCGACGAATTTGCCGCCCGCATCAAGGCACAGACCGGCGAAGATGGGGCAGCCGAAGTCGCAGCCTCCGTCGAACGCCTCTTCGCCTTCGCCGGCTGGGCCGACAAATACGACGGCGCCGTGCACAATCCCCCGCTCCGCGCCGTAGCCGCCGCCATGGTCGAACCCATCGGCGTTCTGGGCATTGTCGCGCCCACGAACCTGCCGCTCCTCGGCTCCATCGCCCTCATCGCCCCGGCGCTCGCCATGGGCAATCCGGTCGTGCTCGTGCCCTCGTCGCAGTCGCCGCTTTCGCTGACCGACCTCTATCAGGTCATCGAAACCTCCGACGTGCCCAATGGCGTCATCAATATCGTCACCGGCGACAGCGCCACCCTGGCGAAAACCCTCGCCGAACACGATGGCGTCGACGCCCTCTGGTACGCCGGCGATGCCGAAACCTCGACCACGGTCGAAAAGGCCTCGGTGACCAATCTGAAACAGACCTGGACCACCCGCGGCCTAAGCTACGACCTGACGGACCGTCGCTTCGAAGGCGACTACTTTCTCGCGAAAGCCACCCAGATCAAGAACGTCTGGATTCCCTACGGGGCGTAAGAATACCCCCTCCTAACCTCCCCCTGAAAAGGGGGAGGGATACGCTCAGCTTGTGTGGCTTGATCGGGCCGAGAACACGATCTGTCCCTCCCCCTATCAGGGGGAGGCAAGGAGGGGGTATCCTCTCAAAAGAAAGGCGCACATGACCTTCCTCCCCCAAGAAGTCATCCTCAAGAAGCGCAATGGCGAAGTCCTGCCTTCCGAAGACATCGCTCGCTTCATCGCGGGCTTTGCCGAAGGCACTGTCTCCCACGCCCAAGCCGCCGCCTTCGCCATGGCCGTCTATTTCCAGGACATGACCATGCCCGAGCGCGTGGCGCTGACTGTCGCGATGCGCGATAGCGGCACGGTGCTCGACTGGTCCGATCTCGACGGCCCCGTGGCCGACAAGCATTCGACCGGCGGCGTCGGTGACAATGTCTCCCTGATGCTGGCGCCGATTCTTGCCGCCATCGGCATTTACGTCCCCATGATCTCGGGCCGTGGCCTCGGCCATACCGGCGGCACGCTCGACAAGTTCGATGCCATTCCCGGCTATCAGACCAGCCCCGACAACACCCTGTTCCGCAAGGTGGTCAAGGATGTGGGCTGCGCCATCATCGGCCAGACCGCAGACCTCGCCCCGGCCGACAAGACGCTCTACGCCATTCGCGACGTCACCGGCACGGTGGAGTCCATCTCGCTGATCACCGCCTCCATCCTCGCCAAGAAACTGGCGGCAGGGCTCGGCGCGCTGATCCTCGACGTCAAGACCGGCTCGGGCGCCTTCATGCCCACGCTGGACAAGTCGCGCGATCTCGCCAGAAGCCTGGTGGAAGTCGCCAATGGCGCCGGCCTCAAGACCGGCGCCCTGATCACCGACATGAACGAGCCTCTGGCCTCCGCTGCCGGCAATGGCCTCGAAGTCCGCAATGCCGTCGATTTCCTGACGGGCAAGCATCAGGATGCCCGCCTGCGCGAGGTCACCCTCGCCCTCTGCGCCGAGGTCGCCATCATGACGGGTGTCGCGGCTGACGCAAATTCTGCCCGCAAGCTGGTCGATGACGCCCTCGATAGCGGCCGCGCCACCGAGCGTTTCGCGCAAATGGTATCGGCCCTCGGCGGCCCTACGGACTTCGTCGAACAGATGGATCGTCACTTGGCCCCGGCCAACATCGTCCGCGATGTCTTCGCCACCGGGCAGGGGACTGTAACCGAAATCGACACCCGCGGTGTCGGCATGGCCGTGGTTGCCCTCGGCGGTGGCCGCACCACGCCGACTGACAGCATCGACTTCACGGTCGGTTTCGATCGGCTCCTTCCGCTCGGCGCAAAGGCGGACGCGCAGACCCCGATTGCGCGTATCCATGCCCGCGACGAGGCCAGCGCGGCCGATGCGGAAGCGCGGCTGAGGGCCGCCTATCGCCTGGGTGATCGGGCGCCTACATTTCCGTTGATCGCCGATACCATCGCCCCCACCGTCTGAGGTCCATCATGCCCCGCGCCATACTCTGCATTCTCGACAGCGTCGGCATCGGCGGCGCGCCTGACGCCAACCTCTATGGCGATGTCGGCTCCAATACCGTCGGCCACATCGCCGAGTGGGCGGCCGCAGGGAAGGCCGACCGTGCCGGCCTGCGCTCCGGCCCGCTGACCCTGCCCAATCTCGACGCCATGGGCCTCGGCGCCGCCATCGGCCTCTCCACCGGCACTGTCCCGCCCAATATGTCGCCCACGCCCAAAGGCGGTCGCTTCGGCGTTGGTCGCGAAGTCTCCAGGGGCAAGGACACGCCCTCCGGTCATTGGGAAATCGCGGGCGTCCCCGTGCCTTTTGAATGGGGCTATTTTCCCCAGTCCGAACCCACCTTCCCGCCCGAATTGATCGCCGAATTCGTCAGCAGGGCAAAGCTCCCCGGCATTCTCGGCGACAAGCATGCCTCGGGCACAGACATCATCGCCGCGCTGGGCGAGGAGAGCATCCGCACCGGCAAGCCGATCTGCTACACGTCCATTGATAGCGTGTTCCAGATCGCGGCCCATGAAACCGCCTTCGGCCTCGATCGGCTCTATGAAATCTGCCACATCGCTTTCGAGCTGACAGCGCCACTGATGATCGGCCGGGTCATCGCCCGCCCCTTCGTCGGCGACGACGCGGCCAGCTTCAAGCGTACCGGCAATCGCCGCGACTTCGCCATTTCCCCGCCCGAGCCGACCCTGCTTGATCGCAATCAGGCATCCGGCAACCAGGTCTATGCCATCGGCAAGATTTCCGACATCTACGCGGGCCATGGCGTCACCCACAAGATCAAGGGCACCGGCCTGCCGCAGCTCTTCGACAAGACGCTCGACGCCATGGAAATGGCCGCCGACAACGCTTTCATCATGACCAATTTCGTCGATTTCGACAGCGAATACGGCCATCGCCGCGACGTGCCCGGCTATGCCGCCGCCCTCGAATATTTCGACAGCCGCCTGCCCGAACTGATCAGCAAGCTGCGCCACGACGATCTGCTGGTCCTCACCGCCGATCACGGCAATGATCCGACCTGGCCGGGCAGCGATCACACCCGTGAACAGGTGCCGATCCTGGTCTTTTCCCCAAGCCTCAAGCAAGGTGAGATTGGCATTCGCACCACCTTCGCTGATATAGGGGAAAGCATCGCCCATTGGCTGGGGCTCGCGCCCGGCCGCCACGGCAAATCCTTTTTGTGAAAGATGATCTCATGAGCAACGTAACCGTCATCGATCACCCGCTGATCCAGCACAAGCTGACCATCATGCGCAACAAGGAGACGTCCATCGCCGGCTTCCGTCGCCTGCTGCGCGAGATTGCCCATCTGATGTGCTACGAAGTCACCCGCGACCTCGAACTCGAAATGATCCCGATCGAGACGCCGATGACCCAGATGGACAGCCCCGCCATCAAGGGCAAGAAGCTGGTCTTCGCCTCGATCCTGCGCGCTGGCAATGGCCTGCTCGATGGCATGCTGGACCTGGTTCCCGCCGCACGCGTCGCTCATATCGGCATCTATCGCGACCACGAAACGCTTGAGCCGGTCGAATATTACTTCAAGGCGCCGTCCAATCTCGAAGATCGTCTGATCATCGTGGTCGATCCCATGCTGGCCACCGGCAATTCGGCAACGGCAGCGATCGAAAAGCTCAAGGAACGCGGCGCCAACAACATCCGCTTCCTCTGCCTGCTGGCCGCGCCCGAAGGCATCAAGAATTTCGCCGTGGCCCATCCGGACGTGCCGGTCTTCACCGCCTCAATCGACAGCCACCTCGACGAAAAGGGCTATATCGTCCCCGGCCTCGGCGACGCCGGCGACCGCATGTACGGCACGAAGTAGCGGCCTCTTCGAGGTGTCCCGCAGGGCAAATCGCTCCAGTGGAGCGATTTGAACCGAGAAGGCCATGAGAGCTATGCTCGAATGGCCGCGGCCCCCGACCGCTCGTCCTCCTGACTGAAAGAACCATTTATGGCTACCAAGCTCGCCCATTCGATGATCCGCGTTCTCGAAGAGGAGCGCTCGACCGATTTCTACCGACGCGCCTTTGGGCTGGAGATCGTCAATCGCATTGAATTTGCCGATTTCACGCTGGTTTACATGGCCAAGGAGCTCGATGGCTTCGAGCTTGAGCTGACCATCAACCGCGGCCGCACCGAACCCTATGACCTCGGCGATGGCTATGGCCACCTTGCCGTGGTGGTCGACAATCTCCAGTCCGAATACGAGCGCTTCACCGCCGAAGGCTTTACCGTCGGCAAGCTGGTCGATTTCAAGAATGGCAATACGCCGGTCGCGCGCTTCTTCTTCGCCACCGATCCAGATGGCTACAAGATCGAAGTCATCCAGAAGGGCGGCCGCTTCCAGTAGCCAAATACTGACAGAAAAAGAAAAACCCCGGATCGCTCCGGGGTTTTTTGTCATTTGGCCTTGAGCGGCAATCCCAGGGCGATCAGTTCCTTGCGGACCTGCGCAGGGTCCTGGAAGTGGATGCCCTTCATGCCGAACTTACGGGCCGACACGATATTGGGCTCGCTGTCGTCGATGAACACGCAGCTTTCCGGCGACAGCGAATAACGCTCGCAGAACAAACGATAAAGCCGCGGGTCCGGCTTCACCAGGCCTTCGAGACCCGACACCACCACGCCATCGAATTTTTCGAGGAACGGCCATTCGCCCAGGCAGCTCATCCACTTCTCCCAGGAGAAGTTGGTGATGGCAAAGGTCGGGATATCCTGCTCGATCAACTCGTTGTGGATGTCGATCGTACCCTGGATGAAGGGGCCGAAGGTCTCCTTCCAGCGTTCGTCGAAAGCCTTGATTTCACGCCAGTATTTCGGAAAACGCGTGACCAGCTTGGCGACGCCTTCCGAGTAGATTTCGCCCGCGTCGAATTCGAGATTCCAGGCGCTGGTGCAGATGTTCTCGTGGAACCAGACCGCGTCTTCCTCGGTCTCGAACAGCTTGCGGAACAGATACATCGGGTTCCAGTCGACGAAGACGCCGCCAAGATCGAAAACGGGAATGATCGTATCGTCGCTCATGGAAATACCGCTGGAACAGGAAGGAGATGGCAGGCTTGTGGCATGGTGCCGTGACCCACGCAAGCATGCCGGACGACTTCTTGCGGGCTGCAGGCAAAAGGCCACTAGGGCGTGCTGATGGCGTCGCCATAGCGCGGCATGAAGTAGTTCTGCCGATAGAGGTTGATCGGTCGATTGATCACTATGCCATAGAATGGCAGGTAGGCATTGCTGGCTTCGGCCACGATCACATAACTGTCCTTGGCGATGGCGCGCATTGCCGCCGCCAAATTATAAGTGCTACCCGCCGTGCGTGCCGTGTTGTTGCTGTAGACGCCATTAACATACTGCTTCGCCCAGACCACCGTCGCGCTCGTGCCAGCAGCATTGACCTTGACCTGCGTCACATACTGCTTGAGGTCGGATGTAGGAAAGGGTGACATCACACCACTGGCCGCAGCCAGATACTCTTTCATCTGGTCGGCTGTGATCGCCGCTTGCGAACGGGCCACGAGATCGCCGACGGTGCCGGTCACCATCTGCACGCGACGGTCCACGGTGATCAGCGCGCTGGCCTCATTGGCTCCGATATAAAGAATGAGCATGGCTGGCAGGATCAGGGCGAATTCGACAGCCGCTGCGCCGGTCCGGGCGAGACGGAATTCGCTTAGCCTGCCAAGTAGGACGCGCCACAACGCCTTCACGAGCTCGACCCCGTGAATGGTTCATTGCGGAACACGGCAGCCGCGCCCAGGATACGTTCTCCGCTAGGCATATTGGACATGTTGAAACCGCCCAGGTTCAAGATGACCGGCCAGCGATAATAGACTTGCACCACCATGATGCTGGATCCCAGGCCGGGCTGATAGGTCGGATCTCGCGTCCACAGGGCGCATTCCGCCTTGGTCTTGCAGCTGGCGTTCACCGGCGCCTTGATATTGACGGCGGTGAAGCTGGAAAGAGGCTGAACATCCACGAAAAGATCGTCGCAGACGAAAAGCCCATAGAGCCGGCCGCAGACGTTATCGCGGAACTGCTTGAGATTGTAGCTTGCCGCCTGCATCTGGCCGGTGCGGACATATCGACTTGCATCCTGCACGGCACTGTCCAGCAACTGTCCCGCCAGGAAAACCACGGCCGTTTCCAGAATGGCACCGAGAATCGCAAAGAAGGGCACGGCCAAGAGACCGAATTCCACCGCCGTAACACCGGCCTCATTGCCCATAAAGCCACGCAGCCGCTTTCGCGTCAGGGCTCTCTTGATCAGTATTGTGAGGTCGATCGCCATGGCACACCAGCTCGCAGTCGAAGCAGCCTAGGCAGGCTTGGCTAACCGAGAGTTAGGAAACGGGGCGGGTGCCGCTGCCCGCTTCTAAAATGGTTAGCCGAGCCTTAAGCTCAATTGCCCATCGACTGGACCACCTGCGCAGACGCAAGGGCCTCGCCCGTGAAGGCAGGATCGTCACCCATCATCACCACGGACTGGCACACGGGGGCGCAGGCGAGGCTGGTCCGCGCCCGACCCTGATAAACGGTCACCGTGCCAGCCTGCATCTGGACAACCTCGATCATCGTGTCCGCTATCGGACTGCCCGCTGCATCCAGAATGATCAGGTTGGTCGAGCCGAAGCTCTTGCCGGTGAGGATCAGTGTTTGTGGATCCTGGATGGTCACATCGGCAATGCCTGGATTGCCGACGATCACCGTGGCCGCCGCTGCGTTGATGCGCAGGATGCGCGCCATGTTGACATTCACATTGATCGGCGCGCCCGCGACATCCTGCGCCTGTACCGATCCCGTGCTCAAGCCAGGCGCCATCGACAGGCTGACGGCAAGGGCGATGGCTAGCAATGAACGCATGACGGGGGGTTCCGGCGATACTGATACGCGATAAGCCATTTTCAGCCGGAATGGTTTATAATTGGCAAACAGCTATATTATGCGAGTTTGCCGCCAGTCATGTCTTTCTTTGGGGTCTTGTTTGTTCGTTTGAGGGGTTTGCTTCGAGGGGGCTCATTCCGAAATATAAGACGTTGCATATAGTTGGGATCGACCATCAGCATATTCGGCAAAATTGAGGCACTGCCCATTAAGGTGCTGATTAGAATGAAAAATATCGATTAAATTAACACATCAGCAATGCTGTCGTTTAACGCAAACGCAATGACTGCACACTAGGGTCCAAATCGTTCGATGTATGACGTGTCGAACGATGAACGTCACTGGTTGACGTAAAGGAGCCTTCCCATGAACATCTTCGCACGTTTCGCCAATGACGAGTCCGGCGCGACCGCTATCGAATACGGCCTGATCGCCGCCCTGATTTCCGTCGGTATCATCCTTGCCGCTACCGCTCTCGGCGGCAGCCTGGGTAACCTGTTCAACGGCATCTCGAACAAGCTGACCAACTCCACCACCGGCAAGCTCTAATAGCTTTCGTGGTATAGTGAATTCCAAAGGGGGCGCTTGCGTCCCCTTTTCGTTTTGCTGATTGTTAATCCTGCCTGGGCCATGCTCTTGGGAGCACCGGCCTTTCGGCTCGGGCTTCAGACCCGAGACCGCCATGCCCGACTTTGCAATGTTCCTGCTTGCCATGCTGTTTCCTGTCATCATGGCCTGGGCTGCGGCGTCTGACCTCCTCACCATGCGGATATCCAACAAGCTGGTGCTGCTGCTGGTCGCCAGCTTTTGCCTGGTTGCATTGGTCCTGCAACTGCCCTTGGACCAGCTGGGGCTTCACCTGGCGGCAGGCGGTCTGGCGCTGGCTATCGGTTTCACCCTCTTTGCCTTTGGCTGGATCGGTGGCGGTGATGCCAAATTCGCTGCGGCAACTGCCCTATGGATCGGCTGGGGCATCGGTGGGCTGCAATATGTCGTCTATGCCGGCCTGCTGGGTGGCGGACTGACTCTGCTCATTCTGGCCTTCCGCAATCTGCCGCTGATGCCGATCATGGCTGGCCACGCCTGGCTGGAGCGGCTGCACGATCGCAAGAGCGGCGTACCTTATGGCATTGCCCTCGCCATCGCCGGCATGCTGGTCTACGCGGGTTCAACACTCTTTGAGCGGCTGGTCGCCTGATTGTTGCGCTCGGCAAATAGAGCCGGTGTATAACACCATCCGCCTGTCCGTTTATGGCTGCTCCGCCCGGATTGATGCAAAATTCCTAAAATTTACGTCTTGTTAACCTCGCCTGCAAAGCTCCGGTTAACCAAACTTTGACCCTTTGTCGGCAGACTTCATCGCGGTGGAGCTGGGCGAACTGTGCCCGCGTACTTTCCGGAGTGAGTCATGAAGCCGGCGCGTCTTATCCTCTTGCTTGTAGCGCTTGTCGCAGGCGGCCTCGCGGCCTTCCTCGTCACGCGTGGCGGTCCCGCGCCCGAACAGGTCGTGACCACCGAGGTGATTCAAGAGGCCAAGGAGCAGGTGCTGATCGCCCGCACGCCGATCGGCGTCGGCCAGCGCCTTAGTCCAGAAAGCGTCGAGTGGCAGGATTGGCCGGCAGGTGCACTGCGTCCTGAATATGTCACCATTTCCGCCATGCCCGATGCGCCCGCGACCCTGACCGGCGCCGTGGCACGTTTTGAGTTCTTCCCCGGCGAACCGATCCGCGACGCCAAGCTGGTTCGCACGGACCAGGGCTATCTCTCGGCCGTGCTGTCCGAAGGCATGCGCGGCGTCTCCGTCACCGTCTCGGCTGCCACCAGCGCCGGCGGCTTTGTCGTTCCGAACGACCATGTGGATGTCGTGCTGACCTCCAATGGCGCAGCCGGTCAGCAGTCCGAGGTCATTCTCTCCAATGTTCGCGTTCTGGCGCTCGGCCAGCGCCTAGGTGAACTGGGTACGACCGGTGGCCAGGAAGATCCCAACAGCCCGACAACAACGCCCACCACGTTCAGTGACTCCACCATTGCGACGCTGGAACTCACGCCTGCCCAGGCCGAGACGCTGATCAATGCCTCGACCAGTGGTACCCTGAGTCTGACGCTCCGTTCGGTGGTGGATTTCAACAAGCCGCAGGTCGCTGGCGGGTCCGGCTCCAGCCAGACGGTCCGCCTCATCCGTGCTGGCCGCGAACAGGCGGTCCAGGCCGGAAATTCCACCATTGTCGATCCCCAGCCCACCACAGCGCCTGCTCCGGTCATGCCGTCCCTCGCGCCAACCTCGATGACCCAGACCGTGCAGCCAGGCGATGCGCCTGCGGTGCCAATGTAAGGCGGAGATGATCATGACCCATTCGTTCAAGGCGCCGCGCGCCCGCCACTCCGGTCTGCTGTCCACCCTGTTGGTCGCCGGCCTTCTCGCGACCTCCTCGCTGTCCGTCGTCTCGGCTCAAGAGAGCCACATCTCCATTTCCGCCAATGCCTATGGTGCCACGCGTAGTCTGGAAGTCGAGCTCAACAAGACCGTGCTCGTTGATCTGCCGGCCGGCGCAGCCGAGGTCATCGTCTCTCAGCCCGACGTTGCTGCAGCCATCATGCGCACGCGCACCCGTGCCCTGATCCAGGGCATCACCGGCGGCGATACCAATGTTTTCTTCCTCGATGACAGCGGCCGCACCATCCAGATCCTTGACATCAAGGTTATGGAAGAGCCTTCCCAGGTTGGCAATGCGCTGGAAACGGCGCTCGCCCGCATCATTCCCGGGTCCAACATAACCGTGGAATCGGTCACCCTCGGTGGCGCGACAAACCGTGTCGTGCTGACAGGCAATGTGCGCACCGCCGAGGATTTCGATCGCGCCCAGCAGGTCGCCATCCAGTTCGCCGGCGATCCGACCAATGTTGCCAATATTCTCGATATCACCGGTGCACAGCAGGTCATGCTGCAGGTCACCGTGTCCGAAGTGAAGCGCGATGTTGCCAAGCAGTTCGGCATCAACCTCTCCGGCGCGCTCAGCGTCGGCAGCATCAATCTCAATCTCAACAGCACCCAGACCGCCCTCACCAATGGCATCGGGGGCAATTTCCCCATCGGCAATCTCGAGATCAACGCGGCCATCAGAGCGCTTGAATCGCGCAACGCCGCGCGGATCCTGGCCCAGCCGACACTGACCGCCCTGTCTGGCCAGCCGGCCAGCTTCCTGGCAGGCGGCGAAATTCGCTATCAGTCCGGCTTCGACGACAACAACAATCCGCTGTTTGACTTCCGCCAGTATGGCGTCTCGCTCGAATTCACCCCGGTGGTGAAGTCCAATGGCGAAATCTCCATGCAGATCAAGACGGAAGTGTCCGAGCCGACCGCCTCCGAAACCATCAACAAGCGCAGTGCTTCGACCAGTGTCGAGATTGCGCCCGGCATGACCCTGGCGATCGGCGGCCTGCTCGACGAACGGACCAGCCAGGTGGTGAGCCAGCTTCCGGGCCTGGGCAATATCCCGATCCTGGGTGCCCTGTTCCGCTCGCGCGAGTACCAGACCGAGCAGACCGAACTGGTTATCCTCGTCACCCCCTATCTGGTAGCGCCAAGCCCGGCCAATTCCATTCCCGTGCCGACCGACGCAATGGTCCCGGCCAGCGACGCGGAAGGCATTTTCCTTGGCAAGCTGGAAAATCTTTATGGCGTCGGCCAGACCGGCGAGATGCGCGGTGGCTACAATGGTTCGGTTGGTTTCGTGCTCGACTGAGGTCAGGGCGCAAGGAGTATGTGTTAGATGAGTTTCCTGTCCTCAGAGCCGAAGCGGGTCGAAGAGCCGGCAGCCGAGATCGCACAAGGCGCCCGGCTGATTCCGCGCATCACCATCCAGGCTTTCTGCGAGCATTCCCAGACGGCCCAGCTGGTCGAGAGCGCCATTCACGATCGCCGCATGTCCAAGGTGGCACTGACCACGCACAATGGTGGCATCGATGGTGCGGTGGAGACCTACAAGTCCAATCCCACACCCAATCTGATCATCGTCGAGACCGCACTGTCGCCCGAAGAAATTCCGGCTGCCCTGGAAAAGCTCGCCGACGTCTGTGATGCCTCGACCCGTGTCGTGGTGCTCGGCCACGTCAACGACGTGCTGCTCTATCGCGACCTGATCCGCTCGGGCATTTCCGAATATATCGTCCTGCCGGCCACGGCCCAGCAGATCGTTTCGGCCATCACCGATCTCTTCGCCTCGGCAAATTCCGCGCCCATCGGCCGCACCGTGGGCTTCGTCTCGGCCAAGGGCGGCGCCGGCGGCTCGACCGTGGCGCATAACGTTGCCTGGGCCATCGCGACCGCCCTGCGCCAGGACAATCTGATCATCGACATGGATCTGGCGTTTGGCACGGCGGGCCTCAATTTCAATCAGGACCCGCCGCACGGCATTGCCGACGCGCTTTCGGCCAATCAGAAGGTCGACCAGACCATGCTGGATCGCCTGATGAGCAAGGCGGCCAACCATATCAACCTGCTGACCGCGCCTGTCACCCTCGATCGCACCTATGATTTCGAGGAACGCGAGTTCGAGCAGGTACTCGAACTCTGCCAGGCCACCATGCCCGTCGTCGTGCTCGATATTCCGCACGCCTGGAACGCCTGGGTCCGCCAGACCCTGGCCACGGTCGACGAAGTGGTGATCGTTGCCGAGCCCGACCTTGCCAGCCTGCGCAATGCCAAGAACCTGGCCGATACCGTCCGCGCCCTGCGCCCGACCGAAAGCGCGCCTTGCCTCGTGCTCAACAAGGTGGGCATGCCACGCCGGCCCGAGATCAATTCCAGCGAATTCGCCTCATCCGTCGAATGCCAGCTGCTGGGTCAGATCCCCTTCGATGCCCAGCTTTTCGGCACCGCCGCCAACAATGGCCAGATGATTGCCGAGGTCTCGGCCAACAACAAGATCAACGACATCTACCGCGCCATTTCCATGCATGTGACCGGCCGGCAGATGAGCCATGCCAATGGCCGTTCGTCGAGCCTGATGAAACTGCCGTCCCTGTTCAAGAAGCGAGCCTGAAGGCGCTCCACCATGAGCCTTCAAGAGCAGGGCAGGGCGCGGTCTCGCGCCGGCCTTGCGACCAGAAAGTAGGATACGATGTTTGGTAAGCGGCAATCCTTCGGCGGCAACACTCCGGGCGTTGGCGAAATCGCGCGGCCGGTTCCCTCCATGCCACCCGCCGCGCCGCCGCCGACCCGCCGCGCCAGCGATACCGATGGCATGGGCAGCCGCATTCGCTCCAATGAAGAAGTGGTCGATGTCCGCGCCCCGGCCGATGCTGCGCGCGACAAGGAATATTTCCAGACCAAGTCCGCCATCTTCAACGCGCTGATCGATTCCATCGATCTCAGCCAGCTCGCGACCATGGACCAGGACGCGGCGCGCGAGGAAATCCGCGACATCGTCGCCGAAATCATCGCGCTCAAGTCCATCATCATGTCCATCTCCGAGCAGGAAGACCTGCTCGAGGACATCTGCAACGACGTGCTGGGCTATGGCCCGCTCGAGCCCCTGCTGGCCCGCGACGACATCGCCGACATCATGGTGAACGGGTCGCAGAAGTGCTACATCGAAGTGGGCGGCAAGGTCCGCCTCACCAATGTGCGCTTCCGCGACGACGCCCACCTGATGAACGTCTGCCAGCGCATCGTGAGCCAGGTCGGCCGCCGCGTCGATGAAAGCTCGCCCATCTGCGACGCCCGCCTTCCCGATGGTTCCCGCGTCAACGTCATCGCCCCGCCGCTGGCCATCGATGGCGCCGCCCTCACCATCCGTAAGTTCAAAAAGGACAAGCTGACCCTCCAGCAGCTGGTCAAATACAACTCCATCTCCCCCGAGGGCGCCGAGGTGCTGCGCATTCTCGGCCGCGTCCGCGCCAATGTGCTGATCTCGGGCGGTACCGGTTCGGGCAAGACCACGCTGCTCAATTGCCTCACCGCCTTCATCGAGAAGGACGAGCGCGTCATCACCTGTGAAGACTCCGCCGAACTTCAGCTGCAGCAGCCCCACGTCGTGCGCCTCGAAACCCGCCCCCCCAATCTTGAGGGCGAGGGCGAGATCACCATGCGCGATCTGATCAAGAACTGCCTGCGTATGCGTCCCGAACGCATCATCGTCGGCGAAGTCCGCGGCCCCGAAAGCTTCGACCTGCTTCAGGCGATGAACACGGGCCACGATGGCTCCATGGGCACGCTGCACGCCAACTCGCCGCGCGAAGCCCTGTCGCGTCTTGAATCCATGATCACCATGGGCGGCTATTCGCTGCCCAGCCGCACCATCCGCGAAATGATCACCTCGTCCATCGACGTCGTGGTCCAGGCCGCCCGCCTGCGTGACGGTTCGCGCCGTATCACCCACATCACCGAGATCCTCGGCATGGAAGGTGAAGTGATCGTGACCCAGGACATCTTCCTCTATGACATCATGGGTGAAGACGCCAACGGCATGCTGCTCGGCAAGCACCGCTCCACCGGCATCACCAAGCCGCAATTCGCCGAACGCGCCCGTTACTTCAACGAGGAAGCCAATCTCGTCGAGGCGCTCGAAAAATCCAACACCGAACAGCACGAACTGCTGGGTTCGTAAATGGAAACGCTGCTCCTCATCATTCTGGCCATGGTCACCGTCGGCGCAGCGGGCTTTGCCCTCGTACCCAACGCAATGGGTGGCGGCCGGGCCGAAAAACGCCGCAAGGCGCTGCAGGGCGACATCCGGGTCAACCGCCTCGAAGTCGATGCCGCGCGCAGTCGCGATGAGCGCCGCAAGAGCGTCCAGAGCGCCCTCAAGCAGCAGACCGCCGCCCTCAATGCCAAAAAGCGCGTAACGCTGCCGCAGATGCTGTTTCAGGCCGGCATGACCATCAAGCCGGGCGCCTTCATACGCAACAGCGTCATCTTTGGCGCCGTGGTTTTCGTCCTGCTGGTGCTGGTCCAGGTGCCGATCTACCTTGCGCCGGTCTTTGCCGTCGCCGCAGCCTATCTGTTGCCCCGCTGGTGGGTCGGTCGTAAGCGCCGCAAGTATCAGGACAAGTTCCTCGATGAATTGCCGAATGCGGTGGAAGCCATCGTGCGCGGCGTCAAGACCGGTCTGCCGCTCAATGACTCCATGCGCGTCGTCGCCAAGGATGCCAAGGATCCGGTGAAATCCGAATTCGCCCGCGTCCTCGATCAGCAGGCTTTCGGCATGGGCATGAGCGAAGCCGTGCAGGTCCTGCTCGATCGTGTGCCGCTGCCCGAGGTCAATTTCTTCGTCGTCGTCATCACCGTGCAGCAGCAGTCGGGCGGCAATCTGTCCGAAGCGCTGGGCAACCTCGCCAAGGTGCTGCGCAACCGCAAGAAGATGAAGCAGAAGATCAAGGCCATGTCCTCCGAAGCCAAGGCTTCGGCCGGCATCATCGGCTCGCTCCCTTTCGTCGTCGGCACGCTGGTGTCCATCGTTTCGCCCAGCTATCTCGTGCCGCTGTTTTTCACCACGCTCGGCCAGATCTGGCTGGGTATCGGCATTGCCATGCTGTCGGCCGGCGTCTTCGTCATGAGCCGCATGGTCAAGTTCGACTATTAGGCGGGAGCTGCGCAGCACATGTCACTATCCGCCATCATGACCCGCGAATTCTTCATCGCCGTACTGGCCGCCATCGCAGCCGCGGCGGTGGTTTTCACCTTCGGCTCCAGCTTCATCGTCAAGTCCGAGATGAAGGACCGCATCAAGCGCGTTGCGCTCGAGCGCGAAAAGATGCGCGCCGAGGAAATGGCCCGCCTTCGGGGCGCCACCACCACCGATACGCGCGGCATTCGCCGCCAGGGCGAAACCAAGACCTATATGAAGAATGCGGTCGAGCGCTTCGACCTCAAGAAGGCTTTCCAGGACGATACCACCGTCGACAAGCTCGCTATGGCCGGCTTCCGCGGGCAGGGTCACCTGACCACCTTCCTCTTCATGCGTCTTGCGACGCCAATCGGCATCTTCCTGGTCGCCGCGCTCTACCTCGTCATCATGGTACCCGCCGACCGGCCGCTCTACCTCAACCTCACCTATGCCATCGGTGCGGGCCTCGTCGGCTCCTACCTGCCCATCATCCTGCTGCGCAATTCCACCTCCAAGCGACAGGCTTCGATCAAGAAGGCCTGGCCCGATTGCCTCGACCTGATGCTGCTCTGCGTCGAGGCGGGCATGTCTATCGAACACGCCTTCAAGCGCGTCGCCCGCGAGATCGGCCAGCAAAGCGCCGAACTGGCCGAGGAACTGACGCTGACCACGGCCGAACTGGCCTTCCTCGAGGACCGCGGCCGCGCCTATGACAACCTCGGCCGCCGCACCGGTCTCGATGGTGTCCGCTCGGTGATGACCGCCCTGATCCAGGCCGACCGCTACGGCACCTCCGTCGGCCAGGCCCTGCGCGTCATGGCCGAGGAAGGTCGCGAACAACGCATGATGGACGCCGAAAAGAAAGCGGCCGCCCTCCCGCCCAAGCTGACCGTTCCGCTGATCCTGTTCTTCCTGCCGGTGCTCTTCATCGTCATCATCTCGCCGGCCCTGATCAAGGTCTTCGGCCCCGGCGGCGTCGCCAGCGGCGGTCCTGGTTGACATAAAAAAGGCCCCGCATTGCGGGGCCTTTTCCTTTGGGGCCTTTGGGCCTCAGCTGTTCTTGATCAGCTCCCAGCGGTTCTGCTGGGTCAGCAGGGCCCGCACATAGGCCATGTTGCTTTCGACCTGCTCGGGCGGCAGCTCTGCCGCATAGATGGCGCGGGCCTCGTCGAACCGGCCTTGCAGCCCGATGATCAGCGCCAGGTTCTGCCGCACCTTGCTGTTGGCGCCCTGCATCTGCGTGGCGCGGCGCAGATGCTGCTCGGCGGCCGGCAATTCATTGGTCATGGCATAGCTGAGGCCCAGATTGGCCTCGATGCTGGCTTCGCCCGGCGCGTAGACCTGCGCCTGCGCATAGATCGCCCGCGCCTCGGGATTGCGGCCCAGCTGATCAAGCGTCGCGCCCTTGACCAAAAGGGCATTCCAGTCCGGCGCTTCGGGACGGATCACATTGTCCAGCACCTGCAGCGATTGCTCCAGCCGCCCATCCGCCGTCAGCGCCTTGGCAAAGGCCACGGCAATGTCGACGTCCTTGGGATAGTAGTCCATGCTGATTTCCAGCACCGACACGGCCTGCTTGCTCTGGCCCACGGCACGCAGTGCGGCCGCATAATGGATGGCCGTGACCTTGTCCTTGGGATTGGCCTTGTAGCGCGCCGTCAATTCGCCAAGCGTCTGCTGGCTCTGGCCGGCCGTCATGCCTGTATAATCGGGCTGTGTCATGCTGGTGCGATTGGAGGCGCATGCGCTGATCGCCAGCGCCGCCACGCCGACCAGCAGCAGGCTGCGCATGGGCTTGGTGAGACTCTTGAGGGCGATCATGGGCAACTCCTTGAGCCAAAGGCTCTTGCCCCTTCAATAAATCATTAACCCTAACAGCCCGTTAAAAGCCCGGTTCTGCGCCGTTGCGACCCCGGTGCGAGCGGTCTAGAACTGTGGCAGTTTCAGGAGTCGCCTCATGTCCAATGCACCAGCCATCCCCGTCATCTGCATCGAGGAGGGGGCGTTGGACAGCGCCGGTCTGAACGCGACGCAACGTGCCTGGGCCGAGGCCAATGCCTTTACCGGCAAGCGCGGCAAGCTCCTCGCTCTGCCGGGCGCCGACGGCAATGTGACCAGCTATCTCTTCGGGCTGGGCGCAGCCGAGACGCATCCGACCCTCGTTACCGGCCTCGCCGCCGCGGCCTTGCCTAAAGGCCACTATCGCCTCGAGGGTACGCTGGCCGACCCAACCCTCGCCGCCATCGGCTTCCGTCTCGGCGCCTATCGTTTCGATCGCTACCGCCAGCCGGTCGAAACCGCCACGCTCGAACTGCCAGCCGGTGCCGATGCTGGCGAAGTGGACTGCCTGGTCCAAGCTGCGACCCTGGCGCGCGATCTGATCAACACCCCATCCAATGATCTTGGCCCTGACGCCTTCGAAGCCGAGATTCACGCCTTTGCCGAAGCCCGCGACATGGATATCCGCGTCATCAAGGGCGATGACCTGCTGGCCGAAAACTTCCCCATGATCCACGCTGTCGGCCGCGCCAGCGCCGAAGCGCCACGCCTTGTGGATTTGCGCTGGGGCAGGGATGAAGACCCCAAGGTCACCCTGGTTGGCAAGGGCGTCACTTTCGATACCGGCGGCCTCGACATCAAGTCCGCGGCCGGCATGCTGATCATGAAGAAGGACATAGGCGGCGCTGCCAATGTCCTGGGTCTTGCCCACGCCATCGTTTCGGCCGGTCTCAAACTGCGCCTGCGCGTCCTCATCCCCGTCGTCGAAAATGCCATTGCCGGGGCCAGCTTCCGCCCCGGCGACGTGCTGCAATCGCGCAAGGGCCTGACGGTCGAGATCGGCAATACCGATGCCGAAGGCCGCCTGATCCTCGCCGATGCGCTGGCGCTGGCCGACGAGGAAAAGCCCGAACTGCTGATCGACATGGCGACGCTCACCGGCGCTGCCCGTGTTGCGCTCGGCCCCGAACTGCCCCCCGTCTATTCCAATGACGACAATCTGGCCCGCGACCTTGTCGCCAGCGGCATGCAGGCCGACGACCCGCTCTGGCACATGCCGCTCTGGTCGCCCTATGACGCCATGATGAGCTCGAAAATCGCCGATGTGAACAATGCGGGTGCCGGTGGTTTTGCCGGTTCGCTCACCGCTGCGCTGTTCCTCCGCCGCTTTGTCGACAAGGCCACGCCCTGGGTCCATCTCGACATTTACGGCTGGGCCCCGGAAGCCCGCGCCGGCCGCAGTTTCGGTGGCACCGACCAGGCCATCCGTGCCGTCTACGGAGTGCTCAAGCAGCGCTATGCAAAATAGTTGACTATGACAACAATGTGGATGACTATATCAACAGTCATCCATGAGCCCTGTCATGTCCATACGCGCCGCCGATATCGCCCAGATTCGTGCCTTCAACCGCTTCTACACTCGCATCATCGGCCTGCTCGAAGAGGGCATGCATAAAAGCCCCCACACGCTGGCCGAGGCACGCGTCATCTACGAATTGGGCATTCGCCGACAGGCGCCGGCTTCGATGATTGCCGGTGCCATCGGCATGGATCGCGGCCAGATGAGCCGCCTCGTCCTGCGTCTGCTCGATCAGGGGCTCGTTGCACAGCTGCCGCGCTCGTCTGACCGTCGCTCATCCCCACTGGCGCTGACCCGCGAAGGCGATGCCGTCTTCCGCCATCTCAACGACATGAGCGACCAGGCCGCGGCCGAAGGTCTGCTGGAACCTCTCGATGAATTCAGCCGCCGCGACCTGATCCATGCCATGCGCCGCATCGAGGCGCTCCTGGGCGAGCCCGACGACGAGACCCTGGTCATTCGTCCCCATCGCATCGGCGAGATCGGCTGGCTGATCCACCGCCAAGGCCTGCTCTATCATCTTGAACAGGGCTGGAATGGCGAGTTCGAGGCGCTGATCGCCCGGCTCTATGCCGAATTCGAGACCATGCCGGTCAGCCCGCCCAAATCCCTGTTCATTGCCGAAATCGGCGGCGAGGTGGCAGGATCGGTCTACATCCTCCCCGCAGCGGGAAAAGCCCCCGGCACAGCTCAATTGCGCATGCTCTATACCGAGCCGGCCTTTCGCGGACGCGGCGTCGGCAAGCGACTGGTCGACGAAGCCGTGCGCTTTTCGAGGGCCTCAGGCTATGACCGGTTGATCCTGTGGACCCAGGATTGTCTCGTCTCTGCCCGCCGCATCTATCAGGGCGCTGGCTTCACGCTCGAAAGCCAGGACCGGCACCATTCCTTCGGCGTCGATCTCAATGGGCAATATTGGACGCTCGATCTTTAGCTGGCGTCGCCCAGGTCGGTGATCGTGTCTTCCGCTTCCAGAACGGCAGGAATGGTCGCATCGGCCTTGGGGAACAGCAGCGGTGCCATGGCAAAGCCCAGGATGATGGCCGCGACCATGCCCCAGCCGGCCAGCGCCTTGTGCTTTTCGATGAAGGTATTGGCGGCCTTGCCAAAGAAGAAGAACAGCCCGCAAGGCACGAAATAGCGCAGGCCACGGCCGATCAGCCCGTAGAAGACAAAGGTGAAGAGATCCAGCCCCGCCACGCCGCTGGTGATGGTGATGACCTTGTAGGGGATGGGCGAAATCGCGCCGATGATGATCATCAGCGGGCCATTGTCATTGAAGCTCTGCTTGAGCGAATTGAAGCCATCGCCGGCGCCGTAAAAGTCGATGATGGCGCGGCCGACGGTGTCGAACAGGAAATAGCCGATCGCATAGCCAGCAAGACCACCCACGACCGAGGCCACCGTGCAGATTGCCGCCAGCCGCCAGGCACGGGTGCGGTCCGCCACGATCATCGGCGCCAGCATGATTTCCGGAAAGATCGGCAGGATCATCGCTTCGAGGAAACAGAGCAGAGCCAGGATCGGTTCGGCAAGGCGGTGCTTGGTGGCCAGTTTCAGCCGGTCATAAAGCTTGAGCTTCTGCGGTGCGGTGGTCTCGGTCATCCGGTCCTGGGGCGTTCAACAACGATAAAAACAAACTAGGCGGCGAAGATGACAGTCATCCTCTTGTTCGCCAACAAAATATTCCGTCAGTAGCCACGTGCGCGGTCTACCACGTTGATCAGCGGCTTGCCCGCCTCATGATCCTTGATGATCTGGCTGAAATAGACGACGCCAGTGGCCTCGTTGGAAATCGCCGCGATATGCGGCGTGACATAGCAGTTCTCGATGTCCCACAGCGGACTGCTCTCGGGCAGGGGCTCTACCTCGAACACGTCGAGGCTCGCCGCACCCAGCGTGCCGTCGCCCAGCGCCTTGACGATATCGGCCTCACGCTGGTGCCCACCTCGCGCCGCATTGATCACCACCGGCCCGCCATCGAGTCTGCCGCGCCGTAGCTTGCCGAAAGTCTCGCTGTTGAGAATGCCGGTGGTTTCGGGCGTCAGCGGCAGGAGGTTCACCAGAATATCGGTGCCCGCAAGGAAGGCGTCGAACTGCTCCGCCCCGGCAAAGCCCGCCACGCCCGCAGTCTCCTTGGGTGTCCGGCTCCAGCTGCGCAGATCAAATCCCAGGGGCTTGAGCCGCGACACCGCATCCTGTCCCAGTACGCCCATGCCCATGATGCCAACCGTGGTTTCCGACGCGGCCGGCGGATAGAGCTGGCTCCAGCGTCTGGCCTTCTGGTCGGCGCGGAAGCGCGTATAGAGCCGGTGATGCATGGTGACATGGGCCACCACATAATCGCTCATGCGCTGGCTGAGGTCCTCGTCCACGAAACGCACGATGGGCGCATCGGGCAGGCTGGGGTGCTTGAGCAGCGCATCGACGCCGGCGCCCAGCGACAGGATCGCCTTGAGATTGGCCAAGCCTTCGAAGGCATCCGGCTTTGGCTTCCAGACAAAGATATACTGCACATCGGCCGGGTCGAAGTCATCGCCACGCCTTACGACGGGGTAGGGCGCCAGCGCAGCGGCAAGCCTGTTGCCCCAGCTCGCTTCATCGACATCGGACAGGTGCAGCAATAGCATGTGAAATCCTCCCAAGAAAAAGCCGCGCCTCTTGTGAAGGCGCGGCCCAATATTTCGCAACCTCTCCGGGCCTTACTGGCCGGCGGGTGCGGTTTCCGTTGTGGTGGCCGGAGCAGCCGCGCCCGCGGCGGGTGCCGTCGGGGCCGTGGTCGCCGGATTGGCGCCGCTCGTGCCGGCGGGCGTACCGCTGCCGGTTGGCGTGCCCTGAACCGGAGTTTCGCTCTGGCTTTCGGTCGGCGTGTCGGTCACGGCGGCCGGCGCAGCCGGTTCGGCTTCGTTTTCCGGCTCGGTTGCAGCAGGATCGGCTGGTGTCGCCGCATCGGGCTGCTGGGTGCCGGCGGCTTCAGCCGCAGCGCCTTCGCCTTCGGCCGGCGCAGCCTCTTCAGCTGGTGCAGCTTCCTCGGCAGCCGGGAAGGCAACAGGATTGGCCGACAGCGTCTGCAGGTAAGCCAGGATATCGGCGCGCTCTTCGGCAGTGCGGATACCGGCAAAGTTCATCTTCGTGCCCGGGGCATAGTCAGCCGGCTTGGTCAGGAAGTGATTGAGGTTTTCATAGGTCCACACATCGCCGGCAGCATTATGTGCCAGCATGGCGTCGGAATAGGCGAAGTCCGAAACCGAACCTTCGGCGCGGCCGACGATGTCATAGAGATGCGGGCCGGTCTTGTTGGGATCGCCTTCGCCGAAATTGTGGCACGACTGGCACTTGCGCACCGCAGCCTGGCCGTTTTCGGCGCTGGCGCTGGCCAGCAGCACGCCGAGCGGCACTTCGGGAGCCGCTTCGACCGCTGCGCCACCTTCGGCAACTTCCGGCTCCGGCAGGTTATAGCCCGGGCCACGGTCTTCGATGGGATGGTAGATGGCTTCGGCGACGAAGCCGGCACCCATGACGAACAGCAGCGTGCCCAGCACGGCGCCCATGATCTTGTTAAGCTCGAACGAATCCATTTGGTCTCTCTGCCAGTCCATCCCCTGTGGACGATATTCGACTCTCGTCCAACTTACGATTCCCCAAGGGAAATCCTGCTCAACGGACGATGCCAATGCGCGCGGAAGATAGTCGCAAGGCCGCTATGGCGCAACCGTTCAAAGCCGCTCTGCGTCAATTCCCCACCAGAGCCATGCGTTCCCGCGCCGAGCCCCCTCGATTGACAGCCGAACCGCCCGGGTTCAAAAGCCTGTCGCCTACCAGATACGGACCCTCCGCAATGACCAAGAAGATCGCATTCCAGGGCGAACCCGGCGCCTTCAGCCATGCCGCCGCGAACAATGTCTTCCCCGGCGAAGAGGCCATGGGCTGCGTCACCTTCGAGGAAACCATCAATGCGGTGCAGACCGGCAAGGCCGACTATGCCGTTGTCCCGGTCGAGAACTCGCTCTATGGCCGCATCACCGACATCCACCACCTTCTCCCGGCAAGTGGCCTGCATATCATTGGCGAGACCTATCTCCGCGTCGAGATGAACCTGCTCGGCGTACCGGGCGCAACGCTGGCCGACATCAAGGCCGTGCAGTCGCTCTCGGTCGCGCTCGGCCAGTGCCGAAAGTTCATCGCCGACAACGGCTTCCGCACCATCAATGCCGTCGATACCGCCGGCTCTGCCCGCGAGATCGCCCAGAAGGCCGACAAATCCGTTGCCGCCATCGCCTCCCGCTTTGCCGGCGAAATCTACGGCCTCGACGTCCTTGCCTCCAATATCGAGGACGCCGAGCACAATACCACGCGCTTCCTCGTCCTCTCGCCAACGCCGAAAGAGGCGCCTGCCGGGAGTGGCAAGATCAAGACCACCTTTGTCTTCCGCGTGCGCAACGTGCCCGCCGCGCTTTACAAGGCCATGGGCGGTTTCGCCACCAACGGCGTCAACATGACCAAGCTCGAAAGCTACATGGTCGGCGGCGCTTTCACGGCTACCCAGTTTTACGCCGATATCGAAGGTCATCCCTCCGACGTGGGCGTGCAGCATGCCTTCGAAGAACTCGGCTTCTTCACCGACCACATGCATATCCTCGGCGTCTACCCGGCCTCGGACGACAAGTAGGCAGGAAGAATACCCCCACCTAGCCTCCCCCTGAAAAGGGGGAGGGACCGCGCAGTGGGTGGAGCAAGTTTGTGCCACGAGCACAATCTGTCCCTCCCCCTATCAGGGGGAGGTTAGGTGGGGGTACCCAAGAGAAACCTCTTCCTCAATCCCCCTTGAGCGCCTCGTCCACCTTGGGCAGGTCGTAGAACGCCCGCACGATTTCCCAGCCCTCTTCAGCCGTATCGACCAGGTTGAACAGATGCGTATCGTCCGGGGCGATCGTGCCGGCCTCCGCCAGCGCCTCGAAATTGATCACCTTGCTCCAGAATTCCGCGCCAAACAGCAGCAGCGGAATCTTGTCCATGCGCTTGGTCTGGATCAGCGTCAGCGCCTCGAAGAATTCGTCCAGCGTGCCGAAGCCGCCCGGAAACACCGCCACGCATTTGGCGCGCAGCAGGAAGTGGATTTTGCGCGTCGCGAAATAGTGGAAGTTGAAACTCAGCTCCGGCGTCACATAGTGATTGGGCGCCTGCTCATGCGGCAAGACGATATTGAGCCCGATCGTGGGCGCACCGACGTCCGCGGCGCCGCGATTGCCCGCCTCCATCACGCCTGGCCCGCCGCCGGTCGTCACCACGAATTCCTTGTAGTCGAGAGCCTTGGACGTCGCCGATGCCAGCTGCGCAAAGCGCCGCGCCTCATCATAATAGACCGAGGCGGCCTCGAGGTTCTTCTTCTGCAGCTCGTTCTTGGCCGCCCAGGCCGGCTTGCCCGGCGCCGGAATGCGCGCCCCGCCAAACAGCACCACCGTCGAATTGATCCCCCGCTCGCGCAGCCGCGTTTCGGGCTTGAGATACTCGAGCTGAAAACGAACCCCGCGCACTTCTTCGGAAGTCAGGAACTCGTCATCGGCAAAGGCCAGCTTGAACGCCGACGACTCGGTTTGTGGCGTCGAAGGCGCGCGCTTGGAAGCGGCGACATCCTCGACCGAGGTACGCAAAGATGTAGGACGGCGTCTGGCCATGTTCCGGCTTCTCCTTGATTCTGGGCGATGCTCGCAGAGCCGGGTTAAGGATCAATGGGCCACGAGGAAAGAGGCGGCAGCTTCAATTCGCAGTGTCCGGCTCTTGCCTTTGCCGTCATTTCTTCGCATATAGCCCCCGGGAGGTTGGCGCGGACGTGTTCCTCGCCAACCGGGTCAGGTCCGGAAGGAAGCAGCCCCAACGAGACCTTCACGGGTCGATGCCAGCCTCCTACTTCAGCCTTTTGCCCGCCAAAACCTTGATGGAGGCAGAGGCTTTCCCACCCGATGTGGTAAGAAAGCGGCATGGCTGGTTCTGATTCCCAAAAATCTCCCTATCTCGTCCTCGCCCGCAAATATCGGCCGCGCGATTTCTCGACGCTTGTCGGCCAGGATGCCATGGTCCAGACGCTGGGCAATGCCTTCGCGCAGAACCGCATCCACCACGCCTTCATCCTCACCGGCGTCCGCGGCGTGGGCAAGACCACCACGGCCCGTATCCTGGCGCGTGCCTTCAACTATGAAGATGCCACCGGTCCCCATCCGACGCTTGATCTGAGCGTCGAGGGCGAGCATTGCCGCGCCATCATCGAGGGCCGCCATGTCGACGTCATCGAAATGGACGCCGCATCGAACACCGGCATCAACGACATCCGCGAGATCATCGACTCGGTGAAATACGCGCCCTCGTCGGCGCCCTACAAAGTCTATGTCATCGACGAAGTGCACATGCTCTCGACGGCCGCCTTCAATGGTCTGCTCAAGACCCTCGAAGAGCCGCCCCCGTACGTGAAGTTCATCTTCGCCACCACCGAAATCCGCAAGGTTCCGGTGACGATCCTCAGCCGCTGCATGCGTTTCGACCTGCGCCGCATCACGCCCGAGATCATGTCGGCCTATCTTGAATCCATCCTCGGCCAGGAGGGCATTTCCTTCGAGCCCGAGGCTCTGGCCATGATTGTCCGTGCCGGCGAAGGCTCGGCCCGCGATAATCTTTCCCTGCTCGATCAGGCCATCGCCCATGGCAATGGCACGGTCACGGCATCAACGGTCAAGGCCATGCTGGGCCTCGGCGATCGCGCCCGGATCATCGATCTCTTCGAGGAACTGATGGGTGGCCAGATCGGTCCCGCCATCGAGACCATGCGCAATCTCTATGACATGGGCGCCGATCCGCAGACCCTGATCGCCGATCTGGCCGATTTCACCCATCTGGTCACACGCATCAAGGTCGTGCCCGCCGCAGCCGACGACGTTTCGCTGACGCCCGACGAGCGCAATCGCGGCGCCGAATTGGCGGGCAAGCTCCCCATGCGGGCGCTGACCCGCGCCTGGCAGATCCTCTTCAAGGGCCATGACGAAGTCTCGCGTGCCAGCAATGGTCTGCAGGCCGCTGAAATGGCGCTGATCCGTCTGGCCTATGCTGCCGATCTGCCCAGCCCCGACGATCTGATCGCCAAGCTGTCCAACCAGCCGGCCCCTGCACCAAGCCTGCCGCCCAGCGCGCCGATCGCGCGCGGCCCCTCGGGCGGTGGTGGCGGCAGTGGTGCATCGGCCATGCGCGTCGAGGCGCCCCGTCCTTTGGCAATCGAAGCCGTGGCCACCCAGCCCGCCAATGTGCCCTGGGCCGGTGCCCAGCCGGCAACGCAGCCGGTCGCCGCGCCGAACCCGGTCGCCGCGCCACAGCCCGAAGTGCAGCCTGCCTTTTCCAAGGTCGGCTCCTATCGGGAGCTGATCGCCCTGGCGCAGGCCAAGCGCGACGTGCTGGTCAAGCTGGCGCTCGAATCCTCCATGCGCCCGATCTCCTTCGAACAGGGCCGCATCGAAGTGGCGCTCAGCGATGGTGCCGATCCAGGCATGATCGCGACCCTGTCGGCGCGCCTCCAGCTCTGGACCGGCGAGCGCTGGCTGGTCATGGTCTCGACCAAGCCGCCCGAAGGCCTGACCGTTCGTCAGGAAAAGGAAAAGCGCGTCGAAGCGGCCCAGGCCGCCGCTCATGACGATCCGCTGGTCAAAGCCATCATGGAAACATTTCCCGGCGCCAAGCTTGTCAATGTGAAGGTGCGCGACGACGCGGTCACCACCGACGAGGTCGAGGCGCTTCCGCCCCCAATTGAAGAGGACGACGAATGAAAGACATCATGGGCATGATGAAGGCCGCCAGCGAAATGAAGGGCAAGATGGAGGCCATGCAGGCCGAGCTTGCCGAGCTGGTCGTCGAAGGCCGTTCGGGCGGTGGCATGGTTGTCGTCTCGCTCTCCGGCAAGGGCGAAATGAAGGGCCTCAAGATCGATCCCTCGCTCTTCAAGGAAGATGACGTCGAAGTGCTCGAGGACCTGATCCTTGCTGCGCACAACGACGCCAAGGGCAAGTCAGAAGCCGAAATGCAGCGTCGCATGAGCGAAGTTACCGCCGGCCTGCCCATCCCGCCCGGCATGAAGTTTCCGTTCTGACGATTCACGCATGCGGCCCGTCAATGTTAGCAGTCTGCTAGCGCATTCGACCCTGAGTTAACCCGAAAATGGCCACCGGCGGACCCGAAATCGAACAGCTGATCCAGCTCCTGGCGCGTCTGCCGGGGCTCGGACCCCGCTCGGCCCGACGTGCCGTGCTGCATCTGGTCAAGAAAAAGGAGCAGCTCATGCTGCCCCTTTCCGCCGCCCTTGATCGCGCCGTAACGGCCGTTCGCACCTGCGAAATCTGCGGCAATATCGATACGCAAAGTCCCTGTTCCATCTGCGCCGATCCGCGCCGGGACAGCGGCATGCTGATCGTCGTTGAGGACGTCTCCGACCTCTGGGCGCTGGAGCGGGCAGGGGTGGGGCAGGTCAAATACCACGTCCTCGGCGGCGTGCTCTCGCCGCTTGACGGCGTCGGGCCCGATGACCTGTCGGTCGATGCCCTGATCGCCCGCGCGCCGGAGTTTCGTGAGGTGGTGCTGGCGGTCAACGCCACGGTCGAGGGCCAGACAACGGCGCATTACATCACCGATCGCCTAGCTGGTTCCGAAATCAAGGTGACACGCCTCGCCCACGGCGTCCCCGTGGGCGGCGAACTCGACTATCTCGACGAAGGCACGCTCAGTCAGGCCCTAAGGGCGCGAACGGAAATCTGACCGGCTGGACTTGTCGGTCACTGTATCAGCCTACCCACGATGTCATCCGTCGAGCCGTCCCGAACGGGCAGATCGCTCCAGTGGAGCGATCTGAGGTGAGAAGGCCATGAGGGTAATGCCCGAATGGCGCATGGCCTTGAGCCGGGATCCATCTCGATACGGACGAACGGCCGCAAGGTCGTCGTCCTTACGCATGGGCACCTTGCAGCTGCGGGCAAATCTCAGGATGGGCCCCCCTGAGTTCACAAACCAAGTGCAACACCTCACACAGGTGCTGCCATGTCGAG